>NZ_JBFNXK010000016.1:0-97770 GCF_046054165.1 Celerinatantimonas marina | reverse complement strand
GATGACTATGACGTCTATTTCTCGATGATGAAAATAGGTCGATTAGATGAACGCACCATGAAAATAATTCGTCTAAAATAACAAGGGACATGTAAACCATGTCCCCGGTTTAAAATGTAAAGGATGTCCCGTTTGTACAGGGGTGTAATCAACAAAGATAAATTAAAAGGTAAGCACTGCGCCCTCAATCCAGAGTGACCAAGCATCACAAATTGGCACAACAACCATAGAAAAAATAGCAACCACGTGAATCTATACTTCTTTTTTGGTCAGTCCTTGATATGATTAGCATCCTTGTTATGGAATATATAAAAGAAGATGATGCGCTCACGATTGATTTTACCAGCTCTTTTAAGCACCGTTTTACTTTCGGGATGTTCAGTATTTAATTCACTGGTTTATCAGATCGACATTCCTCAGGGAAACTTTGTAGAGGAAAAACAAGTTGAGCAACTACGAGTCCATATGACTCAGGAGCAAGTTCAATTTGTGATGGGGACTCCGATGCTAGTCGATGCATTCACTCCAAACAAATGGTATTACATCTATCACTTTAATAAAGGCAACGGACCTACCACCCAGAAAAAACTAGTCCTCACCTTTAAAAATGGACTGCTACAAACAATGACTGGCGACTATCAGCCTAGCCCTGATTTTAATACGCCTATCAATGCTCCAAATTCTGAGGCTCCGCAAGCAGCCAGCTAACTCCATCTTTAGCAAAGTGGATTGAGCCACTTATTCACTTTGCTTTAGCTTTGGCTCGCTCGGCGCGAATTTTTCGTAACTCTTTAGGATCAGCGAGCAATGGCCGGTAAATTTCAACCCGATCCCCATTCTGAACTGGATCCGTTAATTTCACAGGTCGACTAAAAATGCCCACTTTCAGTGACCTCTCTCTTAACTCCGGATAATGCTGATACATTCCAGACAACTCAATCGTCTGCCCAACAGTCGTCTCTTCCGGAACGCTCACCGATAACAACGTCTGTTTATCAGGTAATGCGTAGATCACTTCCACGTTCAACTGACTCATCACTAATACACCTGTTTTGCCCGATTCGAAAAAGCCTGTACCATCGCGCCAGCTAACTCTTTAAAGATCCGACCAAAAGCCATTGCAATCAACCGATTCGAAAATTCAAATTCCAGCTCCAACACCACTTTACAAGCATCGGCAGCCAACGGCTGAAAATTCCAGCTTCCCGAAAGCTGTTTAAATGGCCCATTGACCAACTGTAGCTCTATTTTATCAAACGGATGTAACACGTTACGGGTTGTAAACTCATTCCGGATCCCCGCTTTAGCCACCTGAACCGATGCCGTCATCTCATGCTCCGTCTGTTCAAGGATATGACTTCCCACGCAACCGGGTAGAAATTCAGGATACGACAGAACATCATTGACTAAATGGTACATCTGCTCGGCACTAAAATGAACCAGGGCACTACGCTGGATCTGAGGCATGAACACTCCTTATGTCAAAATCGGCGTGATCTTACCATCATCCCGGAAAAACTCACAGAATATCAGTTTCCTTGTGAAAATAGATGGGTATAATAGCCCGCCTATGGCTAAGAAAAATGCAAAAAATCCCGGCGGAAGTACCATCGCCCAAAACCGCAAAGCTCGCCACGAATATCATATCGAACACAAATTCGAGGCAGGGCTGGAGTTGCAGGGCTGGGAAGTCAAATCACTGCGAGCCGGTAAAATAAACATCAGTGAAAGTTATGTGATCATCCATCGTGGTGAGGCTTACCTGTACGGCGCAACGATTCAACCGTTAAAAGTAGCATCGACCCACGTTATTGCCGACCCAACCCGCAACCGTAAATTGTTGCTCAATAAACGAGAACTAGAACGGCTCATCGGCTCTACCGAACGTCAGGGATATACCATTGTCCCTCTAGCCATGTATTGGAAACGGTCATGGGTAAAATTGGAAATCGGTTTAGCCAAAGGGAAAAAAGAACACGATAAACGGAGCGATATTAAAGATCGGGAATGGCAGCGCTCTAAAGCACGTGTCATGAAACACGCCCAGCAATAAACATCCCTTAAGCTTGCCACGGCGATACCCTCTCGTCCCCCGTGTAACACCGTGATGTTCCCGGCATCTGCTACGCTATTGCCGGGCTACATGGTAAATTCCATTGATCGCATGTATCCGGATGTCACACCTGAATCAATCAACTCGTAGCCCGGATGCAACACCGTGAAATCGGGAATATCTTAAGCTCTGCCCCAAATCACACCAGCCCCTATCCAAGCGACATCAGCACGCCACACCTGAATCAATCCGCTCGTAGCCCGGATGCAACACCGTGAAATCCGGGAATATCATGAAGCTCTGCCCCGGATGACGCCAGCCCCAGCCAAGCGACATAAGCATGCCACACCTGAATCAATCGGCTCGTAGCCCGGATGAAACACCGTGAAATCCGGGATATATTAAGCCCTGACCCAGATTACACCAGCCCCCATCCAAGCGACATCAGCATGCCACACCTGAATCAATCCGCTCGTAGCCCGGATGCAACACCGTGAAATCCGGGGATATCATGAAGCTCAGCCCCGGATTACGCCAGATCCATCCGGCTACATTGCATCGATGGTATTTTGGTTTCCCTCTTGAATTTATCGCCATCCCCCCAATGTTATGTTTTGTAAACAAAACATTTGTCGATTTCGGATTGAACAAATAAAGTCCAATCAAAAAACTTACGCTAGTCACACCGATCTACTCTGTGTTAGACTAGCGCCCAGTTCCGGGGCTGATTTAGGATTCGACAGGATCAATGAGTTCAGCGGAGCATGCCGAGGGGCGGTTGGCCTCGTTAAAAGCCGCAAAAAAATAGTCGCAAACGACGAAAACTACGCTTTAGCAGCTTAATAACCTGCTAATGCTCTCCTGCCCTAGCTTCCGCCTGAAAGACGGGGATTAACAGGGGATCAAACCAAATCAGGATCGCGCGGATGCTCCCGCTTGAGAGCTGAACCGTTAAACCTAATTCAAGCTAGTTCTAGTGTGGCGTGTCGACCCGCAGCACTATGGCGAATGTAAAGGCCGACTAAGCATGTAGCGCCTCTGAGTGAGATGGTTTTGGACGGGGGTTCAAATCCCCCCAGCTCCACCAATTCTAAGTTTAAAGACGTCCTAGGACGTCTTTTTTCTTGCCTGTAACATAGTAAAATCAATGAGTTATCATCCACAGACGTCCAATAACGTCTTTGACTAGCCAGAGTTTGATGTATTCCAGGTTGTATTCCAAAACTTTTGAAGTAAAATTTGGAATACAACGAATCGCAAGGATACTGTGACTACCATGCCGAAAGCCGTTACTCCTCTTACCCAAACTCAAATCAAAAACGCCAAACCTAAAGAAAAAGATTACAACCTTTCCGATGGTCTTGGTCTTCAACTCCGGATTCGAAGTAACGGTACTAAGCAATGGAATTACCAATACACGCACCCGCACTCGAAGAAGCGCGTTAACATTGGACTAGGAACACTAGATAAAGTGAGTCTAAAGCTTGCTAGAGAACTGGCACAAAAATATCGTGAGCTAGTGGTCCAAGGTATTGATCCCAAAGATGCGCGAGAAAAAGAACAACTATCTAATCAAGCAATCCACGAGAATACCTTCTATAACGTCGCTAAGCGGTGGATGGAAATCAAACGAGACAATGTAACCAAAGATTACGCAAAAGATTACTGGAGTTCTCTTGAACTCCATATTTTCCCATCTATCGCTAATGTTCCTATTGCAGATATCAACGCGCAGAACGTGATTAAAATTCTTAAGCCTATAGAAGCTAAAGGGAGCTTAGAGACCGTTAAGCGTTTAACCCAAAGGCTAAATGAAATCATGAACCACGCAGTTAACAGTGGACTCATTCAAGCTAACCCCCTTTCAGGGATCAAAGCCGTATTTAAAAAGCCAAAAAAAGAAAATATGGCAGCACTCACACCAGCTGAATTGCCAGAATTCATGCAAGCTCTTGTGAATGCAAATATAAAGCGCACCACGCGCTGTGTAATCGAATGGCAACTTCATACCATAACACGACCAAGCGAAGCAGCAGGAACTCGATGGGACGAAATAGATCTAGATAAAAAAATATGGACGATTCAACCAGAACGAATGAAAAAAAGAAGAGAGCATCGAATCCCACTAACAGAACAGATGCTCGCTTTGCTGGAAGTCATGAAACCGATTAGCGGACATCGCGAATATGTTTTCCCATCTGACCGTGATCCTAAAAAACCATTTGGTAATCAAACAGCTAACGCAGCAATAAAACGTATGGGATTTGCAGGTCGATTAGTCAGTCACGGCCTTCGATCTATTGCCAGTACGACTCTTAATGAACAAGGATTCGAAAGCGACTTGGTTGAAGCTGCCCTAGCACACGTTGAGAAAAACCAGGTACGTGGCGCCTATAACCGAACTGACTACTTAGAGCGCCGTATTCCAATGATGTGCTGGTGGAGCGAGCATATTGAAAAAGCCTCTCAAGGGAGTTTATCGATCACAACCACTCGCAACTTGAGAGCCATTGGTTAACATGTTAACAAACAAAAAAATAAAAGCATGAGGGTGGACATATAGTCCTCCCTCTTTTATGTGTGTGATTCATAGACATCCTTTCAACTATACTGATGTCTATGGACAGGGAAATTCAGCAAAGACTACAGTGGGTAAAGATGTATGAGGAATGTGGTGATGCAGGCCTCGTATGTCGACGCTGTGGTATTTCCAGACCAACATTACGTAAGTGGACGAAGCGATATAGGTTGAATGGAATCGCTGGTCTCGAAAGCCAAAGCAAACGCCCTCATTCTTCTCCAGACGCCAAGATCACTGATGAATTAAAGGCGTTGATCCTTGAGATGCGCGAAAAACGCAACTTAGGTGCGCGGCGCTTACAAACAGAACTAATCCGACTTCACCAAATACACCTAAGCACAGCGACTATCCATAAAGTTTTATCAGAAGCTTCTGTTAAACCGATTGTAACTTATCGACGTAAAAAAGATTTCCAAAGATACGAGCGCCCGATCCCTGGTGATAGAGTCCAGATGGATACCTGTAAAATAGCACCTGGAATTTATCAGTACACAGCTATCGATGACTGCTCCCGCTATCGGGTTCTGAGGTGCTACTCTCGGCGCACAGCGGAAAATACAGTCGACTTTATCGAATGTGTCGTGGAGGAAATGCCATTTCCTATCCAGCGCATTCAGACGGACAGAGGGCGCGAATTCTTTGCAGAGAAAGTCCAGAAGCAACTTATGATATATGGAATCAAGTTTCGTCCAAACAAGCCTGGTTCGCCTCACTTGAAAGGCAAAGTTGAACGCTCCCAGAAAACAGATAAAAGTGAGTTTTATCCGACTATAGATGTTGGTGTGGGGCTGAAAGAGCTGGATCTGCTGCTAGCTGAATAGCAGCACTACTATAACTGGGAGCGGCCCCATAGCTCGTTAAAGGGGCTAACACCGATAGACAGGATTACAGAGTTATCTGACCAAACTCCTTTGTCTGAAGACGTATCACAGCACTATCAGCTCTGGAAAGAGAGGTTTCAAGAGCAGAATTACAAGCTCGATCTTCGGCTAAGAAAGTTGAAACCATCTCTATGAATCACACAAATTAGCTACCTGAGTTTGTTTCCCTCCATCCCTCTCAGCAATTCTATCCATCATCCACTCCTCAACCTCACTTTCTATCCACGCCACAGCACGACCACCTAAAGGCACAGTGCTCGGAAACTTCTTTTCACTCATTAATTTGTAAACGTTTGAACGGCTCATTGCTGTCATGTTCATTACTTTTTTTATTCGAATTAAACGCGTTGGTTGTTCTTGCATATCATCACCTTTAGCTGAAGGTTTTATTCAATGTGATGATATATATGTGAAATATTTTGATATCGTAAAAACGACAAAGCCGCTGTTTATAGCGGCTTTGAGCAATTAACATTCATTCTAACGACAAACATGCTGTTCTGCTTTAGCAATCAATTCTTGCTGTTCTCTAATAGTTTCTTTTACTACTTTATCGAAGAATTTACGTTTTTCGCTTGCCGAAGCATGCCGAACAAAATCAGAGAAAGGAGTAGATTTAACCTTTTCACGTTTAGTTCCGATCATCTTTCCCTCCTTATTAGTTTCTCAATCCGACGATGGTCTCTAAAGACTCGCGATTGTACTTTTTGCTTAATAAAGCGTCAATATCTGTTACATCAAAATGAGGCTTTTCACTCTTACCGTCAATATTTTTTTCAATAAACATAATATTAATATCAGGACCAAATATCTTTTTTAACTCGCTAACCACATGTTGTGATTGCATAAATTGAGTTACGAACACCTCTGCTGGAACCCTTCTTCCTTCGACAGTTTCACGAGCTTTAACTAAACGCCATGCCTGTTCTGGTTCCTGATATACAAAGATTATCTGAACGTAGCGACCACGTTTTAACGAACGCTCAATGTTATTTTTAGCTTTATCAAAGCTGGACAAGGTAGAATCCAAGATAAAGCTGACATCCTTCTGTAAAGCTCGATCATGGATAGCCTCAACCAAAAGAGTAGCAGCTCTTTGGAAGAGCGGAGAATTCTCTCCATGATAATCCTCAAACTCTTTTCGAAGTTCATCATTCTCAATATGCACTAACGACGAAACGCCATTTTGATCTTTAAACATATTCAAAATGTTACGTGCAGTTTCAGTTTTACCAGCGCCAGGGGAGCCAGCCATAAAGACGGAAACAGCGGTCTCTTCTTGAGGTAGATGGTCGACCATCGTTTTAGCCAGAGTCTTTTTCATTTTTTTTGCTTCAGCAATTGCCTTAGCGATAATCTCTTGGTCATTCATTGCGTGTATTCCATGACAAATTGCTGGCTAGTGCCCTTCATAAATAGACCGTACAGAATTAATAGCTCCAATCCTCATAAGCCAACGGTAAACTATTAAGTAAACTACGCCGCTCTCGCCAATTCGGCATAAATTGGTCCATATGGCTCTTGAATCGCTCATTGTGATGACGTTCAAGTAAGTGAACCATCTCATGGACCAAGATGTACTCTAAGCATTCAGGAGGCTTCTTAGCTAACTCTGAATTAATCCATAACCGCTGTGCATTAACGTTGCAACTTCCCCATTTGGTTTTCATTCTTTTCACACCGATCTGAGCCGCTTTAACACCGGTCCGCTTTTCCCAAAAAGGAAGCAATTTATCCAGTGCTTGATGTACTTCACCCCGATAGAAACGATTGAGTAGCTTAACGCGGTTTTCAGTTGAAGTATTGGGGGTAACTTTAAGCTCAAGCCTATTCGTATTTTTCACTTTAACCGAATGCTTCCCTGCTCCGATTTGCACATCTAATCGATAGCATCGCCCCCATACGTAATGGCTTTCCCCACTCACCATTTGCCGACAAGCTTGGCGTGGCTGAGCGGCAAAATCAGCTTGTTGCTGTTTAATCCAACGCAGCTTATTGACAATAGCTAACCGAATCGCGTGATCGCTCGTATTCTCCGGTACCGATAATCGAACATGGCCATTTGGAGGTAACACACTCAGGTGAATATTTTTAATCTGCTTACGCTTAATTTCGATCTCAAGGTCTCCAATAGTCACTTTTGCGCTCGAGTCAACCGACATCAATGGTATTCCTTCTGAGCTTTAACCAATTCCATAACTTGCTCAATATCCACATCATAACCTGCTGTTTCTTCATTAATCGCACGAGCGATTTCGCGCTCTTTGACACGGTCACCTAACCACTCTGCTTTTTTTGTATATCGAACGGCAGAATCGATCTTAGTCGTCAAGACTTCATCACGTCCCAAGTTATCGTATAGTGATTGCTTTGCCATCGTATCGATCGATGAAGGATAATTGCTAGCACGAGTTCCCGCAGGATTTTTCACCTTCTGGGCTAACTGGCGAATCTCTTCTAAATATGATTGATAATCGAGTGCTTTTTCTCGGCGCTGACGAATAATGTCATCTAGTAATACCGACATTTGATCGTAATATTTGGGGTTCACCGGATTCTCATCAACAATCGTTTTACGTACGTTATTTTCAATGGCTTCGGCCATGGCTTCTTCATCTTTTTGAAGCCCCTCAGGGACTGTGCCCGTTGGGTCACGGCTAATCACTAAATCAATCAGCCCTAGCTCATCAAAATCAATGAGTTGTTCGCTATCATCGGCACGGATATACATATCCAACAATGCTCGCATTGCCGGTTCAAAACGTTTTCCGTCTAAATTATCTCCACTACCCACTTTAACTTCATCGCGAACTTTTTCATAAAACACAACTTCTTTGCGGATCTCTTCCGCTTGCTGTTCACTATAACCAGCCTGAGTCATTTCGTTCGCAATATTGGCGTAAGCTCGTAGTAATTTGGCGACCGATTGATACAAAGTCAGACGCAGAGCTTCCTTCTCACTTCGTTCGTCAACATCAACAGGCTCAACGCCTGATTCACCGCAAAAATAATGAAGAAAATCTTTCGTTAACCGTGGGGCTTTTACTGGCTCGCATAACGTTCGCACTGTTTCTAACGCAACATCCAAATCTGATTTAGCTTCATCTAATCGGTCTTTGAGCAAACCGACTACATCTTCATGATCATATCCATCAAAAACTTCATTGGTGTAATCTTTAATCGCCTTATCTAAAGACCGGAACAAATCTTTGTAATCGACAATATAACCATACTCTTTATCTTCACCGTCTAGTCGGTTCACGCGGCAGATTGCTTGGAATAAGTTGTGATCAGCCATACTCTTATCGATATAAAGATAAGTCGCTGAAGGGGCATCAAACCCAGTTAGGAGCTTATCGACCACAATCAACAATCGCATCTGCCCGGGTTCTTCGATAAAGCGCTTTTTCACTTCCTTCTCGAAATCATCCACTCGCTTCATTGCTTCGTCTTCACTCTGCTCGAAGTAATTCGCCAGCATTTTTCGATAGGTATCGTATTTAAAAAGTTTTTCGGTGAGTCCTTCACCCGTTTCTTCACCTTTAATACTGCTTGCCGCTGGTTTATAGCTGGTAACAATGGCACATTTACCATTGAAATCAGTGCGACTAAAAAGATCATAAACAACGCAAGCCTGATGGACACTGGCACACACCAACATGGCATTACCACGGCCATCCATCAATCGGGCCTTAGTCTCCATATCCATCAAAATGTCACTGACTATTTGCTCTAACCGAGAACGACTAGAAAGCACTTTCTGCATCGTGCCCCATTTTTGTTTCAGCTGCATCCGGGCAAGATTCGATACGCCCTTGGTTTTGGCCTCAAACCACTGATCGACTTTCTTCTGCGATGTTAAATGTTGATCGATATCTCTTGCTTCATAACGCAAGTCCAACACGACACCATCATCAACCGCTTCATTAAATTTATAGGTATGAATATAAGGGCCAAAAACCTCCAAAGATTTTTTCTTATCCTTTTTCATCAGTGGCGTACCGGTAAAACCGATGAACATCGCGTCAGGGAGTAGCTCCTTCATTGCTGCATGCAACTTACCTGATTGAGTTCGATGACATTCATCGACAAAGACAAACAAGTTACCCTTAGGCTCAAATCCTCTAGCTGCGTCACGAATTTCTTCAATATAGGTCTTAGTCGCCTCTTCATCTTCCTCTTCACTCAAAGCCTCACCATTGCGCCCAAACTTATGAACAAGGGAACAGACTAGCCAAGGATTGGGCTGGCCTAAGGTAGCTAATAGATCGGCCCCACTTTGAGTACGATAAATTGATTCATCCACCCCGAGGAAAACTTTTTCAATCTGCTCATCCAGCTCGGTACGATCGGTGATAATCAAGACTCGGGAATTGGTCTCATGCTCACGGATCCATTTTGCGAGCCAAACCATCGTTAAGCTTTTACCAGAGCCTTGAGTATGCCAAATAATTCCACCTTGATGGCGTTGTACGTATTGTTTCGCAGCCTGAATACCGAAAAACTGATTATGACGACAAGTCTTTTTCACGCCCGCATCAAAGACAATGAAATCATGCATCAACTGTAGCAATCGGCACTTATCACACAGTTGTGCAAGATGGGTATCCAGTATCGTTTCACAGTGAACATTTGCTTGAGGTAATGCACCATCAGCCTCTGCTTCCTTCCACTCAAGGTAATATTTTTCTGATGTTTCAATAGTCCCGTAGCGCAGCCCCTGAGTATCATTGCCTGCCATCACTAGTTGCATTGTCGTGAAGAAATTTCGAATAAAGGATTTGTTCTGATTATCGAGGTTCTGCCGAATTCCCTCAGAAACCGAAACAGAGGAACGTTTCAGCTCGATCACGCCTAATGCAATGCCGTTCACATAAAGCACAATATCCGGGCGTTTTTTATTCTCACCAGTAACTGTCACTTCTTCTGCAATGGCAAAGTCATTGTTCTTAGGATTTTTCCAATCGATTAGCCATACCGTTTGGTTTTGCTCGCCCGCCCCCTCTTTTTCTTTCACGCCATAACGCAGCAAACGATACACTTCTTTATTGGCATCAAAGAGCTTTTTGCCTTCGCCTAACGCAGCCGCTTTGTCTAACTGACGCAGCGTACGGGTAATTAAGGCGTTGGACACACCTTGTTTTTCCAACCACTGGGTTAAAAGTTCTGTTTCTATATTTTTATTGGTTTCACGATATTCCCAGTTTCCAAGATAGCGGTAACCAAGCTCACCTTGAAAAAATTGCACCACTCGGTTTTGTGTGACGCGTTCTCTTTGTCCGATGGAACTCATACATCGTCCTTAACGTTTATTTATTCTACTAATAATCAACTATAAAAATTTCTCACAGTACGGACAAACCACATTAGATGTCTGTTCAGCCCGAGTTCTGTGATACGTCCATTTCGAACCATTTTTATATAATTCAGCATGGCATGATAAACAGACGGTTTTGATGGTTCTTAACCCGCACGCCAGACAAGTAATCACCCAGCGATCATTTCCTGCTTTAGTCTTTTTATACTGAATATTCAACTGCTGCGGATCGTTACAGCCACATCCCATACAGACCATATTGTGCCAGTTCACCCCACCTTCGTTCTGCAGAATGACACTGTTCTTCTGTAAAAACAGACCGATAAGGCGCTGCAAATTATCAATGGAGTGGCCATATTTAGGTGTTGGACACATAAATACACTACCATAACGATGTTGAGCTCCATCACTTTGCCCATAATCACATTGATTACCCCAGATTAATGGTGATGTCCGGTTTTCAATTACATTAGGGCTGGAATGAATAATAAAGACCGGATTCGTATGATCTTCACTATAGTCTTTCTCTGTATACAACTCGTGTACCAGCTCATGGATATGAGCTTCGCTGACATTCCCTCTGAATTTTGCATCCAACACTAACTTCTCATGCCGCTCGTCGGTAATCTCCCAAACAGAATTTTCCTGATTGTAGGTATAATTTTGTACACAAAAATCCAGCATAAAATCCGGTCGTTTACCTGATTCTAGGGTTTTCTCATAGGTTAATATCAAAGACTGCTGTCGAGCTGGTGCCGTAAAGGAAATATTAATATTGTATTGGCTGTTAAGCACTGCGCCAATCAGGTTATTCTGCCATCCGTCTTCGATCTGAAAACCATACACCCGACTTAACACATGAATAATTTGTAACAGGCACCATTTTTCATACAGATTAGAAATATTGACCAGACCGATGTCATCAACCAGCATCAAAGCGTCAAGCATATCGTCATCCAAGCCATGAAATGCGGTGATTTTTTTAAACTGACTTTTTGCCCCGGCATAAGCCGGATTTTGGATAAAGACCATCGATTGAGGACAATGATTGTGAACCTTCACGTGGTTTTGTTTAAAAAAGGCTGAGATGACCTTCAACCGGCTTTGTAACTTAGGTACCGGTGTCTGAAAATGGGATAAATTGCTTTGCAAATCCGTATAAAATGCAATTTTTTTGCGGGATACCTCCATTTCTATACGAAGGTCGTTCTGCTCATCTCGGGTAAGAGGGGCAATCCAGTTATTCCTTTCTAACTCAACCCTATTGTTACGTAGCCTTTCAATCTCCGATTTCATCGAATGAGTGGATAGAGACACTGAATTAATGTTTAAAAACGCTAATTCGAAATAAGGAGCCCCACTGCTGTTATGTTCTTTTGTTTTTCGATAAAAACCAGTGATCGTTAACTGGCTATTCGGTAACGCACTAAAAATATTCGCATCTTGAACCTCAGCAGGGAAAGTTACCACTAAGTAAGTGCCAAATTTTTCTCTAAATCTGTCGCCGTTTAACTCCTTAACAAAGAAACTACGTTTTGCCTTACCATATTGGCCACCGATTAAAACCGTATATGAACCATGTGCGATTTTCGCTTGTTCGATAACCGGCTTACCAGACAAATTTGTCAGATAACTAGGTAAGTTCTGATTTAGGTTATTCCAGTCACTAGAAAGTTTCGCAATTTCATTATCATAAACGGTCGAATCAACGCGTTTAGTCGTCGTTCCTTCTACGGTAGCTAACCACTGTTTTTCATGCTCAATAAAGGCATTGCTGGCATCATATTGGGTTGTGGCAATATTCTGCATACTTTTCAATAAATGAAGTACGCGCTGCACGGCATAATAAATAAAGCGATTTTCCGGCGTGTCGTAACTTTCGTAATAGGTTCGACTGGTTAACTCGCGCTGATTAGCTCGAATAGCTAGTTCTCGAAATGTTCGTGGAATGGGTTTTACGGATCGTCGGGGCAGCTTAGCTTGAGTTTCTGACAGAACCATCCCAGGTGCCCGCATGATGGCTTCAACAAAACTGGTAAATTGTTCAAACTGCGCCACAATCTCTGCATCGAATAATCCCGATGACGGTTTCAGCACCGAACCTCTTGCAATACTGTTACCATCAAGGATCAGCATCCACAGATTACTCTTAAAATCCGCGAGATAGCGCTCCAGCTCTGCAACGGTAAAATTCGCCGTATTGTTCTCAATCCAATATGACTGATTTTGTACCACTAGCTCGATTCTGCCAGCTGTACGGAAAATTTCCGTATCGTAACGATTTTTTTCCTTACTCCAAAGCCCCTGCTGTATCCACCAAACTTGCTCAGAACCGGGAGCTTTTAGCCTCATTAACGGCTGTTGCTGACCATCTGACAACCGAAAATATGGCGCATGAATTACATCCTCTTCGAGTAGATGCACACCAATATAATGGTAAGTATTTGGGAAAGTGGTGGTTGCTGTCTGCCAGCCATTTTCGGTCTGCTCCCAGGTCGATGCCTGCTGACTCAGTTCCAGTTTAATGACCGTATCAGGGTCACGCCAGACAATATCCAGATATCTAAGTTCAAGGGGAAACATTAGCGCGCCCAGTAGTTTACAACCCAGTCATTGGCTTGTGCATTGGCAATCACCCGATCCAGTTCTTCCACCGCCGACGCGGTTCCATCCACATCGAGTTGCGCCAACTGAGTACTCAGGAAGTCCCTCATATTGGTCAGAACGTCTTTACGCGTCAGCGTATCATTAATCGGTTTCTCCCCATCAAACAGAAGTTTAGGAAGCACTTTGTGCAATACAATATTATTCAAGATCAGCACATCATCCGACCCAAACCGCCGCATAGAATCTTGATAAAGCAGAGCCTGCCGCACAGTACGCAAACCAAATTCCACACCAAGTGGTACTAGATAGTCTCGAGCCAACTGCACTAACATCATCACCAGAGGATCGGTTCGATCATATTCAGGATACGGAGTCCGTTTACCAAGCGCTTCAATATCGATGTGCAGCGGCAAAGCTAAATCCAGATCAAATGTTTCCACTTCGGCTTCAACATCAGCCCAGTCAAACAGCAACGGACTGCTAAAACGCATAATGTGCACACGGTCGAGAATTTTAGGCGACAGATAGTGAGTAGTTTCATCCACGTTAATCGCACCAATAATCCGCACATTCGCAGGCAACGTTAAACTTGATGGTGTTTTAAGATAACTGCTCACCAGTTTGCGCAGCTGAGAATGATAGGTTAACAGCGACTCACCTTCGCCAAAACCACACAGCTCCTGCAATTTGGCATTTAATGCTTCATCTCGAAGCAAATCCAGAAAGGTCAGTAAATCAGGTTTATCCAATTTGTCTTTAGCTACATCAATCAATGCCAGAAAGTTGCGCACTTCATTGAGTAAGTGCTCCGCTTCAGCATCGGAATACAACGGAATTTCAGGAGTAACATCCCGCTCTTCCAGCAGACTCAGAAAATCCGCAAAATAGTATTCAATTCGGGCCAAATTCATTTCATCAAGGCAGATAAAATACGGCACGTCTGGATTTTGCTGCGCCTCAAACAAAGCATCAAGAAATGGTGTAGACAGATATTTTCGTTCTAGCGGATTGTAATACCCCAGTAAATCCTCAGCACTGGTCCAGTTTGGCTTAACCGGTACCACCACCGCTTTACCGCCAATGGCTTTGGCAAAAGATTTTACTAAATTGGTTTTACCTGAACCGGAGTCTCCCGCCAACACAATTAAATCGTGCGTGGTAACGAGCGCAAAGAAGTCCTCCAGCACCTGGCGACGATAAATACTGTGGTGATGCTGCATAAACGCCTGAATATAACTCACCGCACGAGTCACATCCCCTTCAAAGACATCAACAAAATCATGCCCTACCACCTCAGTCTGCTGCGTTGAATGGCCTAATAAAATATCCATATCCGACTGATCAATAATATTTAAATCCACCAACATTTTTGCTTTTTGTTCAAGAAATTGATTTAGCTTATTCAATTGCCGCTCCATGACTGTTTTTTGTTGGGTGAATTGTTCCATTGCCTGTTGCTGATGCGCTAGTGTTGCCGACAAATCGGCTTTTGCGGTTTCAAGATTATCTTGTTGCGTATTCACCTGCTGGTTCAATACGGCGATGTTTTCCTGTAACGTCGATAACCGTTCACTTTCAGCCAATCGTTGCTGTTCAAGCGCTGAACTCAAGCGTTGATGATCTTTGGTAATAAGTTGATGATTTTTATTGATAACCGCATCAAACACTCTTTTATCAAGGTACTGCGCTCCATCAATGGTATACGTCGTTTCCTTAATATTGTCCGGCAGAATCGACAACCATTGTACCGAGTCATTAATAGCTTTTAAGGCAAAAGGATTGTTATGTTTTTGCCGCTCCTCTCTGGGTGATAATTCCGCCAACACATTCACCCAGCGACCATCAATACTATCCCTGTCCGTAAAGAGTTTGCCTTTCAAGCTACCAATAAATACCGTATGCATATACTTCGGCATCGAGATGGGATAAAGCAGCGGATGATCATCCACTGCACTGCGTAAGTTTTCCAAAACATAAAAGGAATTGCTGTTTGCCCCCTGACGCTCTGATAACTGTCCTAGGATCATAAAAGGCTGAGATACCTCATACCCCCAGAGCTCTTTAAGTAACTCGATTAATGCCTCGTCACTGTGATCCTTTAATACCGCCGGGGAATAAGTTCGCTGATCGTCAGCCATCACACCAGCCTTGTTTTCCCGGTCAACAACTCTTGCATCATGCCCTGTTTTAGCTGGCGGGTTTTGTTGAGGCGCTTTTCCAACGTTTGGATTTCGTTATCCATATCCGAGAGGACGACCGCTATTGCACCTCTTTCCTCTCTTGGCGGTAAGGGGATTTTTAAGGCTTTGAAAGCACCATTTGTTATGTGTACTTGAGTGCTGCCTACCATTATTTCATTAGCAGCTTTTCTATATTGAGTGGTATTCGAATATTGAATTAGGTAATTGGAAGTTTCACTATCTTCTGCGATGAAGCCATATACCCCTTGAGCTAGAACGTATTTTTCATCAATGGGAATATTCACCATCAAGCCTATACTTGGACCGCTAGGCACTAAATCCCTTAAAACCACAATCGTATATCGGTTATCAATACAATTTTTAGAGTATTTTAACGACCAATCTTTACTACAGAATTGCTGGTCCTTTTCGGTAACTTTTAGGACTCCACCTCTAACAACTCCACCTTTAGGTAACACTTTAACGCCTGTATTAGTGAAATCGCTCGGTTTAAACGGTGCCCCCCCTCGTAAGTCCTGAATCAGGCTTTCAATCGGTTTTACTCTCCAATCCTCCGGGATCTCTCCCAGTTCGCTGAGCTTGTAGCCCTTAGCGCTGCCGTCTTCATGGTTAGCAAATTGCGGCAAGCGGGTTTTGCCGGTGAGTAACTGCTGCATGGTGGCGGTTTTGATCGCCTGTTTTTTGGCAATCAACTGTTCCAGTTCGGTCAGCAGCGCATCCATATCGGACAGGGCATTGGCAATGGCGGTTTGTTCTTTGATTGGAGGCAGAGGTAGTTTTATCAACCTCATTTTGTTCATTCCAAAAGCTGCTTGCGAGGTAGAATGTAATTCCGATTTGAGTGTTTTCTGGAAGAGCTCCGAGTAGAAAAACGCCATCAAATAGATTGGTTCAACGTTCTTTGGCTGCAATAAAATAACATTGGCGCTTAGCGCAAATCTAAAAGGCACTTGAGGTACAAACTTTGGAACTCCAATAGTTCCAATTTTCCCGAAAACAATATCTCCTTTTTGAAGTTGGAAGCTTTTTTCTTGCTTGTCCACTGCCTTAGAAATGATTTTTCTACTAGCAGTCCAGTCAACTTCTCTACTGTTAATGAAATCACTGATGCCAATGTATGGCTCACCATTCGATGATTCTGGTGGCGTTCTATGATCTGGTTGCGGGTCAATTATACAAGCGAGTTCTTCTATTGTTGCAACCCCCCAATCCTCAGGAATCGCCCCAACTTCAGTTTGCTTATAACCTTTTGGCACAGCCTGTTTTTCTGTTGCCATTACTGCAGCCTCATTCATAGCGTCCACTCCAGTCCCATGGCTTTGAGATGATTGGCGACTTTATCACTGAGCTCTACCACAGATTTGGTCAAGGTTGGCAGTGGCGTGCTGTAGCGCTGTTCCAGCTCTTTCACTCGATTCGCCAATTGCTGAGTCACGCGCTCAATTTCCGCCTGAATATTGATTTGCAGAGTAGCGAGCCATTTATCATCGACAATCAAAGTTTTGATGTCATCAAGAGTTAAAGTTGGGTAATGCTTAAAGACCGCCAGATCCAGCGCATCTTGTGCTTCTTTGACCGCTTTTTTGGCGTTGGCTTCGGCATTAAACAGTTTGGTGGCGTGTTTAAGGGCTTTCAACTCTTCCGCATCTGTCGCGACTTTAGCGCGCGCGGCAACACTGGCTTTGGTGATCTTGTCTTTGTCATTCATGGCATCCACCAGCAAACCATCATCACTGCCTTGCTCTTCCAGATAGTTTTCTAGCTCTTGGGCGGCGGCATCTTGCTTAGCTTGCAACTCATTGAGTTTATCCTGCTTATCTGCGTAGTAACGCGCCACAATCAGTGCAGGCGGGATCAGTTCGGCTTTGTATTTTTGTTTGTTGATAATGAGATCCGGCGTTTCTTTAAGTTTCTCGCCTTTCTTCACGGTTAACTCACGCAGCACATTGCCCGCTTCCCAGCCATCTTGTGCCAGCACGTACACATCGTCCTGCATCACGTCTGCCCAGTAATCCATCAGAATTTGGAAAATATCGTATTTGCTCAGCAAATCGCTGTTGGCATAAGCGGTTAACAAAGCATCAGAAAGCTCGAAAATCAGTTCTTTCGGGCTGTCGCCTTTGGCGATTTCTTTCAATGCAGCCTGTTTCAGCCACTGCTTAAACGGCAATAAGCTGCGTACGGCAAAATCTTTAAATTCCTGATGTGCCAGAATGGTGTTTTTCACCTGACTTTCCGCCACCAATGGTTGGCTGTAACCATCACGCAGCGGTGCAAACAAGGTTTCGCGCAGCGATGGGAATACGCGCCAGAACTCACCAAGGGCATCCACATCACGGTTGGGAATGCCGCCTTGCAGATGCGCGGTTAAATCATGCAGATCTTCGGGTTCGGAAGAGTCGATATAACGAGGAATATTGAGGTTGTAGTCGTTGTCAGCTATTTCCTTCATTGACACTAAGCGGCTGTAACGATCAATCTCCAGACCGTTATTAAACACTTCCACCACTTTGTAGATATCCTGACTGCGCAGACGGTTTTTATTGCCATCTTTCATAAAGCCTTTGCTGGCATCAATCATAAATATCGGACGCCCTTCCACTTGACCATCAGCCGTCGTAGCAGCTTTTCTCGCATACTCTTTATCAATCACGATAATGCAGGCAGGAATGCCGGTGCCATAAAACAGGTTGGCTGGCAGACCAATAATGCCTTTGATGTAACCTTGTTTGATCAGGTTTTCACGAATATTGGCTTCTGCGTTACCACGGAACAACACCCCGTGCGGGAGGATCACCGCTCCTTTACCGGTACTTTTCAAGCTGGTCAGAATATGCAGCAAGAAGGTGTAGTCACCATTTTTCTCTGGTGGAATGCCCCAGGTAAAACGACCATACATATCGTCGTTCGGGTTTAAGCCACTGGTCCAGTTTTTGTTGGAAAACGGCGGGTTGGCGACGGCAAAATCAAAGGTTTTTAGCTTGTTAGGCGCATCTTTCCAATGGGGTTCGGATAAAGTGTTGCCTTTAAAAATATTGGCGGTTTCGCAGCTGTGCAAAATCACGTTCATCCGCGCTAACGCAGCGGTGGCGTTATCCATTTCCTGCCCATAAAGCGATAGACCGCGCTGCGACTGATCGTTCACTTTCAGCAGCAGTGAACCGGAACCACAGGTCGGGTCATACACGGTTGCGTCCTGCGGAGTTTCTTTAGTGATCCCCACCACGCTCGCCAAAATGCGCGACACTTCCGATGGTGTATAGAATTGACCTTTGGATTTACCAGATTCAGTCGCAAAGTGACGCATCAGATATTCATACGCATCCCCCAGCAAATCATCCCCATCCGCACGGTTGCCGGTTAGATCAAGCCCTTCAAAGATGCCCACCAGCTTGGTCAGACGATCCACCATCTCCTTGCCTTTACCGAGTTTGTCTTCATCGTTAAAGTCGGCAACGTCAATCACGCCTTTTAATTCATTCTTTTCTGCTAACTCAGCAATGATTTTATTGATCTCTTCGCCAATGTTCTTTTGGCCTTTAAGCTCCACCATATCTTCAAAACTGGTACCGATAGGCACTTCAATCATGGCGAACTTATCGCCTTTGTATTTATCCGATACGTATTTCATGAAAAGCATCGTCAGCACATAATCTTTGTACTGGCTGGCATCCATACCGCCGCGCAATTCATCACAGCTTGCCCAAAGGGAGGAATAAAGTTCGTTTTTCTTAATGGCCATTCTTTTTTAAACCTTAGATTTACATCTGAAATGAAGTGACACGTTATAGTTGTTCGGTATTCAAACCGGCGGCTTTAAGACGGGCCGTTAAGTTGCGCATCTTGCTAAATTCCGTACCAAAGCTATTGCGTAAACCCACGCCTTCACAAAATTCTTTTGCCGTAATGGTTTTTAGTTCATCGGCATATTTGATCATTTGTAGGTGCAATTCTGCGGTGTATTGGTTGCGAGGAGCTTGGGATAGCGCTTGTTTGATGTTGTCAAAAATACTTTGTTCTGACAGGTGGGTCTGACTCATTGAGTTGTATCCGTACGCATTTATTAGCTAATTTAGCTAAATTAGCTAATGCACCAGAAACTCGCAAGTCCCTTTGCTGTAAATTGGCTCATTTACAGCAATTTTGCCTAGAGATTACCCAATGGTTTCGTTCATGGTAGCGACTGAGCCCCTCGTTAGAGCCAGCGCTATGCCGCTCTAATGAAAGACCCACTCTTTTTTAATTGTTCAACTTGTGAAGAAACGTGGGATATAAATCATGCAAGATGTTTTGCAAATCCCATTTACAGGCGATCTCAAACAATCCTGCACGTAAATTTACGTCTCTAAATCTGCGGGATGATGTTCAGATTGCATCATCGCTTTTACTAATTCCAGCTCATCCAACTCAACAGCAAGCATCAATGGCGTGTAGTCTTCTAAGGCTGTATTGTGTTTTGCATTGGGATCGGCGCCTCTTTGGATCAGCAATTTAGCGATCTGTCTGAAATCATCTGCCGTGGTGTATTGTTGAATCGTTTTAAATTGACTATGCAACAGATTATCAAATATCTGTTTATATCTTGGATTGCTCATCATCCATTCAAACACATGGCATAAGTCATCTTTAGAATGTGGAAGCAATCCCGCAGAATTTGCCCTCATTACATTGATTCCACTTTCGCTCCCCATCATCTCCAAAACCTTCGCAGGTGTTGGTCGCCGGGTAAAATTGCCGATCATATCTATCGCCGAATACAATGGTGTTACTCCATCAATATCCTGTCGTCTATCAACAGAGGCGCCTAAATCTAAGACTTTCGAGACAATTTCAATATTGCCGGTTTCAACGGCACAACCCAACGGTGATAGTTTCCGTTTATCAGTCAATGTATCCAGAACACTCTTGCGGTGCTCGCGCTGACTTAGCAATTTAAAAAGCGCATCATCCATTGAGCCTAATGGTTCTAATGTCACTTGTAGGCATTGAATAGCAAACAAGAGGGCCGACTCATGTACTGAAGATAACTTATTCACATCAGCGCCCGCATCCAATAGCTTTTGTACCGCATCGATATTGCCTACTTTAGAAAAATACACCAGCTGAGGCATGGATTTAACCATCCCGCCATCCGCACCAACGTTTAAAATTTTATTAGGCCTTTTTAAATCCGGAGTTGAAATGACTCGGTCCATAAACCATGGGCCATAATCTTGATGTGGATTTTCAGGATAAATCGCCCCCGGGAAAAATGTCCCTTTTGGGAAATAGGTGGAAAATTGATGACTAAATGCTGAAATTTCCCATGTTTCAATCTCTTGAGGCTTTGCTTTAAATTCATCAGCGTTATGCTGTGGTGGCATAAAATCAAACCCTAAAATGACAGCCATCCGTCTTAATCGGTTTATAAAGGTTTTATTCGGTTTCTGACTGCGACATGCGGCAATCATCGCTTCGTTCACAATTTTTTTCGTATTCTGGGCTTGTTTATAAATGACTCGTTCAAACGCGAACTGATATTCAGTGATAGCCTCTTCTAACTTACCGCTATGTAAAAGATATCGAGCATTAAACCAATGAAATACATATTCAGTCTCTCCATCAGGATCGATGCGCCCAGTTTGCTGTTTTAAATCGCCCAAAAGCTGAAAACATTTTGCGTGATCAGAAGGTTGCTTTCTTTTCCCTAATTCGAGCAATTGACATAACTCTTCCGATAAAATCGCTACCGGCTGATAACTGAGCATCGCTTTTTTTTGTTGTGCTTGGAGATTCGTCTCTAAAAGCGTTAAACATTCCATCAATGAATGGCTCTTTAAGAGTGAAAGATCAGCTCTATTACTACGATAAAAGAAATAATCCCATAACCGTCCCATCACTAAACGATTTTTAAGAATTTCTCCGTTACTCTTTGGTGACGGTGTTGTTTCAAGTGCTGCAATACTGGTTAAATCAGGTAATTCATCACCTTTGGACCAAATTCGAATACGCTCTATATTTTGAGGCAAGCTCTCCTGATGATGCAAAAGAATATAGAGTAACGGATGTCCGCTTAAAGCGACCTCTTTAGGCGTTAGCCCCATCGTCGACAGCGTATCCTCACAAATAGCGGCCACCAAAAATGTCAGAAAGAATTGGTCTAAGTATTGGTTCGCAGTTTTAGCATCCACACCATCCAAATAGACTCGTTGCATTAAACTGAGATAGCTCTCGATCACCTTATTAAACTTATCCATCACATGGTCAGCAAACGCAATATTCACATATTTCGCCAATGGCTCATGGATCAATGTTTTTTTTAACTCGTCAAGCTGAAAGGGATTTATCTCTAAGTTTTTACATGCGTCATCGATCTTTTTACCCGCTAACGATTTGGTCCCTAGACCTCTCGCTAATTCTCTAAGTAGGTGCTGAATCGAATAGAACGGTCTCAATGTTTTCTGAGTGGTCATACTGTGCGCCCAACCTCTTTTAAAAAGTTCATATACGCTCGGGTATCACTGGGAGTCCCGGGAACCATCACCAAATTGCCATGGGGTGAAGACAATAGCCCATGTTTTTTCCTACGATGATAATGCCATTCATGTTTGAGCAATTGGCTGATTAACTTCTGAATATCTTTGTCATTACTATATCTCTTCATCTGTAATAATAGGGGCGAGTAGCCCCTATCCTCCGATATTCAGATTTCTATTTACCATTTTTGGCAGCAATGGCTTGAGCACGGGCAGAAAAACTCCCTTTAGCAGTTTTACCCCCATTGGCTTTAGCCTCTGCGGACTGAATACGAGCAGCAGCTTCAGCTGTCATTGGTGTTGATGTAGGTTCTGATTTTACGTTTTCCATGTTCATCTCCTTATTCGTTGTGAACGAGATTTACGTTAACGTAATGCCCAAACATCATCACCTTGGTGACTGGAGAGTTTTTTTAATCAAAAAAATTTCACATATATATCACCTCCGTGCATTCACTCAACGATTCCTTTTTGGAGGATTTATGCACGAAAAAACTTACTATTTTTCTGGTTTGGCAACCGCTGACCGCGTATTAGAAGCAGCCGCGGAAATTCTAGCTGAACGCTCAACAACTCAGAGCGATGCCCTATGTAATACCAAAGCAACTAAGGCATTCGTCGCCTGTAAGCTGCATGGGTACGAACGTGAAGTATTCGCCGTGCTGTTGCTGGATAACCAACATCGGCTGATTGAATTTAAAGAACTGTTCCTAGGTACTATCGATGCTGCAAGCGTCTATCCCCGCGAAGTCGTTAAAGCGGTGCTTGCCGTCAACGCCGCGGCGGTGATCTTTACTCATAACCATCCATCTGGTGAACCTGAGCCCTCTCAGGCCGATAAGAACATCACAACGCGCTTAAAGGATGCGTTAGGGCTTATTGATGTTCGCGTGTTGGACCATATCGTTGTTGGTGATACTTGCGTGTCGTTCGCTGAACGGGGGTATCTATGATGACTAACCTCGTCCCCGTCAATATGCCTTTAGTGACTTACCTTCACCCCTGGCTTTCTCAGTTAGAGGCGAATGCTTATCAGGTTACTATCAAGCTTCGACACCAGAGCAATCCGGATATGTCTGTTCACCCTCACCCGGTCGATATTCGCCTAGTAAGAACCATCGACAAAGGCTGGTTCATCGAATCCATTCAGGTTTTATCTGAAGAAGTGAATAGCCAAGGAGTCACCCAACCTAATTTAAATTTTAATTTTCTCCACAATCAATTTCGGCAACCCGATATGGGTGTTGTCGAGCTCTCACACCCAAAAGTACAAGAGCTCTATATAACTTGGCAAAAGACACTGATGCGCCAATTAAACGATGCACTCTATGGTGATATTTCTATTGATGTCACCAAAGCTTTATCGCCTTTAATGGCCCGTTTTTATCAACTCTAGGAATCAACACCATGACGACATTTACCTTAAAACAGCCGGGCATTTCGATTACTCCAGCTTTCATTGCGCTGCTCCAAAAGACGTTAGAGCAGAAGACTATTGAAGGGCCCTTTTGCTCACTTCATTTTAAAGACAGTTCCTATAGTGCTGAACAAGGCGGCTTTCATCCTGTAGAAATTGGATTAAACCGAGTCAACCAAAATCACTGGGAGCTTCTCTATATCACGGAGTATGCGTACTACTCTGGCGTCTACCCTGAATTAGAGCGATGTATTGATTTCGATATTAGCAATCAAATGGCCTATACCCAAATGAGTGGTTGGCAAGATATCAGACATCGAGAAATTAGAGAGTTGTATCAGCTCTGGGAAGGAAATTTTCTGAGCTATGTTGAGAGTGGGAGTTTAGATGAGATTCAAGTAAGAGCTAATTAGCCGCTTGGGTTTCAACCCCGCCATCCCTTTGTGCAATCCGTTCAAGAATCCAATCCTGAACTTCACTTTCCACCCATGCTACCGCACGAGCCCCCAGCGAGACGGATTGAGGGAAATCCCCTTCTGCCATCAGTTGGTAAACATAAGAACGGCTTAGGCCAGTCATTTCCATTACTTCTTTCAAACGCATTAATTTAGTCATTTTCTTATCTCCAATGGTTTAGGTCATATGGAGAGAGAAAAATGTAAATTTTGGGCGTTAAGAAAGAGCACCAACACAAAGAGACATTTATGTTCAATAAACAAAACCTATTTACGGAGTTAGAGCAGCTAGTAAAGCACTCTGCTTTTTCAGCAGGAGCGAAATCGACCCTGATGCAAAACCTACAACGTCTTAAATCATCACAACTGAATATCCTCATTACCGGTGCCACTGGCGCTGGTAAGAGTTCTACCATTAATGCGCTATTCGATATGTCAATTGCTGAAGTCGGTTATGACACCGACCCACTCACGCAAGACATCCATTGTTATACACTCAATAACTTGGTCCTTTGGGATACTCCAGGGCTGGGAGATGGTATTGAAGAAGATAAAAACCATAGCCAAAGAATAATCGAAAAGTTGGCCGTCGCGGATAGCTCAGGCCAGGCGATGATTGACTTGGTGCTCGTTATTGTAGATGGAGGAACACGCGATTTAGGCACCACGATCACGTTAATTAATGAGGTTTTAATCCCAAATTTAGGACCTCATCCGGAAGAGCGACTTATCATTGCGATTAACCAAGCCGACGTTGCTCTCAAAGGACCTGACGCCTGGGACCATCAACTAAACCAGCCAACAACTCAAGCGAGTGCCTTTTTGGAACGCAAAGTGACTTCGCTCACTCAACGAATCAAGAAAGCAACAGGAGTAGACATCTCACCTATTTATTACTCAGCAGGTTACAGTTATCCAGGCCACCAGCAACGGCCTTATAACCTCGCAAAATTACTGTATCTCATTGTGAGTAAATTGCCAAAAAATAAAAGAGTGCTCATTGCCAACCAGACGATTTCTAAGCAAGAATCAAACTGGACTGACAATGATGCACCGGACTACGGTAAAAAAACCACAGCGATCCTCTGGGAAGCGATAATCGATAGTTCGACAGCAGGTGCAAACATAGGCTCAAATATCGGTGAACTTTTTGGTCGTCCCGGAGAGAAACTAGGTGCTGCCATTGGTGGCGCTATCGGCGGTATTGTTGGTGGGATTGGCTTCCTACTCGGCTTTTAAATGAATTATAAGGGATACCCCATCCCTTATTTTTTGCTTTATTTTCTACTTGAGCCGAAGTTTTTAAGGCCTGTCCCAAAGACTTTAGTCTCAATTTTGGCAAGATAACTTAGTCGTTCAAAACATTCTTTATACTTATCACCTTGCTTATCTTTGTCATTTATCCAATAATCACCATTTTTACAAAAATGAACTAATCCTGACTGACTAGGAATACAGTTATCGATAACAGATTCCCATGCTTCTTGAATCATTTTAGATAAGTTTTTTTCTGAGCTTTCAAACTTCCCTTTTGTAAAATACACATCTTTATTCAAACTAATCGCAACATGATAGTGATAATTATCTGAATGTTCTTTCTCTTTAACCCATACATATCGCATATGGCATTTATGCTCTTTCCCCTTCCTTTTCAAATCCGCTGCTAATCTTGAATTTAATCGAGCAATAAATGTCGTGATATCAATACCATTTTCAAAACAGTAATAATTTTCTGGATACCTCAAATCAAATCTCAGCACATATAATCGAGAGTATTCATTTAAACTCATCTCAAGAAAATCCTGAATACTCTCCAAATACTCTTTAACTAAAGGTCTATGATAGACAGTTAGCCCATTAAATAACTGATTATTGAATACAGTTAAATTGCTATTATTAGATACTCTCATTTTCTTATCCTCATGATTACTTGTTTAGGTTCATAAGGTAAGGTGAATATGTAAATTAATGTTGAATAATTAGGTATTAGGTATTTCCATATAATAAGTATTAATTAAATATTGGGTATATTTATAATATTGGGTATATTTATATTACTATACCGACAAGCATTTATAATTTAATATCGTTATGACATATTACCAAACAAAGTATTGAGCCAATTATTTACATATGCATTTACTCTAAAAAAACATTATCTAACTCGTAGTAGATACGGTGTAATTTTTGACCAATAAACTTAAATAAAACATAGTGATCTTCATCATTAAAAAAACTCTCATTATCTAAAAGTAAAAAGTAAAAATAATCAACAAAATGGTCATAATTTTCATCATCGCTACCAATGAAAAACAAATTTCTTACTAAATGTTTAGCTTCCCTACGACATTCATTCCCAATATTACTTCTAAAATTTAATTTATCTTTCTTAATTTGATTATTTATAATCCTTTCTAAAGATAATAGTGAGACAAATTGAATATAATCATATATATCATTTCGATCTTTATATCGGTTAGAAATGTATTTTTTAAATTCATTTCTACAATGATATATACTATCAATATTTTCTTTAATTAATCGATATATATAATTAAAATCAACTGGAAAAGATGAAATCACACGACTTTTGATAAAATCATATTTTAAAAAATAGATTGAATTAAACAGACCACTACCTGGAATAGAAACCCCATTAATTTGATGACGAATAAAATCCAATTGATGTAGTTTTTTAATTTGAGTTCTTAGCCTTTCTCTAGAGAATCCAGTTAATTTTTTTATTGTTTTTGAATCAAGTTCTTTAACTCGACCACCTAAATCTGAATGCATGAAAAGGATTAAAGATAGAAGCTTATTAGCTAAGGACATATGTTGATTATTTAATATCTCTTTATCAATATAATTTTTAAATTGTTTAAAGTATGGTTTACCAGGCTTAACCTTCAGATATTCCATCACCATATCTTCATTGATTCGATATGTTGATATTGGTCTACCAGACTTTATCCTACCAGTAGAATCAACTCTCTCTATTAATTCAAGAGCAATTAATACCTTAATAGATCGCTCTATCATTGCAACAGTTGCTCCATATTTATTCGCCATATCTAATACTGAAGTTTTGTAAACTTTATCCGAATCCACCTCAGAAACCATGTAGATAAATAGCATTTTAGCCTCTGCGGTCAGTCCATCTTTCCAAAAGTAGACACTAGGTATCAACATCTAAACATCATTCCTTGCTAATTAATTATCGTTTTAAACCCTATTATATACCATATTTTACAAAAAAATGTGACATAGTCACAAGACTACGTCACGGGACATGGTTAAACTAATAAAATTAAATATGACATATAATATTTACACTATGAAAGATTTTAATTTTAAAAATAAAGAATGTAGACAGTGGATACAAAAATATATAAATAAAAATAGTAGCGTTAATAATAAAATCATTTCTAAGCATTTTAAAAAAAATGATAAGACAAATGAATTTGTAATTACAGAATCAGGTTTTAAAGACTATCTTAAACATTTAAATTCATCAGACTCAGGAAAACTAAAAATAATTAGAATGAATAATGCATGGAGGAAAAAAAGAGCTAGATCAAAAAGCCAGTTTATGAGTTATAAGCGTTCATTCTCATATGTAATGAATAATGATTTTGGAGATATGTTGAATGATTTATCAGGTGATTTTTATCAAAAAGATTTTCTTTATCAATTAATTAAACATTGCTACCAGCTAAAAAACAAAGGTACGAATTATCTAGAAAACTTCAATATTTTAAATGAATGCAATGAAAAACTAAATGCAGTAAAAAATTTAAATGAAACATTAAAAAGCATTGATAAATTAAATAAAAAATGACATCAAAATTTACAATAATTACAAATCATAAACCATGAATATAGAAATTTAACATTTTCTTCTGACTCTGGATTATCCATATTTCGTAACCATCTAATAGGAATATTCAGATACTTAGCCCATGCTAAACCTTTCTTAAACTCTCTATATTTTTTATTTTTTGCACATATTTCTATATACTGATTAACTAATAAATACTGATCATGCCCCACGCTATACTTGGATAGATAAAATGCTTTTTTATAATAAAAATAAGATTTGTTATAATCATTTTTATTATAAAAATAATTTGCATAACTCCATTGAACTACCCATGCCAAGACATTCTTAAATCCATTTAAATTAACATTATTTTCGTATTTGATTATTTCATCTATTGATTTAGGTTTTCGCTTCAACTTTAGACCTTCCAATAATAACTTCACATATATCATTGAAGGTTTAAAATTAAATCTATCCTCATGATTCCTAATTAATGCATTAATTTCAAATAGAGGTATATGCTTAGATATATTACTGCTATCAAAAGCATGTTTTACTTCTTTTTTTCCTTTAAAAACTTCCTTTATTTTATCATCGTATAACCGTATAGATTCTAATAACTTACGACTTCTCTCAGACCAATAAAAACTAACATAATCAAATATTAACGCATCTCTTTTTACTATATCTTTATAGTTATAATTAATAGAGCCACAAGCTAAG
The DNA here is from genome assembly GCF_046054165.1 of Celerinatantimonas marina. Lineage (NCBI taxonomy): Bacteria > Pseudomonadati > Pseudomonadota > Gammaproteobacteria > Celerinatantimonadaceae > Celerinatantimonas > Celerinatantimonas marina. Next base: position 69,200 of record NZ_JBFNXK010000016.1, on the reverse strand, counting down.
AAAATATATCCAATCTCTTCTTTTAAAGTCGAAAACTGCTCTAATAAACAACGTGATATGCATTCAGAGAAAATATAACCATAAGTATCATTAAGCAATTTGAATGCATAGGTACTTACTCTTGATAAAAAAATAATAATCTTAAAGGATATTATCTCTGAATTACTAATACTATTTTTAGTATTAATTTCAATTAAAGCATCATCTAGACAATCAATCATAGCATTTGTAGATGGGAATTGCTTATCTGTAACCCACCGTTGAGCATTTTCAAGGTTTCTCTCTTCTTTAAAATTAGGTTTAGATGATAAATGAAACTGCCGTTGAGAAAGACCAACGTAATCATAAATCCATTGCCACGCTTTCTTTATAGGCCAATCTATTTTTTCTCCTTCGAATGTAGGTAACCACCAATCAATATCACTTGGAAATATTAAATTAATTTTTAATAGATTATAAGAAAGGCCATTTTTTACTATGGATGTAATTATTCTTTCAATACCTCGAGAATAAATCATCCATCGAATACTATCGAGATAGTGTGAATATGTTCCTTCATTACGGATTAGATCTTTGTACTGAACTAATACATCATCAATTGATGCAATGATGGCATAAATAAATCTTGGTTCAGGTATTACCTCATATAAGAGTTCAGCTAAAATTGTCTTTACATCTTCTAACTGGTCATCTAATTTTGACGTTTCGTCAGCTAACCGTTTCAGCTTCATTTGCATTGCTTTCTTTTGGCTTTCATCAAAAACTTTTGACTTTGAATTTTTTCTCGCCATTAAACCTGAAGCCTTAACGAATGCATTCATTAGCTCGCCAAGTGTTGGAAATCGATATGCGTTTTTATCCATAAATCTAAAAGGGCCTATCGGCCCTTTATCCTCTATTTTCCTTTTACAGGACCATTACCGCGACCACCGCCAGATTTATTACCAGTAGTAGAAGGCCAATTTCCACCAGGACCAGGATGACTTGATGGACCACGATTTGAACTACTTTTAGACATAACTACCTCTTATTTAGACTATTATAATGCCATTACACTATGCAATGACTTCAACAATAAGATTAAGTTTTTAAACAAACCTGCTCTACCTGCGTTTTGGCAACAAGTTTTAAATTAGGTTTATTGTCCACCAACGTCCATAGATAGCTACTCTTTTTTGTATGCCAAGATGCATTCCAAATAAAATTCAAATCAACATAGTTTATTATAAATCAATATATTATAAACTAATTTCAGATGACCCCAGCTCCACCAATCGATTGGAAAAGGCCGATAACTTAGGTTATCGGCCTTTTTTATTTCCAAGAACAGACACTATGTTTCTTATTCGATCATATTTGTTGCGTCAGTATCCCTTCACCCGAAATAACCGGTTCACTATCATTGACAACATTCTTTGTTTTATCACTAAGTAAACTATCCGCTTCGCTAAAAAACCTTAAACCCGCCCAAATTTTCTTCGAACCAACAATGTAGACATTCTTCTTGGCTCGGGTCACCGCGACATTGAGAATATTCGCTTTACTCGAAGCCCAAAGAGCCGCACCCTTAGAACTATCAGATAAACCAAGTACAAATATCACTGATTTTTCTTCTTTCCCCTGAAACGTATGAACCGTCCCAACTCGGCCTTTTATCCAATTTTTTACATCAAGAAACGCAATTCCTTGTCTTTCCAGATAAACAAATAATTCATTTTTGACTCGATAAGCCACTTTTCTAAATGGTGAAATAATATAAACATCAGGTAATCTATCTGTTTCGATAAAGTACTGATAAACCATTTCGGCAACATATCGACCTTGCTCAGGTACGTAATGTTTACCGTCAACCTCTCCAGAGATATCAATCCAAGCGCTCTTGCCCCACACGGGATTCGCTTTCCCTTCAGGAGATTTGCTGCCATGAAACATCTTTCCGTTGTAAGCAATGTTATTTGCAATACTAAACATCGGATCATCACAACGGCGATGTACTCGTAGCGGACTTCCTAGCCATTCATTATCAGCTATTTCGTATGTTCCATACGGATTTACTCGATCCGCTAATCTTTGCACAGAGGTTACCGTCGGTGCCCAAGTCATCCAATCATTCCCCTCAAATAGCTCTTGTGCAAACCCCTCGACAAATTCAGGGGGAATAGTAAAAACAGGTTCAATCTGTAATGGGTCACCCACAACAACAGCTCGTTTTGCTCTTAACAACGCACCAACAGCCTGTTGTGGCGAAGCCTGACCTGCCTCGTCAATAAACAACCAGCCAATCTCACTGCTATTAAACGAAGAAAACTGTCTGGCAACAGAAGCAAATGTAGATGACACGACCGGTATAAACATAAATAACCACTGCCAAAATGCCTTCGCACCATCACGATCAGAAATAGAATTTCCTAACGCCTTGGACATGTGATACAGCACATTACTACCTAATTTATATCGCTCATTTATAGAAACCAGCCAAGCCTGATGAAGCTCCAACGCCTTGATCGTGAGGTTTGCTCTTTTCGTGTTTAACTCTTGACAATGTACAAATGCTTTACGTTGAATGTCGTCCTGCTCTAGATCTGCGCTACCGTCATCAAAACAGGCATCCTTATAGCGTTCGATGAGAGTCGAACAAGCGTTAATTTCGCTATTCAAATCAAAACTAAATTGCTCTACTTTCCTTTTATGCAACGCATATTTATCTGTATAGCTATCCAAACGCAAAGTCATTTTTTTTAATAGTGCGCGCACTTTCCAAAAAGATGGCAGCATAAACAACCAAATAGGCAATAAATTGCTTCTCAGCTTGGTCACAAAGCTCTTTAATCTCAAACAGCGCAACTCAAGCAAGTCTTGTTTACTTTGATAATCAGCCAATAACTTTTTCTTGGCTTCTAATGATCTCAATTTTTCGAGTTCATTCATGCAACAAGTCAGCGCACTTTCAGCTTGTTTAAACTCTTGTTGTGCAGTTTTAAAATCTGTCGATTGATTAGGCGATTCTCTTTTCAACTGTTTGATAGCATCCAACAGCTTTTGATAATTTTCCGCACCCGGTTCAACCTGCATATCCTTGCTGGCCTTGAAAAACAGCTTTTCATTTACTATATTTCTATTTGTCTGATTACCTATTGCTGCCGCCATAAGCCCCCAGCAATCGTTATCCTTTGATAGTGGATACAGGATCGGACGTTTATTTTTCGGAACATCAAATTTGTGTTCAGCGGCAAGCTTTTGCGCTGCAGATTTAAAATACTCAGAGGCCTGATATTTACTGCCCAAAGATTTTATCTGTGGTAACTCCTTAGTGATATTCTCAACCGCCGTATTGTTACTTGAAACAACCACCATTTCGAACCCGCAAAGCGCCGGATTCAGCTTAGGTAGCATAACGACTTGATCACCGATTTTAACACCCACACTTCCGGCTACTGACTGTTCCAGGGCTAAAAAATTCGCAAGAATCCTGGCCCTATCAACCAAGTTGTTGGCAATAATATCTCGCAACATCGTGGTCTTTCCGGTTCCCGGAGGACCATTTACGGAATAGATGCCCTGCTCTTCCAATTCTTGGTATAAGGTATTAATCGCAAACTGTTGCATCAAACTCATGTAATGGGTATCTTCCCCGGGCCAACGGCCTGCAGGTGTCATTTCAAGCACTAAATGCTTTCTCAGTAATGCCTGACCACCAACACTCAACAAGTCGTCATGCCTGCCCTTTTCATGGCCAATATAATAAGCCAAAGCTGATTCTGGGTTTAATCTATCGCTCTTGATATATGCAATCGCTAATTCAAGATCACGAATATAAAAGCTATTTAAAATGGACATCGATTGGGCAGGAGAACTCTGTTCACTTTGTTCTTGTTCTTGTGAACGTTTATCTTCCTTAATCGGAGCATTCAATCGCCGTTCAATGGTTGAAAAATCCGGCAACGCAACAGATGAAAAATCGGGTAGCTGAGGCTTAACTTGTCCGTTTGTATATTTTTTTTCTCCGAGTTCAATGATTACTGAAGGGATATCTTGTTCAGAGGATGGCTGAAACTGAATCAACTCACCTAATGCTTTTAAAAATTCGACTAACTCGTAAGTCGTCAGAACCGGAGGATATTGATGCTCTTCTTTAAGGCTTGCAGCAACGTGATGGATTTCCCCAAAACGCTTGTTTAATTTTTCACAATCTTTATCAAAATCATCCAGTTTAATCGAAGCTAAAGATCCCTGTTGAACTTTACCGATTGCCCAAGGAGCTGTCGATATTTCAGTTTCATCAAGCACTACCTGTCCAGTCACATCCACATACAAGATCATTGAGCATGTAAATCCAGAATCATTTTTCCGTTCAGCAAATTCAGGGTTCAACTCATCGAATTTGGAAAAATAACGATGACCGGCTTCGAAAATTTCTGAACGATGAAATAGCCCCAAATAAACCTTATATGTGTAATACTTATTTGGCGTATACTTTTTACCAGCCCGTCGAATATGGTTACGGTTGATCCAAGGGAGACAATCAGGATTCCCGACGATCTCATCTAAATCATAATGAATTCCACCATTGCCAACGTGCGTAATATCGCCCAAATCCGCCGAGTTAAAAAATTCTATTTTATGCCAATATTCCAGAATATTGAGGGCTTGCTGTTTTTCTTCTACATTCATTGGTTCATATTCTTCTTATAGTTCACCGCCTGCTCTAACACGCTTTTATACACGTCATCGTTGGCGATCGGCGGGAAGCCGAATTTGTGGAGTAGCAGGATCAAATCCACTTTGAGTTTGGCTTTGATGTCGTCGCGGTTGCTCCAGTCTGGGTACTGGGCGGTGTCGTCCACCACCACTTTCATTTGTTTCGCGAGTTCCAACATCTTGTCGTGATCGTAGGTAAACTGATATTTCACGCACATGTGCTCAAGAATATCGAGAAAGGCTTTCTCTTCCATATCAATACCAATCTCTTCAAATGACATCATCTCCTTGCGGATGTTGTAGATCATGTCGGTCATTTCTTGGCTGAAGGTATCGAACTCTTCGCCGTTCAACGCATCGTTTTCTTTTCGCTCGTTATACATTTCCACCAGCGCTTGGAAGCGTTTCGAGAAGTCGATCCCTTTGAGTTGGTTGACCTTTTTAAACTCACTGATGGCTCTTTGCAGCATCTTTTGCAGCAACTGCATTTTGGTGTTGGGCAGTTTGATTTTGCTGATGCGGTCCATGTACTCATCATCAAAGATGTCGATGGTGTCCGCCTTGTCTTCCCCAAGGGCAAAGATTTCCTCGACGCCATCGGCACGAATCGCTTCGGCAATCATTTCGCGCACCCGTGCGTTCATTTGCGCTGTATCTGGGGCATCGCCTTTGGTCAACTTGTACACAATGGAACGAACAGCGATATAAAAATGGATCTGCTCACGTTCGGTTTGTTTAATCTCTTCACTGCCCACACACACGTCATAGGCGGCTTTTAGGCGTTTCACCAAGCCCATAAAGCGCAGTTCGAGCTTTTTGGTTTGCAGCACAAATTCCGCAGCGCGATTCAAACAAGCTAATTGATTAACTGGGTTCTCTGAAAAATAATCGCGACTATCAAAGTTGTGGAACATCTGCGCCAACAGGTGCAAATGGTTCCGCACTTCCACCAGCGATTGGCGAATATCCTCAATATTCGATTCATCCGCTTTGGAATACATCGCCAGCGCCTGATTCATGCGCGATTTAATGCCGATATAATCCACCACCAAGCCTTTGTCTTTGCCTTCAAACTTACGGTTCACCCGTGAGATGGTTTGGATCAGGTTGTGCTTTTGCAAGGGCTTATCGATATAGATGGTATCCAGCTCCGGCACATCAAAGCCGGTCAGCCACATATCCACCACAATGGCGATTTTGAAATTCGACTTCGGATTTTTGAACTGCTTATCCAGCTCTTTGCGATACTCTTTGGTGCCAAGCAGGTCATACATGGCCTTCGGATCATCTTTGCCACGGGTCATCACCATGTTCACCATCGGCAATGACAGCAGTTCATCTTTGTCTTTATCGGTGAGTTCTACACCATCAATGGCGAGCTTTTCTTCAAACCCTTTTTCTATAAACCAAAGGGGGCGCAGAGTGCGCACATCTTGATAGAAAGCGTAGGCAATCTCGCGGCTGGCACAGACAAACATCGCCTTGCCTTTAATGGTCGAGCCTTCTTCCACCCGCTTTTCATAATGCGCGACAAAATCTTCGGCCAGTCGTTCAATTCGGTCCGGGTCGCCCAAAATTGAATTCATATTTGCCGTGGCTTTTTTGCTCTCTTCAATCTGATGTTCGCTGGCACCTAAGCGCTCACACTCTTGATAGTATTTTTCAATTTCTTCCAGCTTGCTGTTATCCAGCATCACCTTGGCAGCGCGCCCTTCGTAGACAATCTTCACCGTGATTTCATCATTGACTGATTCCTTCATGGTGTAGCTATCCACCGGATCACCAAACACATCCAGCGTGGCATCAATAGGGGTGCCGGTAAAACCCACATAGGTCGCGTTCGGTAGGGAGTCATGCAGATACTTAGCAAAACCATAGGTCTTTTTCACTTTGCCGCTGTCTTGGTCAATGGTGATTTTCAGATCCAGATTGATTTGGCTGCGGTGCGCTTCATCGGAAATACACACCACGTTACTGCGGTTGGTTAACAGCTGAATGTCTTCGGTGAACTTATGAATGGTGGTGAGGAACACGCCGCCACTGGCACGCCCGGCGAGTTTATCGCGCAAATCCTGACGGCTGGTGACCGGTTCAATCAGCTCGTCGCCAATATAAGTGGTGGCATTGCAAAACTGTTTCGACAGCTGATCATCGAGATCGGTACGGTCGGTGATCAGCACAATCGTAGGGCTTTCAAAATCGACGCTTTTCATCAACAAGCGCGCCAAAAACTGCATGGTAAAACTTTTGCCACAACCCGTTGCACCAAAGTAGGTGCCGCCTTTACCGCTGCCGCCATATTTAACTGGGAGCAACTTACCGCCAGCATCCAATATTTTGCGTTCTTTTTTGATGTTGTAATAGAGCTTACGAGCGGCGTAATACTGCGGATAACGGCAGCAAACCTTTTGCTCTTTTTTACTGGTATCGGGGAAGAATATGAAGTTTTTGATCACATCCAATAAACGGGTGGGATGAAACAGCCCCTGCACCATGGCATCCAGTGAATCGATGCCTTGCTTCTCGTTGGATTCGGAACCTGTGATTTTGCGCCATGAATAGAAGAACTCATACGGGGCAAACAGGTTGCCCATTTTGTTATTCACGCCATCGCTAATCACGCATAAAGCGTTATAAACAAACAGTTTGGGAATATCGTGGCGATAACGGTTAGTCAGTTGCACCCACGCATCATGGGTGGTTGCCGCTTCTTCACGCACGGCTGATTTCAATTCAAACACCACCAGCGGCAAGCCGTTGACGTACAAAATGACATCGGGAATACGGGTTTGATTTTCGTTACCGACAATCTCCAGCTGATTGACCAAGCGGTACTGGTTGCGATCATCGGCAATGGTGGCATCGCCTGCCACAAACATGTCATTAAGCTGCTGCGCTAACCCTTGGGTATCGAACAGTTCAATATAGAGATCTTTTTGGTTGCGATCGTCGCGCTTAAACAGGAAGCCGTTACTTAACCACTGGCAGAAGGTTTTATTGCTCTGATACAAATCACTGGCAGGCAGGGTTTGCAGTTGGCGAATAATGGTGTCGATTTCCGCATCGGTAATGCCATCGGCGTGATAGCGCTTGGCGAGATAAGCACGCACATCATCAAGGATTAACACCTCTTCTTTACTCGCGCGCGGGATCTCGCTGCCAATAACGTGCGGATACACCGTCGTACCAGAGACTCGTTGATGTTGCCCTAGCATGGCGATGATGGCTTGTTCTAATCGAGCTTCATTAAACGTGGTAGTCATAACGTCCTGTTCTTATTGTTCTTCTTGGTTTAGCACAGTGCAAAACAAAAAGGCAGCCGAGAAGGCTCAGGCTGCCGATGGGTTATGCGGTGGTTGTTTCTGCGATGGTGGATTCCACGTCATCCAAGCGTAATTCGCCGGAGATGAGTTTGGGTAGCAAGGCATCGCGGAGTTTCTCAAGAGCTACATTTTCATTTGTATTAATCTTGAACTTATCAAATGAAGGCTGTGTCATTTCATTAAACTTATTAAGGACATCACACGAAGGCACTGCTAAATAATAATCATCAAAACAACTATTCTGAACACGCTGCCTGCCTGAAGATCCAACCATACTTTGCATAGCATGCTGCCTGAACTTTTCATCACGAGCTAAACAAGCGATATATGTATGAGAAATAGAATCTGTTGCTCGTAATACGATAAATTCTGTCGAACCAAAACCCACCTCATCATTTTCTAGGAAATCTACGAAGCCTGTTTTTCCGTTCTGTAGACAAGGGGTAATTCGAGCGAGTAATACGTCATTCAGAGCAAATTTAGCCCCACCAGAAAAAGCCTTCGTTGATACGTCTTCAATTGAATACCCTGAAGTAGGTAACGCTTTCATATCTACAAATTTAGCTTCATCACCTTTAGTTAACTTAACCTTAGGATTTACTTGTATAGCTTCAGAGACTGACTTAAATGCCCACCCCTTCGGCACCCAACCTAACTCACTTTCCTCAAATTCATTGGGGAACAGTTGGCGGATGTCATCCGGTAGCGGTTGATAAGGTGACGCTAACGCATCGCCAGCCGCTGGGTTGGTGCGAGTGCTATGCGTTTGGTTTGCCTTATTTGCCTCATTTACTGTATGGCGTAGTGCTTGACGCTGCTCGGCGCGCGCTTGCAGTTCATCGGGAATGGCCTTTCCTTGATCAAAAAAGCCCGCATCCAGTGCGTTATCAATCACCGGGTCAAAATCCACAAACCACGATTTAAATAGCGTCTGCGCCATTTGTTCTAGGGTTTGGTTGATTTGGCGGTTCAGGGTGATTTTTTTTTCATTATTTTCTAGAAAGCTAACTATCTCTCTCCGTGTTTCATTATCTTCTGGTAACTCAAACGCTAGAAAATCATCACGACTAAGAGATAAGTTAGTTGTTCCAAGAGCTCTACCTTTACAATAATCCTTATATTGAGGGGTTCTCAGGCTCCAATAAAATAAATCTTTAGGATAATCGGAATCTTTGAATACAAGTTTTACTGTATCCTGTGTCATTCTTCCCACATCAATATCATCAGGGACACGGGCAATTGAACCAAGTAAAAAAGCTTGCTGAGTAATATCCTTCAATGAAACATACATATCTCCTGGATACACCAAGTGTTTGTCGGCAGAAGGACCACCGTAAGTTCGTAACTTATCGCTTCTAAATCCTCCATTACGCTCAATAGATGCTAATCCCAACAAAAACGGTCCTGGATGGTCAAGTAACGCACTCTTATATGTATTGCCCCTAACCAATTCTACAACATCACCAATTACTTTTTTTTCATTCCCCATAACCCAATGCCTCCATATTGGCACGAATCGCTTTATCCAGCGCTTCGGCTTCATCCAATTGGCGATATAAAGTTTGGGTTAGCTCGGTCATTTTGGTTTCAAACGGAATGCCATCGTCTTCTAAATCCGCTGCGCCCACATAACGCCCCGGTGTGAGGACAAAATCGTTCGCCGCAATCTCGGCAATGGTTGCCACTTTGCAGAAACCTGCTTGGTCTTCATATTGCGCGATGCTGATGGCTTTCGCTTCTAGGCGACGTTGTCTTTCCGCGTCATCACTGCGCCATGCGTGGAAGGTATCGGCGATTTTCGCGATGTCTTCCGCCGTCAGCTCTTTATTGACGCGGCTAACCATAGTGCCCATGTCACGGGCATCGATAAACAGGGTTTCGCCCGTACGGTCGCGATAACCAAATTTCGGGTTGGCGGCTTTGCTCTTCGACATAAACCACAAACACACAGGAATTTGCGTGGTAAAGAACAGTTGCCCCGGCAGCGCAATCATACATTCAATGCGATCGTCATTAACCAGCTTGGCGCGGATGTCGCCTTCGCCACTGGTGTTGGAACTCATAGAACCGTTCGCCAATACAAAACCGGCGGTGCCCGCTTCGCCGAGCTTCGACAGCATGTGCAAAATCCACGCGTAGTTGGCGTTGCCAGTCGGTGGCGTGGTAAAGCCCGCAAAGCGCGCATCATCGGTGAGCTCGGCATCGTTACGCCAGTTTTTCAGGTTAAACGGCGGGTTTGCCATGATGTAATCGGCTTTTAAATCTTGGTGCTGATCATCGTGGAAGGTATCCGCCGGGCGTTCGCCTAAGTTGCCGGTTAAGCCGCGAATGGCTAAGTTCATTTTCGCCAGCTTGTAAGTGGTGCTGGTGAGCTCTTGGCCGTAAATTGCGATGTCTTTACTTTTGCCTTGGTGGCTTTGCACAAATTTCAAACTCTGCACAAACATACCGCCAGAACCACAGCATGGGTCGTACACTTTGCCTTGATACGGTTCGAGCATGTCTGCCAGCAAAGTCACCACAGATTTTGGCGTATAGAATTCGCCGCCGCCTTTGCCTTCGTTCGCCGCAAAGCGACCCAGGAAGTATTCGTATACGCGACCAATCAAATCTTCGGAACTCAAGTGTTCGCCGCACTCATCTGCCAGTGTGTTGATGTTTTCCACGGTATCAATCAAGGAGGCAAGGCGTTTAACTTCAAGGTTCATACGCGAGAAGTAGTTATCCGGCAGCGCACCTTTCAGGCTCGCGTTGCTCTTTTCGATGGTCGCCAGTGCGGTATCAATCACCACGGCGATGTCGTCTTGTTTGGCACGCACTTTCACATACGACCAACGCGCCACTTCCGGCAGGAAGAAGATGTTGTCTTGCTGGTAAAACTCCGGCATATCGACAAAGGCTTCCATCCCAGTGGTATTCAATAATTGCTCGCGCTTGGTTTCAAATTTATCGCTGATAAATTTAAGAAAAACTAAACTCAGAACAACATGTTTATATTCGGAGGATTCGACGCTCCCGCGCAGTTGGTTGGCGGTATCCCATAGGGTTTCTTCAAAACCTTTGGTGTTTTTTTTCTTTGTAGGTACTTTTGCCATGTATTTGAATTCTTTTTTCAATGAGGCGCACGCTTTACCGTACGATATTGCGGTCGATTATATATGAAAATGCGTACGTTAAGAAAAAGCTTCGCCAGGAAGTGATAAGAAACACAAAAGTACAGCCGTCAAAACGAAAAGGCCCTAAACGAGCGAGCCCTTGGTCAAATACGCCCTTAAAGCGCATGTTTTCTTAATTCAGTAAACAAATCATGCAAGATGTTTTGCGAATCCCATTTACAGGCAATTTCAAACAACCCTGCGCGTATATTTACATCTCTAAAGTGATCTTTTGTGATTGTTTTTGCAGCTATCTGAGCTTGATATAGACAAAGCAAACGTTGTGCCGGGTAGTAATTCTCCACAAACGATGTTCATTGCTGAATATCATGGTTTAGTCCATCAATACCCTGTCTTAAATTTACAATATAAATAGCCACCGAATCAGCCATCAAACAACCGCCCATCCAGGCGGTTGTTAAAAACATTAGGTTTATTACGCAGATTAATTAAACAGTGACCGGAATGAGTCAACATTAGCTTGGGTGACGACTGTGGGAGGAACATTGATATGTGCTGGCACTTTTTTCCCTGCCAAATAGGCATTGAGTGTTTTCACCCCTTCTCGGCCCATCTGTTCAGGATCTTGCTGAAGCACACCAATCACATAACCGGCGTCAATTCCTGAAACGGCCTCTGCCGAAAGATCCCAACCAAAGACTTTGACCTGTTTTTCTCGGCCTTGGCTTTCTACTGCTGCAATCGCACCTAATAAGGCTGGTTCACCCGTTGCGTAGATTGTTGTTAAATCAGGATTCGCCATTAACAGGTTTTCTGCGGCGGTCATCGCTTTGTCTTGAACGTTCGCGCCATCCACTACGCCAACAACTTTAATGCCAGGCTGAGCTTTAATCGTATCTTCAAAACCTTTTTGACGTTTAATCTGTACGGCTGAGTTTAATGCCCCAACGATACCCAATTTAGATTTGCCACCCATATGAGACGTCACATAATCCACAAAGGCGTCGCCAATAATGGTGCCACCTTTATAATTATTCACACCAATTTGGGTAATTTGTGGGCCTTTAGGCAAGGTTCCGTCAATCGCAACAACCGGGATATGGGCTTTATGAGCTTCTTCAATGGCGGGCATCACACCATTTACATCAATGGCATCGATCAGGATGCCTTTTACGCCCTGCTCGATGTAATTTTCAATGGCATTATTTTGTTGAACAGGTTTGTTGTTGGCATTGTAAATGACCAATTTGTGTCCTGTCTCTTTGGCAGCACTCGCGGCCCCTTTGTTCATCAGATTAAAAAATAGAGCTTGTTGATTAATCTGAACCATTGCGTAGGTATCTTCTGCATGAGCGACATTAATCGCAGAAATATTAGCCCCCAGTAATAAAACGGCGGCTAGCTTTGCAAAACCAGTTCGAGGAAATAACATAATAACTCCTTTTATTTTACAATTGAGGCCGATAAACACTCGGTACTCGTGAAAGAATAAAAGGACAATTAATTCAAAAATATTGTAAGATAATTCCTACAATATATTAGATTATTGAGTTGAGCTATAATGATTTGATATAGCTTTGCGTAAATCAGCGCAATTAGTAATAGTGTACAAAAGGTAAACAATCGTAGTTTTTATTAAAATTCTATTGCTGTCAAGCTTAATTAATATTTTAAATATAAATGTTCGTTTTAACCATCTATCCAAGTTGTCAAAAGAGTTCTCCTATATGAATGCAAAACGAGTGGTTTTATCAGATGTCGCAAAGCTAGCGGGCGTTTCCAAGGCCACCGTGTCTCGCTATTTAAACCACAGTTTATCATTGCCTGAGGGAACGGCTCGACGCATTGAAAAAGCGATTAAAGAGACGCATTATCAGCGGAATACTCTAGCTCGGCGATTAAGTAAAGGTGGCAGCGAAACGATTGGCTTGGTGATTCCTGATATCACTAACCCGTTTTTTGCTCAGTTGGCCGATGCCGTCGAAGCGGCCACAGCTCGTCATGGCTACAGCTTAGTCTTATGTATTAGCCGTAATGATGCTGCGAAAGAGTGTCAATTTATTCAATGGCTGGATAGCCGACAAGTTGACGGGTTGCTATTTATTACCAACAAGGCGGATATAAATTCCCAACTTAAAGCGTTGGTTCATCAACGTAGAGATATCGTACTCATTGATGAAAACATTCAAGATACTGAACTTTCTAAAGTTTTTTCAGATAACTTTCAAGGTGGCTACCTAGCCACCAAAAACCTAATTGCCGCAGGGCATCGCCATATCGCCTACATTGGCGGCCCCAAATATCTTAAAAGTGTTAAAGAGCGGTTTGAAGGTTATCGTCATGCATTAACCGAAGCTCAGTTACCGTATCACGAATTTTGGACCTTTTACGGGGACTACGAACGTAGCTTTGGCATGCAAGCGACTTTAGAATTTATGGCTCAACCTCAGCGCCCAACGGCTGTATTTGCCGCCAGTGACTACATCGCGTTTGGGGTGCTTGATGGGTTAAAATATTTAAAGTTAAATGCTCCTGAGTCGCTCTCATTAGCAGGTTATGACGATGCCTCGTTCGCCGATCTACTTACCCCAAGAATATCGACCGTACGACAGCCTTTTGAGTTAATGGGCAAAACGGCTGTTGATATTTTATTTGCACAAATGAATGCTCCTGAGCAAAATTTTCAACAAATTATTCTCCCGGTTGAATGGATTGAACGCGATTCAATTACGCCTTTAGATGATTCAAAATAAACACTCATTTATGTGCAAACGCACTATCTTAGAACAATATTATAAATTTATGTTGCGCCATTAAGTAAACCGGTTTACTTAATTGTATGATTTTATATAGCTCTACCATTACCTCTTTCATTCTGGCATAACCATTGCTATTTAAATTTTCAAAAGGCAATTAAATTCACCTTTTTATTGAGTTATTTAAATTAGTTATAGTAATTGGGTAAACCGGTTTACTTTTTTGTAAGCTGCCATTTTATAACACTTTTAGTCGGCTTTAAGTGGCCATTAAATTTATTGGTATCGCATAGGGAGGTGAAACTGTGGAGCAAAATAACAGTGTAGAACCGCGAGTGAAAATGGTGGATATCACCAAAACTTACGGTTCTATTCGTTCTCTACAGGGGGTCAATATGCAAATAGCCCCTGGGGAGGTGTTGGGAATCGTGGGCGACAACGGCGCTGGCAAATCAACGCTGACCAAAACGTTGTCAGGGGCTGTCATACCAACCAGTGGCGAGATTTTTATTGATGGAGAAAAGGTCAGCTTTAAATCGCCATCAGATGCGCGCCGCTGTCATATAGAAATGGTTTATCAAGACCTCTCGTTGTGTGACACCGTTGATGTTGCTGGCAATCTATTCATGGGCAGGGAACCACTTAAATCAATTGCAGGGATTCAACTGTTAGATAAAAAAGCGATGCATGAAAATGCCAAAGAAATGCTCAAAGGTTTAGGCATTTCGATTCCGGATACTTCGTTGATGGTTGGCGGGTTGTCTGGAGGGCAACGCCAAGCTATCGCGATTGCACGCGCGGTTGGATTTAACCCCAAAGTGCTGATTATGGATGAACCAACCGCAGCGCTAGCCGTTGCTGAAGTCGAAGCCGTGTTAGAGCTAATTCGACGCGTCAGCGCCATGGGCGTGAGTGTTATTTTGATTACCCACCGACTACAAGATTTGTTCTTAGTCTGTGACCGGATCATGGTGATGTATGAAGGCACTAATGTTGCCGAACGCGCCATAAAAGAGACTGACTTGGCCGAGGTCGTCAATTTGATTGTCGGTGAGAAATTTACCGCCGCTTCTGCAAGGCCCCATCAGGAGGATAATCATGACCCTGTCCGCATCTAAACCATTACCACAAAATCGCCAAATTAAGTTATCGCGAACTCGTCAGTTATTCACCCAAAATCCCGGGGTAACCAGTATTGCTATCTTTTTAATTGCATGCTGCGCCGTTTTTTCTTTTACTTCTGATTTTTTTCTAACGCAAGCAAACTGGCTAAATATTATTCGCCAAAGCGCTCCCATTTTAATCGTGGCGATAGGCATGACCTTTGTTATCACAACGGGCGGGATTGACTTGTCAGTTGGTTCAACCCTCGCTTTAGTGGGCGCTCTTTCAGCCATTGCGCTGCACGATTGGCACTGGCCATGGTATGCCGTTCTTGTTGCGGGCCTGATAGCAGGTGCACTTATCGGTTCAATCAATGGTTTTTTTATCGCCTATGAAGGGATCCCTGCGTTTATCGTAACCTTGGCGACATTGGCAATTATTCGCGGCACGGCTCTTTTGATTACCCAAGGATACTCGATTCCTATTCCTCGGCACGACCCATTTAGCCTGCTTGGCCGAGGCTGGGTTTTGGGGATTCCGGTACCTGCCATTATCGCCGTTGTCGCGCTCATCGCCGGTTATCTCATGCTCAACAATATGCGGTTTGGCCGTTACGTTACAGCGATTGGGACCAATAGCGAAGGAGCCCGGCGCAGCGGCATTGCAACCCAGCGAGTGACGATGCAAGCATATGTGCTAACCGGGATGGCAGCCGCTTTAGCCGGAATGATTACCACTGCGCGACTGGGCAGCGGCTCATCAAACCAAGGTGAAGGATTCGAGCTCCAAGTGATCGCTGCGGTTGTATTAGGCAGCACCAGTTTATTTGGTGGCTTTGGAACCATTGTTGGAACACTGCTCGGGGTGTTATCCATCGCCGCGATGCAAAACGGCTTAATTCTCGCGCATATTTCACCATTTTTTACTCAGATTGCGACAGGCCTCATCATTCTTCTGGCTATCTGGCTCAACACCCGCATTCTTAGTCCTGGTCACGCAGGTACAGGGAAATAATTATGAACAAGGGATCTATATTTTGTCATCCTGAACCACTGCCCGTTGGGGTTGATTCAGAGATGGTTATGACGGTTACCGGGCCAATCCCGGTGACACAAATGGGCGTGACGCTTGCTCACGAACATATTCTTCTCGATGCATCTGGCAAGTGGGTTCCACCCAGCTGTTGTGGGCAACGCTATTTGGCCGAAGAACCGGTCACGATGGATAAGCTGGGAGAGCTCTCTCAAAATCCATTAATCAGCAAAGATAACTGCCAGTTATTTGATGTCGATTTAGCCATTCGCGAGCTCATGAAATACAAAGCTCTTGGCGGCGAAACCGTTGTTGATCCAACCAATATCGGCATCGGCCGCGATCCCCAAGCGCTGGCGAGGATCTCTCGCATGACTGGTTTAAATATTGTGATGGGTACAGGCTTATATCTGGAACCATCACACCCAAACTGGGTTAAAGATATTTCAATCGACCAGCTCTGTGACAAGCTCGTTTATGACTTAGGTGGCGCACAAGAAAAACCAGAAATTATCGCAGGTTTAATCGGCGAGATTGGTGTATCCGCAAAATTTACGCCTCAAGAACAAAAATCCCTGCGCGCCGCAGGGCGAGCGAGTGCCATCACTAAAGTTCCAGTTGAAGTTCACTTACCCGGGTGGGAGCGCTTAGGCCATCAAGTCTTGGATATTCTAGAAGCAGAAGGCGCCGACTTACACCATGTTGTCTTGTGCCACATGAATCCAAGCTTTTCTGATCCGATTTATCAGCGAGAGCTGGCTGATCGAGGCGCATTTATTGAGTACGACATGATCGGCATGAGCTACTACTACGCCGATGAGCATGCGCAATCCCCATCTGATAGTGAAAATGCTCAAGCCATTTTAGAGCTGATTAATGATGGTTACATTCACTCTATTTTACTCTCTCAGGATACCTTTCTAAAAACCATGCTCACTGAATATGGCGGCCATGGATACGGCTATATCCTGAAGCATTTTGTCCCCCGTTTAAAACGCCTCGGAGTCACGGGCAAACAGCTCGAAACACTGATGATTCAAAACCCGATGCAAATATTTAGTCAAAAATTAAGGAAGTTGTCATGAGCAAAAAAGTCTTACTGGTTGGAGAATCATGGGAAAGCAGTGCCACTCACGTTAAAGGATTCGATCAATTTCACACCACAACTTGGCACACCGGTGCGACTTATTTTTTAAATGCGTTAAAAGACTCAGACTATGATGTCACCCATATGCCCGCACACGAAGTTTCAGCCAATTTTCCACTGACACTGGAAGAACTCCAGCAATGGGATGTCATCATTCTTTCTGATATTGGCGCCAATACTTTATTGTTACATCCAGATACTTGGCTTAAGAGTAAACGTACCGCTAACCGTTTAACACTTATCCATGATTATGTTGCCAAAGGCGGTGCATTGATGATGATTGGCGGCTATTTTAGTTTTCAGGGGATCAATGGCACCGCGCGTTATCACCGAACGGCGGTTGAAAAAGTCTTACCGGTCCAGTGTCTACCCTATGATGATCGTGTTGAAGCGCCCGAAGGACAATTTGCAGAAATTGTTAACGCTGAGCACCCTATCATGGCAAACATGCCCAACCAATGGCCTTGGTTACTCGGCTATAACGAAGTGACCTTGCACCCTGAAGCCACTTTATTAGCTAGCGTATCTGAGAGTAATCTGCCGTTGTTAGCCGTACGTGATTATCAACAAGGCCGAACCTTGGCGTGGACCAGCGACATGGCTGAACATTGGCTTCCGGATGAATTTTGCCACTGGGAAGGTTATCGTCAGCTCTGGATCAACTGTCTTGACTGGCTTACAGGAAAATAAGCGATGCAAAATGATGTCGTACAACTCACGCAGCAATTGCTTGCGCTAAACACTATCAACCCACCAGGCTCAGAAGAGCCTTGTATCAAGTTGATTGAAAGCTGGCTGAATGAACTAGGGCTAGATGTTGAACTTCATTATTTTGCCCCAAATCGCTGTAACCTTTTAGCCAAAACACCGGGCTCCTTTACGCATTATCTAACCTTCACCGGGCATGTTGATACCGTTCCTCTAGGTTTACAAAATTGGCGCTTTAGCCCTTGGGGTGAAGATATTAACCAAGGCCGATTGTATGGACGCGGCAGTAGCGATATGAAAGGAGCCATCGCCGCTTTTATCATCGCGCTAAGTCGTGCGCTCCAAGCAGGATTAACCCAAGGCGTAATGTTGCTTATCACCGGTGGTGAAGAAACCGGATGCGAAGGCGCTAAAGCCCTTTTAAAAGAGCGTGCAATTGCACCTGTATCTTCATTAATTGTGGGAGAGTCAACGAATAACCAACCGGTTATTGGTCACAAAGGCGCCCTCTGGTTGCGCTGTCAAAGCCGTGGAGTAACAGCTCATGGAGCCATGCCCCATTTAGGCGATAACGCGATTTATAAAACAGCATCAGCCATTCATAAAATTCAATCGTTTGAGGTAGGTCCAAGCCATGCGATTATGGCTGAACCGACACTCAATGTAGGGCGCGTCGAAGGCGGCATTAATATTAACTCTGTTCCGGATAAGTCACAGTTTGATGTTGATATTCGAACGCATCCTGAGCTAAATCATGCGCACATTAAACAACGGTTGAGTCAGTACTTAGGCGAGCAAGTTGAAATTGAATCATTGATGGACTTACCTGCGGTATTAACTGAAACCAGCGATCCGTGGTTACACAAGGTTCGAAAAATTTGTGAGCAACACAACCACAAGTCATCACCTGAGAAACAAATCGTCTCATATTTCAGTGACGCTTCTGTATTGATGCAAGCGCTTAACCATCCACCTTGCGTCATTTTAGGGCCTGGTTCCCCCGATCAAGCTCACCAAACTGACGAATATTGCCTTTTAGAGAATCTTTATAAAAGCTGTGATATTTACCAAGCGATTATGACCCACTGACCCGTCCTGATATGAGTTGACACTTTTTAAGTTAAAACGCCTGATGAACTTCATCGGGCATTTTGTATTTTAGTGCCCCTGTAATGATCATAGAGTCCCACTGACGCCTTCACTATCTTCCTCGCCCCACTTAAATTTTTCGGCTTTGTCAGTAGATATTCCTGTTTTAATATTTCATTGACTCGTTCCGCTAATACATTTGGGTAGTAGTCATGCCCATAAATCGGCGTACTCGCGTTACTGTGAACTTTGCGACCGTTTTTTCTTAAGAATTCTTTGCGCTTTTTTGACAGACCGACACCGAGATCCCGGACCATGACTTTAACGACGGGCTCAAAGAAATCGGCTTTGGTCGCTTGATATTAGAGGGTGTCGCACTTCGAAGTTGAATTCGGGTTTGGAAATTTATTTTATATAAAATTTAGAACTACATAAGCATTTTAATCATGGCCAATGCTTCGAATAAAAGTAATCCTATTTTCTTAAAAACAAGAATATATAAAGTTCAGAAAAAGGTTCAATGAACTGTAAAATCTGCATGCAGCTGTCGCCAATGCTGTTTTAATGCTTCTTTATGCTCGTCTATCATCGGCAATTCTGCCAGTAATTGCGGCCATTGATTGCGGGCTTTGTCCATCACATCGAATAGATGCGGCTTGATGGCGATCCACGGCGCTCCCGTTTTCTCTGACCATACTTTAAAATGCTGCATCGAAATCTCAAACCATTGTTTGGTTCCGGCCATGTTGAGAGCCAGGCTATCATGATCGATGTAAGGGGCTGTAAACAACACATCATAAAGCGGCGATAACCGCGGAGAACGCTGATCATTATAGGTCAAGGTCCAGTTTTTCAGATGTGCATCCCCATTGCCCAGTAAAACGTTAATCAGCAGCCTTCTGGCCATTTGCTGGATATCTTGCAGCCGTTCGGTGCTAGTTCGATAAAGCACACGGCCCAACTGTTCATAATTGATGCGTTGGTACTTGTCTGATGGATAAAGGCCGAAAATCTGCGCAAAATCTTCGGTATGGATTCGACCACGGCTGCTGCGCTCAAAGCGTTGGATCCCATAAGCATACGGCTCATCCGGTAGGCGGATATTAGGCAGCCCTTCCAGCTCACTGAGTTGGATGAGTCTAATTGCTGGGATATTGGCCCCTGCCGCTTCGGCCAACTTCATGCAGCTGTACTCATTCACCGGAACGCCTTGATGAATGGTTGACGGCGTTTTGATAATCCACATGTCATCGGACATTGTCTGATCAATGTGATATCGCCCCTCGATATGTGAGGATGAAAATTTCATCTGTACGCCCGCTAATGAGAACTTAGTATCGGCATGTTTCACATCAATTTGTTGAGGCGCTACCGAGAGTCTTGACTCTAGTGCCCAAACTGGCATATCTCCGGCTTTAATCGGCGTTGCGATAATCGCGCCCGGCAAGTTGGCCCCTAAATAGGCAAGGATTGAAAACTCATTATTGATGTGCAGCGAAGCGCCTGGGCTGTGAGTTCTCTGAGTGCCCCTTCGGGCAGCAGGTTAGATAAGACTGGTGGGATTTTATCGGTTCGAATGTGTGATTTACTTAAATAATTCGGATCAAGCAGTTGTCTCAAGGTAAAAACGGGGCGCAGCTGATCTGGCATTCCGACAAAATGAGGGTTAAAAGTCAGAATATTTTTACCCCCTGCATAATGGGCCATAACCGCGACATCAATGTTATGCAGTTGGATCCTGAGACCTTCAACTTTCTCAATCTGCTTGCTCATTGCTGATCCTCAGAATCAAACCAAAAACCTAAGTCATCGGTATCATCTTGCAACTCATCGTTTTTTAGTGACTGTTTGGATAAAACGTGATCCACCGAAGTGAGATGCACTTTTTCGCCTTTAGGTGAAATCGAGAGTTCCAAATTAAGTCCTTCTAGCACCCGGAGTAAAGTGGATAGTTTGATGTCACTGCCCGCTTCAATGCGCTGATACTGTTGCTGCTTCATGCCAATCCGCATGTACATGTCTTTTTGCTCAATACCGAGCTTTTTACGCTGCTCGGTCAGCCGCACTGCAATTTCTTCGAGACTTTTCATCGCTTCACTTCTCACTAAACAACTTTTGAGTTGTACTAAGAATCCCATACAATATATTAGTTGTAAATTAATTCATAAACAACTTTTGCGTTGTACTGAAATAATTAAAGCAAGGTGTTAAAGGGAAGCGAGTCTTGGGAGAAAATCAGAGCCCGCAAGGGCTCATCAGAAACAAAAGGAATAGTTTGTGCTCACGCAACTCAAGTGCGATATAACACTTTAGTTATAAGTTCATTTCACCAAACTTTAGATATGTTTATTGCCTAGCGATGAGAAGCTAATGGTTCTTCATCTCCTTGGTTGGATGAACATTACTAATGTATAGACTGGACTAGATTAATGGGAGCAGGTCAGTTGCACTACTGCCCCTTAGGGAATTCTGCTTTGTGCTATTGTTTAGCTCCATGTCTTAGTCACGATCGTTCAAACTTAAGTCATAAAAGTAGTATTTATGGCTATTTGATATGAAACCATAGTGTTATCCTTATAAATAGTAGTTACTCAACATTCGAAATAATTGCTTCCACTTGTGATCTTTCAATCTTTGCTCGAAGCAACGTGAAATGTGTGGGTAGCTTTACGATGGAGAAGCTTTATGAGCAACACCTATTACGTTTACTCTTTGAAAGATCCTCGAGAGAAACCAGCTCGCGTTTTCTATATTGGCAAAGGTACCGGTAGTAGAGCAACAGACCACTTAAAAAAAGTCGACGACACACGTAAAGGCAGATTCATTCAAGAAATTCTAGATAGTGGAACTTCCCCTACCATCTCCCGAATCGTCGAAAATCTAACAGAAGAACAAGCCCTCCAAATAGAACTCGAACTGATCAGCAGCTTCGGTACCATCGATAGTGGCGGATCACTCTACAATTCAGTAATACCAAAAGCTGTAAAACGCAAAATAGATAAGAACATCGTAGTCCCGAATGGTGCAGTAGAAAAAGCACACTTGGGTCTAAAATTAATCAAAGACTCAATAAGTTCGTTATCTGAAGAAAACCCAGATGGAATAACAAACTCAGATTGTGCGCATTACTTAGGCCTACAATCGGATAATCAAGGCAATCAACAGGATTACCTCACTTACAGTGTATTAGGACTTCTGCTAAAGGAAGGCGTGTTGGGAATTTATACAGATGGGCGCCGTAGAAAATACAAAAAATTGTAATAGTGGAAATATGGCTAATATAAACATTATTTCATTAAATTAATTTAAGGTTCTATATAAATGGAAAATGATAAATCTATAGTAAAACCATTTAAAGCCAATGCGCACCTCTTAAAACTACTAGGAGATGAGTTAATTGGAGATGACCGTTTAGCTGTCTTTGAACTTGTTAAGAATGCTTATGATGCAAATGCTAGAAGTGTTGATGTAACGCTTAACTTAGAGAGTGAGTCGCCCAATATAATAGTTTGGGATCACGACGGCTTTGGCATGACTAAGGATGACATCTTAAACAAATGGATGGAAATCGGTACAGATAGCAAACGAAGTAAAAATCGATTAAGAACGCCGGGGTTAAACCGCTTGCCTCTCGGAGAAAAAGGCGTTGGGCGTCTTGCTGTACATAAGCTTGGAAATGAACTCATTATCAATACTAGAGCAAAAGATTCTAATGAATACAAAATAGCTATTGATTGGACTAGTCTAATTAGTAAAGCCGAGTATATTCAAGATACAAAAGTAACAATAACAAAACTAGACACTCCTGAATTTTTTCCTTCAGAAACAGGAACTAGAATAAAAATAGGTGCATTAAACAATACTAATTGGACAAGAGGAGAATTAAGAAGACTTAAGCGTCTTTTAACTAGCCTTATATCACCTTTTAAAAGTGTTTCAGACTTCGAAGTAAACTTAGAAATACCAGGTAGAGAAAAAGAAATTGCTGACTTGCTAGATGCAAAAGATATACTCGATAAAGCAATTTGGACATACGATTTTATTATTGATGAAGACGGTATTTTTTCATCTGCTTATACCTATAATCCTCCGCAAACATTTAGAGAGCTAGCAAAATCACATATTGATGATAGTGATACACGACTAGAACTAATAAAACCAACCAAAGAAGAGGAACTTGCTCGAGAAATAGATATAAAAGAGTCTTTACTTATGACTCCAGAAGATTTGAAGGATATTGGACCAATTTCAGGTACATTCTACATTTTCATGAAATCCGCAGCTGTTCTAAGTGCAACAGGTTCACCTCAATTAATAAAAGAATACTTAAAAGAGCAATCTGGTATTCGTGTTTACAGAGATGGTATACGCGTATTTAACTATGGTGAAGGGAGAGACGACTGGCTTGGTTTAAATGCAGGTAGGATTAACATGCCAGGACAAAAAATTGATACAGGGATGGTGATAGGTGGAGTCGATTTAAACTTAGAAAAAAGTTATGGCCTCCAAGAAAAAACGAATCGTGAAGGATTCGATGAGAATAAAACATATAAAAGATTTAAATGGATTATTGCAAGTGTAGTTGAAAACTTTCATTTAAAACACAGAAAAGACCGTGAAGCACTAAATGACTACATTAAAGGTGATATTAAGGATGCATCTCCCGCGACAACTAGATTTTCTGAAAACATCCGAGATATTAAAAACACAATAAAGAAATATGGTCTTGAAGAGGAAATAAGTGACAAAGTAGTTCAAATTGAATCAGATTACTTACAAATGCGAGAAGTAACATTGAGTTCTGGAATCGCTGGGATAAACCTTGCAGTTATATTTCATGAGGTTGAGCGCGGAGTTGACGACTTAAATACTTCAATTAAAAACTCAGATGACCATGATATTCTATTGAAGAGAGCTGAATATTTAGCTGAACTTCTGGAGGGGTTTGCTCCACTATTACGCCGTAATGAACAAAAGAATTTTGATATAAAAGCGTTGACACAAAAAATAGTGAGTCTCAATCAACATCGATTTAATCACCATAAGATAACTATATCTTGCCCCATAAATAGTGGTGAATCCGACTCATTTGAAGTTACTGCACCATTTGGATTACTACAAGCGACGCTTACCAATCTACTAGACAACGCTATTCACTGGACAAGCCTTAAAGCTGAGAAAGAAGATGGAAATTACATTCCAGCAATAAAAATTGATAGCTTACCTAATTGGTTTAAAGAAGGTCCAGCTCTTATCGTTATGGACAACGGCCCCGGTTTTAGTTTAACCCCGGAAGAAGCTATTCAACCTTTTAAAACATCACGACCTGGTGGTATGGGCGTTGGTCTCTATTACGCAGATAAAGTCATGGAAAGCATTGGCGGTAGATTGCAAATATGTAACCCAGAAGATTTAGATCTACCAGAAGTATATCAGGGCGCAGCAGTGGTAATGATATTTAATCAGGAAAAATAAAAATGATGAGTTTACCAGGTATTGTATTAATCGATGATAATAAACAGGATTTAGATGATATTCAAAACAGTTTGATAACGGCCGGATATCCATGTTTTCCAATTCATTACAAAGGAACTGAACCGAGTAATAGTTCAGGAATTGATCATATTAATTTAGACATGATTCATCCCCGTGTGATTATTACAGATCTAAATCTACAAGAATTACAAATTGAAGAAAAAACTCTAGTCGCACCTATCGCTGAAGTTCTAAAAAAATTAGCTATTGATGGACCATACTTACTTTACTTTTGGTCAAAAAATGGTAAAATTGTTGAAAATGTTATGAATTTAATCTCAAAACGTTTTCCCGAAATTCCAGCCCCTATTCATTGGGGCATTTTAGACAAGACACACTTTAAAAGTCGTCCAGAAGAATTAGTCGATAAAGTAGTAAATTTATTTAAAGAAAACGCAATATTTAATGCCATGTTCAGTTGGGAAAATCGAATATCTAAAGCTGCTCAATTAACTACTGATTCTCTATTCAAACTAGCGAAACCTAAAGCAATTGATGATATTAATCAGTTCGAATCAGCTACCACAGATAAACTTAAAACCATGTTAGCAGTTATAGGTAATGAAACTCTTGGTACAAAAAATGCTAAAGATGAACCTGAAATAGCTATAGAATTAGGATTAGAACCTGTCTTACATGACCATATTCAATCTATGTACGAGCATATAGATAGATCAGTATGGTTAGATGCAGCAAACGGAATAGGTACTAAAAAAAACGCTGATAGTGATGTTAAAGCTCATCTAAATTCTTTTTATCACATTGAAGAATGTGACGACAAATCCCCTAAAAATAAACGAGGCACTTGGATTGAATTTTCCTCTTCTTACTTAACTGATTGTGAAAATGAGCCCAAAATTAGAAAAAATCTGGGACGAGATATAAAGACACTTCTACACGAAGAGTTTATTGATTGTGTACAAGGTACGAAAGCTACCAGAAAAGAAGCTCGTTCGGAAACTAAACTTGGATTCCTTGAACTTTCAGCAGAATGTGACCAAGCCCAAAGGAAAACTAAGCTAAATAGATACTTCTTATCTGCAATGATTCCCGTAAAATTTGAACATTTCACTTTTTTCCAAAATGGCAAGAACGACACTGCTCATGCTGGAATTTATCGCTTACCCAACGTTGTAGTCAATGGAAAAGAATACATTGTAGAGGTTAGTTTTATGTATCAAGTCGGAGCGATTCCAGATTTTAACAAATGGTTAGGATCTCCAGTGTTTAGGCTCAAGGACCAAATATTATCTGATATAAGTTTTAAGGCATCACAACACTCTGCAAGGCCTGGAATTATTCGATTTGACTAAGTAAATCCATTACCACTTTCCCTATCTGCTGTGCTAAATATGGAGGCACAGCATTTCCGACTTGCACATACTGCTGAGTTCTATTGCCTTCAAACAAATAGTTGTCTGGAAATGTTTGTAAGCGAGCAGCTTCACGGACAGTTAAACTTCGGCATTGCTTTGGATCGTAATGAATGAAGTAATGACCATCTTTCGAAATATGGCTGGTTACGGTTGTTGAGTACTTGTTTGCAACTTGTGTTCTAAATCGGTCTGCATGCGTTCCAGTATTCCAGTTATCATGGGCAGGTGCTAAATCCGCAGGGAAATCTCGAGCCTTTGGAGAAATGCCTCCACTAAGGATAGTAAATGCAGCACTATATGCGTAACGAAGTAAATCACTATCCATATGCCCACGAGTTTCATGGTTTAGAACGCACATTGGGGCGTTATTTCTATACCACTCAACTAAATGCTCTGGCATCAAGAGAGGTTCATTAACAGGAAGAGCGGCACTTCTCGGTAAGTTCTTTATCGGTGTTAAATCGAGATCTGCTGCACCATCAAACTGTTTTCTAAGTAGCTTCTTAACACGTGTCGCATTTTTAGAAACTTCTCTCTCCCAGTCTTTCGCATTATCTTCGCGCTTAGAAAAGCCGCTTCTTAATGCAGGCAAATCAGCAATCACTTGTTCTACCGTAGTTTTATCTTCCCGTGGTAACAACGTTCCCGGGACTCGTTCTATATCTTCTCGAACGCCAAGTAGAATAACACGATGGCGGGCTTGCGGTACGCCATAGTCTTCAGACCTAATCAAGTAGTCTTTTGGATCTGCATATGTGGGATTAGTTGGGTCATCAGCGTTGACAACCAATGAAAACACTTTGTATTTAGGGCTGGAAATTTTTGTAACTCGACCCGGAGCTTTTAAGTCTTTCAAAATGCGAGGGAACATAACTTCGCCACCGACTTTTGCAGACAAAATTCCTTGTACGTTTTCCATGACGAAAACGTCAGGTTGAGCAATAGAAATAACCTTAAGATATTCTTTATACAGAAAGTGGCGATCGTCCTTTTCCGCTTTATAATCAACAATACCAGCATTACGAGAACGTCCCGCTAATGAATACGCTTGACAGGGAGGGCCGCCAATAACAACTTTGGGACGGGTGCCATGAGAAGCAACTAACTCACGAATACGCGCGTGAATATCAGAATTGTCTTCACCTAATGTATGAGGAGCAAAGAAAGTTTCTTGCTTTGCTTCTTGCGCCTGTTTTGGAAAGCGTTTAAACAATTCGCTTCGTGTAATGTTGCCGTTTAAATATGAATTGTAACTATCTAGCCCATTCTCTAGTTCATAGATTTTTCGGTAAAAAGCTCGTGTTGTAAGTGTTCTATGGGCGGAAGGTTCCTTCTCTATAGATATGCCAATTTGAAAAGGCTTGTTACCATTTTCATTAACACAAGAAGACACACCTTCCCCCAAACCACCAGGGCCAGCGAACAAGTCAATAACGAGGATTTCACCAGTTTCCATTATCACAAATACTGCCAATTACAATGCTTGGCAATAATACTAGGCTTGATCGCCTTGGCAATAAGTTTCTCATGTATATTGGTCTTGGTTTAGAACAAATTAATGTCTGCCTATTACCTAAGCAAGTGGATACCTACGATTAACCGCTTCAGAGCTAATCAGCTCTCGCTCACCGACATAAAAATGTTCTTGATCCAATCGACTATCGATCAACTGGGTGATCAGTTGTTCGTATATCCCTATCTGCTGCATGAATCCCCATTCAACCAATAAAAGAAAGAGTTACAGTTTTTCTAAATTAACACTTTAGTCAGATTAATTCAGTAATGCGATGCTCTTTGGACACTATGGTCGATTTTCGATACGGAGGGTTAAAAATTGATAATAACGATGGATTGCAGAAACGGTTTTTATAGTACGAATTAGAGCGCCTACAGCGCTCATCAATAACAAGATAGGCCGGTTTTGCTGGCATGACTCAAGTGCGATACAACACTTTCACCACATGCCAACCGAACTTGGTTTTAACCAGCTGTGGGGTGAGAATTTCGCCAGTAAAACAGGCTTTGTCAAACGCCGGAACCATTTGGCCACGGCGGAATTCACCGAGATCTCCGCCCCGTTTGCCAGATGGACAGGTGGAGTATTTTTTGGCGAGCGTCTGAAACTTGGCGCCTTTTTTCAGCTGCTTTAAGATGTCCTCAGCCTGAGTTTTGTGTTTCACCAGAATGTGCAATGCCGCTGCGGTTGAAGCCATAAGTACGCTCTCCTTAATCCAATGCCGTGTAGTGTATAACAGAGCGTTCCAGGTATCGAGTGATGCGTGCGATAGCGCCACCGAGCCGCCCCTGTTTCCATCCCCAACATCGACTGTTTCACATTCTTCAACAAACTGTTGCAGCATCAATTCTGGTGGATGATGGCCAATTTCGTATCCTAAACAGACTGTTATGAAGAAGGAAAAAGAGATGTTTATCGTTTCACTGACTTATTTATATGATCTAGCCAAAGTTGACGAGTATTTAATAGCGCATCGCCAGTATTTAGATAGTTTGTATGCGCGGGGCAAGTTGTTGGTATCGGGTGGGAAAAAGCCTCGGGATGGCGGGATCATTCTGGCACATCAGGTCACTCGGGAAGAATTGGATGAGCTGCTCACCCATGACCCATTCTACCAACAAGGATTAGCTCGCTATGAGATAACAGAGTTTACCCCTCGGCAAACGGCGGAAAGTCTGGCATTTTTGGCCGACTAGCCCGCATCCACACCAATCTGGCCCGACATCGCTTATCGTTGGGCCAGACATTCCAATGGGCTTGCAGAGAGCCAAAGATCACAATCCATGCCTCGATTACGGCTGGGCTTTAGCGAGTGAGCATGTTTTAAGAAAGTCGATGAACAATTGTTCTCGTTTGGAAGGCTGCGGATTGATATGCACTACATACATCGGCAGCGGGGGCGGCATAAACGCTTCCAAAAGACTCACTAACTCACCTCGGGCCAGCATCGGCTTAACGGTAAAATCAGGCAGATAGGCGATCCCTTGTCCGGCCTGAGCTAGCTGGCACAGATCCAAGCTACTATTGATGCGCGTCCGGCCAAAGACCGGCACATCCAGAGGCTGTTGATCCACCACATAGCGCCAACTGCGCGCGCGATTATCAAAGTGAAGCAAGCACTGGTGCGCATTTAAATCATCGGGGACCTGCGGTGTGCCATGTTGTTGCAGGTAACTCGGCGAAGCCACGGTCTGTTTGCGCCAGTATCCTATCAGGGTGTAATAAAGGGCAGAATCGGGCAATGGTCCACAATGCAGGGCTAAATCGTAGCCATGACTGAAGAGCTCCAAAGAATGATTCCCCGCGATAATATCCAACGTGATCTCCGGATACTCGCGATAAAACGACTCCAGCGCCGGAATGACATGGAGTTGACTGATAGAATGCGGGATCCCAACTTTTAAGTGGCCGCTGATGGATTTGTTGTCATGGCTGACCTGATGTAAACACTGGTCATATAAACTCACAATCTGGCCGCAACGCTGATAAAAAGAGCGCCCGGCATCGGTTAAGGTCAGTGATCGGGTGTTGCGTTTTAACAGCGATGTTTTTAACTCAAATTCCAGTTTTGCGACATGTCGGCTCACCATGGCCGGTGACATATCCAGTTCACTAGCGGCGGCGCGAAAGCCGTTTTTAGCCACCACCATGCAAAACACTTTCATTGAATCAATCATGACACGCTATCTTTTATCGTTCGGGAGTTGCAAAGGTTATGATCTTTTAAATTGTATTGAAACCTGCCATTTCTCAATATTGCGTTAGCCGATGTATCACAGTCTAAATGTTGAAAGATTTAGTGATTCAGGTTGATACTTTTGGATCTGATTTCGGCCGCAATGTTTGGCCAAATACAGCGCCTGATCAGCCGCTAAAAATAGCGATTCCGGTTGGGTGCTATCTGAGGGGATAAACGACGTGATCCCGATGCTAACGGTCACATAAGGTGATTCCAGATGCGAATAATCATGGGGGATCTGTAATTCGGCGATCTGTTCCTGTATAAATTTGGCGACTTTCTGTGCATCCTCAAGATCCTGTGCCGGCAGAATCACGGCAAATTCCTCACCCCCGTACCGGGCAACAAAATCAGATCCTCGTTTCATACAATCCCGGAGTGCTTGCCCTATCTGGATCAAGCATTTATCGCCCTGCTGATGACCATAGTTATCGTTGTACTGCTTAAAGTAGTCGATATCCAGTAAAATCATAGCGATGGATGTTTGTCCCCGAGCAGCCCGATACCATTCTTTTTCTAAAATTTCGTCAAAACGTCTCCGATTGGCGATAGCCGTCAGCGAATCAATAAACGCTTGTTTCTCTAACAGATCCCGAGCCTGTTTGAGTTGAATATGATTTTTGATCCGGGCTTTGATGATCGGCATTCGAAATGGTTTTTTTATATAGTCAACTGCGCCAAGAGCCAGCCCTTTGGCTTCATCCTCTTCATCGTCCAGACTGGTGATAAAAATCACCGGCACTAATCGGGTTTGATCATGGGCCTTTAAACGCCGACACACTTCAAAACCATCCATGTTCGGCATCAAGATGTCTAATAATATTAAATCAGGAAGCGTACGGATAGCTTCTGCCAGCGCTTCATCGCCCTGAGTCACAATCTGAAAATCATATTCATCCCCCAACCGTTTGGCTAACAGTCTGGAATTGGCTTTCACATCGTCCACAATCATGATTTTCGGTCTAGGTATCGCCACGAATTTTGCCTTCTACTCTCTCTGGAATGCGTTCTGCTAGATGTATCGAATTTCCATCCGCTCAATAAATGTGCCTGCGGTACGCCATATCTTACAGCACTGCGATAGATTCTGTTCTTTAGCGGCATTTTCCAATTCCAGATAAAGCGTTGCCAGATCAAAAAAGCCATAGTTGCCACTCGCGCCTTTATAACCGTGAGCCAAACGACGCAGTTCTTCAAAGTTAGCCTGCTCTAGAGCAATGCCCATGCGGGACATTTCCTGCTCCAGTTCTTCAAGAAATTCTGGGATCAGCTCCTGGAGCTCGGCGTCAACCTCAACCCACAACGGCATATCATTCTGAGATCCACCACGGATCGTGGCTGAGATCACTTTTTCTAAGGTTCTTAACAATGCTTTTTTCTTCACTGGTTTAGATAAAAAATCATCACAACCCGCTTTAATACATTCATCTTTATGTTGGGTAAATGCATGAGCCGTCAGCGCGACAATTGGGGTTCGTGGTAACTGATACGTTTGCTCAAAAAGTCGTATCTCGCGGGTAGCGGTAAGGCCATCCAGAATCGGCATTTCCCGATCCATCAAAATCACATCAAAATTGCCTTGATTGTGTAGATAGGCATCGATTGCCGCCTGACCATTAGCCGCTTCCGTAATCTGAATCGCCGTTTTTTTCAGGAATAACCGAACGACTTTGCGATTGGCCAAAATATCTTCAACCAGCAGTAATTTTAACGGTTTTAACGACCACTGTGGCAGAGTGGGTTGATGTTCCCTGCGCTCACAACTTAGGATCTCAGCGGTGCGCTCAACATGAACTGTAAAAAAGAATGTCGACCCTTTTCCCGGTTCCGAAAGGATCCAAATCCGTCCCCCCATCAATGTCACCAGCCGCTTACAGATGGCCAGTCCCAAACCAGTTCCCGCAAATTTACGAGTAGTTGAGGTGTCCGCTTGGGAAAAACTATCAAAAATAACCGCCTGTTTCGTGCGGGGAATCCCAATCCCGGTATCACTCACCGCAACTAACAGCATATCCGGCTCTCCGGGTTCCGGAAGAACATCCAAAGACACCCGTCCTTGATCGGTAAATTTAATCGCATTACTCAGTAAGTTGATCACGATCTGTTTCAAACGAACAGGATCGCCCTGCACCTGACAACACACCTCGGGTGAAATGTGATAGGAAAATTCCAATCCTTTTTCTTCAGCTTTCGATGCGAAAATCCGGACCACATCTTCAATGAGGTGACCCAGATTAAATGGAGCCTTTTCTAGTTCGATCTGATCGGCTTCAATTTTGGAAAAGTCCAGAATGTCATTAATAATATCCAGCAACAACGCTCCGGAAGAATGCAACGTTTCCGAAAAATCCGTCTGCTCAGGATCCAAAGGTGTTTCCAGTAGTAGCTCACTCATTCCTAATATCGAGTTCATCGGCGTCCGAATTTCATGGCTCATTCGGGCTAAAAATTCCGATTTTGCTTTGGTAGCGGCTTCTGCAGCCTCTTTCGCTTGATTTAGATCTTGCTCAGCCATTTTTCGTTCGGTGACATTTCGCATACACTCAACGGCCGCGACAACTTTACCGGTATGATCTTTTAAAGGCGTCGCAACGCCCCACAGGTAAGCGCCTTTACCACCAAGGGCATTCGGGGTATATATTTCGCCGTAGAGCTTCTCATCGTCTCGTCGGACCAAGCTGTAATTTTCGATAGGAACGTTGCTTTCTGGATCCAGTGCCCAATCCACTAGAATAGGATTGCGAACCCCATAAAAAGGCAGCGCATATTCATAGTTTCCCTTGCCAATCATCTGCTCTTTTTTAACGCCAGAAATATCTTCGATCGCTTTATTCCACACCACGACGATACCATTCAGATCAACGACCATCATCGGTTCGGGCAAAAATTCAAGCACTTTCGCTAAATAACACTCCCACTGAAGATTAGGAGGAAGGATTTCCCGGATCTGGACCATCTGGTATTCAACAGAATCCATCGGTAGCGAAGAAAACTGCAACTCGATCGTTTTGCCATTGATAAGTTCTAATTTAGGGCTCGAATCCACTGCCGCTTGAGCCATGTATTGTCGGTATTTTTGAACATCACAACAGCTCATGATGCGCTTCATGGCATCAGGGAAATAAAGTGCTGTCAGTGGTTCTTTTATGGAACCAGAAAACAGAGCCATGGCCTGAGCGTTGGCTTCTACAATCATGCCTTGTTCATCCAGAATCAGAATCGATTGCGGAGCCTGCGCAAACAGGTTCTGGAAAAAAAAGTCTGATTCACACATACGCCATGCTCTTTATTCAGAAATCTGTACATTGATACAACGAGCGAAATGCCGATAGTAACGTTCAAATCCAATAATGAAAAATATTAATTCGAAGGGATGTGAATTGACTTCAATGTAGAAATGAAAGGGGCCGCGATGCGGCCGGGTGATGGGGCTGTAAGGTAGGAATGGTGATTAAGCCATTAACGAGGAAAGTCGTTTATTCTGTTTTACCGGCATCGCCGGTGAGATGCATGGTCATGCCGGAACTTTGGATGGTCCATTCCAGACGATGAATCCTCCACTGGCGGTCTTCGGTATAGCCAAATCCTCGTAGCTGGATGTAACTCTCAGCGACCAAATGCATAAATTTAGGTTGTACTGGCAAGGTGATATCAATCATGTCGCTGCTCGCCCGGTTTTGCTTCAATCGGGCATTTGCAGCCGCCGCAGCCTGTTCTCGGTTAGGGTATTGATAGACGATGCGATAGACCGGATCACCGGATCCGGCCGTGAAAGTTTGATAGTGTCCACTGGCCACATCGTAATATCCGGCCACAACTTGTCCCGGATGAGTACGGCTGGTTAAGCGGATCTGCCAAGATGAAATCTCTTTAGGATTGAGGGTGACAACGGGCAAATCCGCACCGGAAACTTTTTTCCCGGCCGCATCGGGGGTCAGTAATAAATAACCATTGGCAGGTTTAACGACCGCGCCATACTGATGGGCCAAACGGGTCAGCAGGTTGATATCGCTTTCGTTGTGTTGATCAATATGTGTAAACAGCTGCCCGGCTAGCTCACGGCTGACTTTGGGGCGCAACTGATGTTCTTTAGCGATGGTGGTGACTAAAGTATCAAAGGTGATCGCATCGAAGCTGCGCGTTTTGTGGCTTTGAAGGGTCGCCGGCTGACGCGTGTCATCCATCGGTGCGGCATCGGCAACCACCTGTAATTGCCGGGGAAACCCTGACAAAATCAGTTCATCGATAATAAATTGCCCTTTGTAGACCAGAATATCACCGGCTCCCAGAGACAAGCTCAAAACGCCACCATGCGGCAAGATCTTATCGGTTTCAGGCAAACCAATCGTAATAATTAGCCGATCCGACATCCGCCCGGAATACTCCAGCAACTGGATGCCGAGCAGATTTCGCTTCACACGGGAGGTGATGTCTTTGCCATCGAGCATTATGGCAAAGGCCGGGGTGACGACTAATCCCATAATGCCGTCCCCTGAGTTGTGGGTTCTGTCAGCTCCGGCAGCTTGATCACAATACCGGCCGGAAGCAACACGCCATACTCGGCGAGCCCTGGATTGGCTTCATAGACACCGACAATGGCATTCTCCCGGCCATAATAGGCATAGCAGATCCGATCCAACACATCATCATCATGTGTGGTGTAGGTTGTTGTTGTCATAGTCAATTAAGTCCGTGCTGAATGTTTGGAAGCGGCAGGTGTCTTGTCCTCGTCGTAGTAAATTAAATCCATCGTGAATTCTTGAAAGCGAGGGACTCCCCTTGCACCGAAGTGTGAGTTGGTTTCCTGAATTTGCTGAATACACCACCGCCCCATCACATCACCATGAGCACTATGTAGTGAATAGGGTTTCCCTTTGTTCGCCATATTGATCAGTGTTTGGATTTGCTGGGTTCCCGCATTTTTAAAAGAGGTTGCGATTTGTCCTTTTAGCGAAATTTTAGGGCTACTACTCCCCCCAAACTGCAAGAGGTCCACATTGTTAGTTCGCCCTTGCGACGCCCAGTTCCATGAAAAAGTACGCGTCAGTTCGTTATAAGTGGCCGTATCCACTGAAAACGAGAAACTATCCAAAGCAAGCATTATTTCAGTCATCGTTATAAGTCCGGTAAATCGTATAAAGCATTCAGCCGTTGATCGGTTAAGATTTGCAGAACAGACTGCCCGATCTCGCGAGCGGACTGATTCGGAGCCGCATTGATGGTGATCCCACCGACATTCTGCTGAACCGTTACCGAGCGCGCTCCGGGCGCTGCGGCATTAATGGCTGATGTCGCACGAGCGGAAGCGGTCTCTGAGAGCTCGGTGTTTGAGGCGGTTTGAGCCGGTCCCGGTACAGTGGTTGTAGGTAATGTAGTGGCCGGTAATGTAGACTTTTGACGGGCATCCCTCTTATGGGACGAGCCCAGAGGCATCACCGCCTGACGCTGTAAGCGACTATGCGGCCCACGGGCATTCAACAGCGGCTTGGATTTCGAGTTATCATCAGAATTTTCTGAATTTTTATCATCACTGCCAAAACCCAAAAACCCTTTAATGCCTTTGAAAATGCCACCTACAAACTTCCCGCCTTTGCTGAAAATTCCTGTCACGCGATCCCAAATATCGGTGAAGAAGTTAACAAATGGTTCCCAAGCCTCCGAGAGACCATCGAGCGGCGACCAACTAAACATCGATTTAATGCCATCCCAGGCGGCACTAAACAAACCAATCACACCATCCCAAATTGCACCGAAAAAGCCAGTGATCGCCCCCCAGTTATTGATAATTAGGCCCAGCGGCGTCCAGCTAAACAGGAATTTAATGCCATCCCAGGCGGCGCTAAACAAACCGGTTATGCCATCCCATAAAGCACTGAAAAATCCAGTGATCGCCCCCCAGTTATTGATAATCAGGCCCAACGGCGTCCAGCTAAACAGGAATTTAATGCCATCCCAGGCAGCGCTAAACAAACCGGTTATTCCATCCCATAATGCACTGAAAAATCCGGTGATCGCCCCCCAGTTATTGATAATTAGGCCCAACGGCGTCCAGTCAAAGAGAGTTTTCAGAAAATTAAATGTTTCCGGAAACGCTTTTTTAAACCAGCCCAGCGCACCACTGAACCATTTCACCACCTTATCCCAGTTGCGATACAGTTCAATTCCCGCAAATACCAAGGCACTCACCGCCATCACGACGAGTCCGATAGGGTTCAGTGAAGCGACCAAATTAAATGCGACCATAGCCACTCGGGCCACGCCTAAGCTTTTGCCCATTCCCAACAAGCTACTACCGAGCCGACCAATCGATGCAACCATGCCGCCCAGCGATTTAGCTTTGGAGACCAGATTAAATGCCGCCATTGCGTCCCGGGCATCTTTCAACTGCCCCCCGATGCTCACGAGGGCACTCACAAACCGGAATACGCTACTGAGCATTTTCCCGGCCAGCAACACACTTAAGGTCGCGCCTACGGTTTTCCAGCCGCCCAAGCTTTGGACCACCGCATTAACTTCTTGGCCCATCTGGTAGAGTGACTTGCCAAATTCAATCGCCGCGGTGATGGTTTTATCGACAAAATCAACGATATCAGCCTGATGTTTTTTCACAAAATCAGCCAGTGTTTTGCTCAGCTGGTTAATTCTGGGAGCCATCTCGCCCCCAATTACGCCCGCCAATTGCTGCCAACTACTGGTCAACACTGTATCCAGATTACTAAAAGCGCTACTGTATTGTGTCGCTCCACTGATCCCTTGTTTATTCAGGACGTTGTATTGCTGCTGGGTTTTGAGCAGATTATCCAGACTTTTCCCCGTCGACTGAATATACGTGACCATTTTACTGCCATCACCGCCTAACAGCGTATCAGCCAGACTCGCGGCTTTTTGCTTGTCCTGCATTTTCAGCAAACGCTGCATGATAGTTTCGTACTGCTGCGCTGCACTCATATCTTTCATGGTATCTTTATCGATCCCAAGCTGATTGAACGCATCGCCTATCGCACTGGGCTTTTTAAGCGACCCCAGTTTGTTGTAATTTTTGCCCAGTGTGCCCATCATTTTACTGATGCTGTCACCACTTAAAGTGGCCTGCTTGGCCACACTCCCCCATTCCTGAAATTGCTCAACGCTAAATCCCTGCGATTTAGCAAACAGCGCCATGGATGCCGTTGATTTATTCGTCGAGTTCACCAATTTCACGACCGCCGGAACGGTTTTGTTAATGGCACTGGCTGCGGTTTTGCCAAGTTTGGACAGGTGCTTAAAAATATTGTTCTGTTTACTGGTCTTCTCAACCTGAGTATCCAGTGATTTATAATGTTGCGTCAGATTGGTAATAGTGTTGCCGCTTTTCCCTAAACGCTTGATTTGTGACATCAGGCCCGTTTGAGCATGATTCAATTGATCCACGGTTTTGGTCGACTGAGTCATTGATTTCGTAAACAGACTACCCATTTGTGTAAATGAGCTATCGACCGTCCCAACCAGTGTGACAACGGTTTTTAGACTTTGATTCGTCATGATTTATGATCTTTTGGTAGCAGTTCTATAAAGGCGATAAAGGTCTCTGTGGGTAAGTCCAGCATCTCATCAATGCCCCAGCCGGTATGACTTGCCAGAGCCATTAATCCGCGCTGGATGGTTCGCTCGGCAAGTCTTGGGCTTTCTTTTGAAACCCCATAATCACCTGTTGTACTTGGGTATAATCGCTCATATCCAACTCTTCAATTACCGCGCGTTCAACTTCTCCTAACAAAGCCATCAAATGGATTTCTTTGTCAGCATCAGCCGGATTGGTTTTATCGGCGATCAGATTGTCCCGCACTTTAGGACGACGAAAGGACAAGGTTTTATATTCCACACCCGCCACAAATACCGGGAACTCCAATTCAACCGCTGTTTTTTCATTGGGATAACTCATGCTTTTTCCTCTTTAAAATAGAAAAGGCCACCGATGTGGCCTTTCTAAAATTAACTATTCAATATCAACTAGTTACATAAGCTGTAATGCAGCCCGAACACCTTCTAAAACATCAATTCCACCAAAAGAACGCACATGATTCACAGGATCGATCTCGATTAATACGGCCCCATCATAGGATACTTTGTAGTAATTCAGCCGCATGGTAACTTGCATGGCTTTATCCCGCTGGCTACTGCTATCTTGCTGATCACGAGCGATTTGAGTAATCATGCCGCGCAGGGTTTCCACATACTGTTTTGTATTTCCAGTTGCATCGGTATAAGTCGAACGTACTGAACAAGCCGTATTGGTTCCCTGACGAAATCCAAACAAAGGCAAGATCAAGGGATCAATTCCAAAAATAGAGAACTGCGCTTCCATGGCATTCATACCATCATCCACCGGGATCGGCATATCCATATCTCCGGCTTTAAAATCGACCGTATTCACTTCCAATGTTGGGGGCGTGTAATCACGGGCATTGCCTGCTTTGCCTACTCCGTCGACCCAGAGCGACCAACTTTTTAATAAATTATCTGCTGCCATTAGTTAAAAATCTCCTCAATGTAGCCATCGTTGAGACGGCTGCGGAAAATAATATGTTCCGCCGGGAATGGCGGTTCAAAATCAAAGTCAAAATAAGCCAGCCCCTGTTTCACAGTTTCGGCAGTATTGATGTCGGTATCCACCCAACACTTCCCATCGTAAATCGCGCCTTCCGATTGCAACTGACGTAAATAATCATTCACATCTTCAACAACTTCAGAGAAGTAGGTCTGGGTTAAATTACGATCAACCGCCCACAGATGCGCTCGCTGAATGCTGTCGTTGATCATGTCGGAGGTCCGAACGGTCTGTTCATACATCCACTGCGTATCGGTGGCACAGTTGCGGTTGCCCCAGTAGCGATAGCCATCTTCCTGGATCACAGTGCTTACGTGGTTTTCGTTAAGCATATTGGCCACGCTATTGGCATCATCCAAAGCCCAGTCCACCGGTTGAGTTGTGCCAACGATGCCATAGATAACCTGATTGGATTTTGACCACCAAAAGCCATTAGCCGCATCAATTCGGGCGCGTAGTCCCGCGGCTCGGGCTGATAACGGACGCGCCACGTTTTTCGCCAGGTCGGTGTCAAAGACTTTGACCCAAGGCCACATCACTTCACAGCGTCGGCCATATTGACGCGCTTTTTTAATAGCGTCGGTATAACTGGCACTGCGCTCACAATCAAAGTAAGCCACACCGCGCAGCCGTTCGGCTTTGCTTTCCATCTCGGCACTGACGTTATCAAACTGACTAAATTCAGGAGCGATCAGGATCCGTGGTTGATAGCCGGTTTCGGTTTTGGCCGACAACCATCCGTTCATACCACTGATAATATTGGCTTGAGTCTCAGCATCGCTCGCACCTTCAGCTACACGAACCACCACCACCAGCGCACCGGTTTGATCAAAAATATCAGCAAATGCTTTACCCAATGTGCCCGCATTGCCCAACTGACTCACTTGCAGCGGACTCCCAGCGACGGCAACCGGAGTATTTAACGGGAAGGGTTCATCAGCGCCGCCACTTAAATAAGACTCGCTGTTGCTCATCACTTCGCCTTCACCGCTTCCTAATACACTGACACTCACCAGTTCCGCTGCTTCGGCATTGGCTTCGATTGCGGCTTTGACCTCATTGGCGGTTGAAACGCCCTGAGCATTGCCATCAGTGGCTAGGGATACGGTAATTTTCTGGCCGGACACACTGACCGCCAACTCGGCATTAGCATCTACCGGACGGTTTAAGGTTAGGCTAACCGCGTTGCCACCGGCTCCGGCAGTTTGCGCGGTATAGACTAAGCCATCATTGATAATGGCACTGCCGATTTGCAGTGAAGCAAACGCCGCACCAGCTGAATTCGGCGCGGTTCCGACCAAGCCGATCACAGAGGAACGGACGGTTTGAATTGCACGCGAGCCATCATCAACTTCGATGACTTCAGCGCCATGTAAAAATTGCACCATAGGATTTATCCTGTTTGTCGGGTGAAAAAAAACCCGCCAGTGGCGGGTGATTAAGGAATTAAAAAATAAGGGGTTATTTCCCGGTAAAATCACCGGGGGCATCCGGCCAGCTTACCGTAAACGGAAAGCCGTCCTGTTCGGGGAGATGACGCAGCGCCACTCGATAGGCCTGCCAGGCACTGATATCTTCACCAATATCCCAGCGCCGATTAATTTCGCGGCTAACGCGATCGACTAATTCGTCGCGCTGGGAGCGGAGGGTGGCGGCGGTAGTCGCACGTTTTTGTTCGTCGGTGGGAGCAATTGCCGCTTGATAGTCGGTTTCACTGAGCGCTGTTAAATCATCTTTGATGTATACCCGAATGGACTGAGCACTTTGCAGAACGGCTAGATTCTCATCTGAGTTATCGGCATCATACGCCACCTGAGCAGCGTCTACCTGTATCTGTTTTTCAGTGGATGTGAGCAAACCATCCTCGTAGGCATAAAGCTGATTGGTATTATCTTTGAAATAGCGCATTACACAATCTCCATCCAGTACAAGTTCCCGTTTCCGTCATAGTCAATCGAATAGGTTTCACCGGGTAAAATCAAAAAAGACAAACTGGCATTACTTAAATCGTTAGATTGGTCAATGTCTTCACTACTGAGATATACAGAGCCATTGAGCGTGACACTCAAATTCGAGTGGTTCGTCCCATTGCCAAAGAATAGATTGAGCCACAAAGGTCGATTTGAACTATTAGTGTAGGTTGTGCCTAAAATGCGGTCTGTGCCGACAGTATAGATGGTTCGAGTTTGTCCGGCTCCCAAGGAAGGAACAATACCTGCATGGTTTAATTGGGCGGGTGACACGTAGGTCAATGTATCTTCACCCGCAAGAACCTCAGCGAGCGTGGCCGCTAAATTCTGCGTTAAAATCCGAGACCAAGTATCATCATCGCGGGTATATAAGGCCCCGACATGTTTGCCTGATGCATACGACCATGCGATGATTTTATATGAGCCAGCTATGCCAATTTTGAGGCCATCATAGCCATAGTCTGTATTGGTTGCACCAGTAACAAGAGCCGAAGTAAATCGAACACAGCCGAATGGCAATGCATCTGCAGAGTTAGCATCAACGACGTTAATTTGGGAATCTATGCTGGCGAGGACAGTGCCTTCAGGAAGCCGTTCTGTGGCGATAGTTCCTTTTTTTAAATTTCCCGCATCTTCACTATACGATTTGGCGCTGTCCAAGATCGTTGCATCTTGCGTATCGGCATAGCTCTTAGCACTGCTGAGAGCACCGTTTGTCCTGCTGGTCGCATCCGACTTGGCACTCGCCAACACCGTTTCATCTTGACTATCCACATAGCTTTTAAGGCTAGTATCTTGCTGCTGCGCGTAACTTTTAGCATCTGTTAATGCCTGATTAGCTTTATTGGTCGCATCTGTTTTAGCGCTCGCTTGATAATTCGCATCTTGGCTATCAACATACGCTTTTAAGTCTGAATCCTGCTGTTTCACATATTCACGACTGGCCAGAACGATAGCAGGATCGATCATCAGTTCAACTGACTCTATAGCACTCGCAGCCAAAATCATGCGGATGGTCTGGGTTCGACCACTACCCTCACTCAAGCGCGGTTTATAGGTTTCGGGGCAATTACCAATAGCAAATAAATGACCATCGCTATCATAAAGGCCGCATTCCCGAATGGTAAAACCGCCTTCAGTTTCAGGAATAATCAATTCGCAAATCATCTGATTCGAGTGCTGTGGATCAAGGCTGACTGCATTAAGTGCGGCTCGGTAAACTTCATGCACCAGAACTGTTTGAGCTGGATCGGGGGTTGGGGCATTACCATTGCCATCCCCAAGGGCCATCTGGCTCAGTGCAATGGTTTGCCCCTGCGAGCTGGCTTGCGTCAGCTTCGTCGCGCCCTGTTGGGTTAAAATCGTAAAAAATGTATTCATGATGGATACTCATCGAATCCATCCGGCCCCAAAGCTATCACGGTTCGCCATTGAATCGGCTAACCGTTGCCTCAAAGAAAGTTAAGTAGATGACTGATCACCGTGACCGGATAGATCTAATTGAAATGGAAGGTAAAAAATGGGTTATAACCGTTGGTGGCAATCGGGCGAAAATCGATTATTTCCCGGTAAACTCACCGGGAGCATCCGGCCACGTCACCGTAAACGGAAAACCGTCTTGCTCAGGAACATTTCGCAATTGCTCACGATAAGCACGCCATGGGCTGGCATCCTGATTTTTATCTTCCAGGCGATTGATTTCACGGCTAACACGATCCACTAACGCATCGCGCCGGGAGCGAATGACGGCAGCTTGAGCAGCCTGTTTCTGATCATCGGTGGGCTGAGGCAAATCAGCCCAACAGGGATGACCATCAGGATCGCTTTGACGTTGTTTCCCATCAGGTGCAATGCCTGTATATTCATCAAAAATATCCGCTTCAATATCGATTAAATCATCTGGCCATGTTCCGGATGCTTGATAACGGCTCTGCCAATCTGGATTAAAAAACATATTTCGGGATGGGCTATATTGCATTGTTATTCTCCAATGGCGATAAACATCATAAAACGGCTGCCCTCGTTTGCTGCAACTGATTCGGCCCGCAGAGTGACTTGAGACTCGTTATAATTCAAAACCTTAGGAAAAACATCGTCATCTTTATCAGTCGCATTCATCAACGCAGGGATCACGACATTGCAACCGGTTGGAAATTGAACAGGAAATGAATATGAAGCCGATGAATCACCATTAATCGGTACTGTCGATACAAATGTCTGTAAAATTTTATGACCAAAAGTCTGGAATGAATTATTCCCCGACGACCCCGGGAACTGACGACCAATCGCTGTTTTTATATTGACCGGACTAAATAACC
This sequence comes from Celerinatantimonas marina, assembly GCF_046054165.1. Classification (NCBI taxonomy): domain Bacteria; kingdom Pseudomonadati; phylum Pseudomonadota; class Gammaproteobacteria; family Celerinatantimonadaceae; genus Celerinatantimonas; species Celerinatantimonas marina. The sequence goes on along the minus strand of NZ_JBFNXK010000016.1, from coordinate 26,686 downwards.
GAAGCGTTTCCGATGTCAGTTCGGTGAGTTCTGCATCCAGAACCTGCAATAAATTTTCAGATGAAAAAACGGTTTTCCATTCTAAAAAATTAACTGTGTTAGTATCAAAATTAATGCTTCCAGAACGATAAAATAATCCTCCGTTATAATTTATATATAACTGTGTATTATATGAATTATTTCCTTGACCACCGACCCAACAAATACCATCTCGCCCACCTTCGACATAGGGGGTGTTCGTGGCACCTTCACCGGCTTTAACAATGTAAATACCATTCTCAAAGAGTGAATTCATATCACCGTAATAAAGTTGGGCTGCACCATTCAAACCATGCTGATTAAGTTTTTGAGTCCAATAATCAATCGCGCTTTGAGTCGCTGCATTAGCCTTGCCCGTAGCATCAGTTTTAGCATTCGACAATGCAGTATTTGCTGCACTATCAGAATAACTATTGGCACTAGCTAGCGTGGCAACATCCTGACTATCCACATAGCTTTTAAGGCTAGTGTCTTGCTGCTGCGCATAATTTTGTGCAGCTTGCTGCGCGGTATTGGCTTTCGTTGTCGCATCCGCTTCAGCGCTCGCTTGATAATTCGCATCTTGCTGGTCAACATAAGTTTTTAAATCTGAATCTTGCTGATCGCTGTATTTTTTCAGCGATGCTATATGCTGATCCACATATTCATTGGTGGCTAAGATAATCGATGAATCAAGGGTCAGTTCCATGGATTCCGTTGAGCTGACTTCCAGCACCATCCGAATCGTTTGAGTCCGGCCACTGCCTTCACTTAAGACGGGCTTATAGGTTTCCGGAAAATTACCAACCGCGATTAAATCGTCGGCATCATCAAACAGCCCCACCTCCCGAATCGTGAATCCTCCGACTTCTGGAGGGATGATCTGTTCACAAATAATCCAGTTAGGGTTTTCTGGATCGATTGAGACCGAGTTTAATGCGGCCCGGCGCACTTCATGGACTAATCCAGTCTGGGTCGGCTCGGGAGTCACCGCTGCGCCATTGCCATCACCAACGGCCAACTGCGTCAGTGAGAGGGTTTGCCCCAATGCCGTGGCATTTGCCAGTTTAGCCACTCCCACCTGGGTTAAAATTGTAAGAAATGTACTCATAGGAATAGAAACTCACTGTGTCTATTGTTGAATAGGATATTCGCTAGTCTGAGGATAGATACTGAGCATATCGATACTGTGCTCAGCCGCAGCATAATAACCACTGCCACTGGAGGCCACCGGAGCAAGAGTCGGAGGATACACGGTGTCGATGTCGCCGGAATAACATCCCGCTCCCAGATAAACCAATCCATCCGTTTGCGCCTGAATATCCAGCCCGATTAAATCAGCTCGCAGCGGTTTGGCATCGAAAATAAGTTTGACCATCTGCTCATACATGGCATCCGTCATCCCTTTATCTTTAACACCGATAACCAGCGAAAAGGTGTACGGGTTGCCGATGGACGCTTGTTGCCACCACTCTCGTATTTCAATCAGAAAGCCTAAAGGCTCTACGACTCGGCGAATGGCGGCCTTGGTTCCTTTATGTTTGTGCACAAAAAAAGCGGCTTCAATCGCCGCTCTTTTATCATCATCGCTCCAGTTTTCATCCCAGCGGTCTACCGAAAAACTCTGCGCCAGATAGGGTAAAAATGAGCTTGGGCAACGCTGCGGATCCCAAACGTCACGGATCGGGACGTCTAAGTCCGGTGTGATCGCCTGAACCAGCGCTTTTTCCAGCCGCGTGGCATTTGCCGGGAGCATCGAATTAGCCATCGTCATTGCCTCCGTTGCGAATGCTGGTCTCGGTGCAATAACTGGCCTGAGCTCGGCTTAACACCAGATCTTCCGCCGGTTGGGTCAGATCCACATATTGCACACCGGATACACTCAGCGCAGCCATAATGGCACTGCGGCGAATATTACGGCCGAGCCGCTGTTGATTCGCCACATAGGTATCCAGTGCCGCGTTCGCCGCGGTCAGGATCGGTTCCTGCTCCGGGCCATCCTGCATATACAACGTCGCCGAGACGCTATAGTTGATGATCTCGGCCGACTGCACCCGCACCTGATCGGTTAATGGCCGCACCTCTTCGGCATTCAGCGCAGCAGCAACATGAGCGATTTGGCTGGCATTGGCCTGCCCATTGCCATTTCGGGAGAGTAACGTCACTTGCACCTGCCCCGGCGCCGTCATCATGGCGCTGACATCAGCAATACTCGGATCAGCCGACAAGGCATGTGAAATATACGATTGTTCCGGTCCGGCGACCGACAGCCCATCAAATGCCAGTAGGATCCGACGCCGAAAATCATCATCGGATTCATACACTGCATCCGTCGGAGGGATCGTCGTCTCATCGGCGGGCGTGATTAACTGCCGCTCGACGGCATACCGGGCACCGATCTGATCTAAATCCGCATCGCTCGCCAGCGCCAACATCACTGCTTTGGCAGCTTCGTTGACGCGTTGCCGATCTTTGACTCGATAATAAGCGGCCACTTCCAAGGTTTTATAAATCGGATCCGATTCCAGCAGCGCATCAAAATCGGGATTGGCCAGCTGATAACGCTCAATCATCTCCGACAGGATCGTTTCATAATCCAGCTCTTCCAGCAGTGACGGTGCCGGGAGCGCCGATAAATCAGAAATACTCATGAAATAGCTATTCCCTCTAAAGTGATAACCTGACCATTCGGTCGGTAGACTCCGGTAATCGTCAGCGACAACGTGCCTCGAGAGGCATTTGTGACTTCAATTTTGGAGACGGCAATTCGTGTTTCCCAGTCATTCAGCGCGTTGACGGTGGCATTGATAATCGACATACGCGTCTCGGCCGTCATCGGTGCATCAATATAGTGGAACAGATCACTGCCATATTCGCGCCGCATCAGCCGGGAACCTCTCGGCGTGGTCAGAATATCGATAATGGATTGTTTTAAATGCTCAATACCGGATAACGCTTTGCCGGTATGGCGATTCATTCCCTGCATGATTAACCTCCGGCAAAGACGTTATGGCTGCCTGCTGCGACCAACGAGCCACAATCCACCGGATCACCGATGCGACCCACCGGTAGCCCATTGGCAAAGACCCGGCGACTGCCGCTGGCTAATGCGCCCTGATGACAAGTTGGGGTTGAGTTACAGTGCTGCGCCCAGTGATCGCCGACGCGGTGCACGGCTTTGCCGTTACAAAAAACATCGGAGCTGCCACTGGTGCTGTGACGCGGCGGAAAATCACCATGACCGGTGCCTCCGTCGCCATTACGAGTTAGAGCTGGCATGAATGTAATTCTCCAGTAAAGTTTTGCCGGAATCGTAGTTATGACGCACCCTCATGGCCCACGATTGATGGACGTCGTCATCAGTTTCGGTTCCGGTTAATGGATCGGTGATCACGATATGCGCGGTCACCGTCAATGTATAACCGCGCTGCCCATTCGCCGGGGGATGAAATTCAACGAGCGCCACCGCAGACGGTAATTCAGACCAGTCGGAGACGCTGCGGATGGTGTTCCCATCCCGAAAAATCAGCGCCTGTGGATGAAACACACCGGTTAACTGCACCGCACTCAGCATCACCCCATCCTCACGAGTGCTCAACGTAAACGGATGATCCGGCGGCTCCATTTGCCATTGATAACCGGTCACCGTTTCATTTTCGGCGGGTTGATATTGCAGCTGATAATTCAGGTGGGTGGCACTATCCATCACTCGAAACAGCGTTTGTTGGGTTGGGATCCAGCTCATTCGTTTAAATCAATCCGAGTTGCAAGATGTTTCATATTTCCGGAGGCATTCAGTTCAATATCGCCTCCGGCCGTCAGCGTCATGTTTCCATCACAATGCAGGCTCATATCGCCTTTGATGGTGATCTGTAGTTGATGCGTTTGGCGGTTATAGCGCGTTTCCGTGCCATCGCTGTAACGGGTCACATGTTCATCCGCCGATACACTCGGAGGCACATTGCTGCTATCCAGCAGTGCCGGAAGTACCACGCCATTATTCAGATCGCCGCTTTCAGAAAGGATCAAACACTGCTCATCCACGCTCAGCGGTTCCCAGTCGCAGCGCGATGCCCCAGAAGCTCGACCCCCAATCCACGGCAGCCAGGCGCTCACAACATCCGGCGCATACTGCACCCGAACGCGCGGAGGCGTCTGCGAAAAGTCAACGCTATGTACTCGCCCTCGTCGGACGATATTGACCAGTCGCCGCTGAATGTCTCTTAGGATCTGCACATCCGAGTTCATGATGCCTCCGTATCGATAATCAGCTGATAGTCACTCAGATGCTCCGTACCGATATCCGGCGAAAGACCGATCCAAAGCGCATGCGGCGTTGTGCCCTCTTCGAGGCCTTCAGTGAACTCCAGCGGTTGCTGCAACTGGAGCTCCCAAGCGTGATAACCATCCCATGTTGCCTCCAGCACATAAGGCTGGGCACTCACTAGCGTCGCCGGGAGCAGATCGGGCCCCGGCGCTTGATCACTGAGAGCTCGGGACAAGGCCATTGCCGCATTTAAAATGCCGGTGGAACCATCCGAGCCATCGGCAGCCACCATCACAATCAGCTGGCAGCTCAGATCAAAGCGCGGCATGGCCTGATGCGAGTTTTCCGCAGCAGGTTCCCAGCGCTCGATATTCAACAGCGCACAAGGCGTCGCTAACGGCTCTGCCGCCAACATAGCCGCATCCAGACTGACCGAAACCAGCCAGGGACACTGAGATAATAAATACGCTTGCATCGCGCTCTGATAACGATCTAAAAGAGATTGATTTTCACTCATCATCTATTCCAATTTGGTAAGTCACAAAGGCCATTGCCAACGTCGAAACGCATCACCCCATCCTTGAGGATCCAACGGGTTACCCCTGATGGAGGGTCGAGTTATCACATAGCCTCGATGGCTTGGGTGCAGCACCATTAGGAAGCTCTATTTGGCTTCGCCAGACGGCTTCACCAGCCCGGCTGGTTTTTTCTTCCGGGCCTGCCAGCGCGACACGACAAAGTTATAAATCACAATGGCCGTCACGATCAGCGTCACGATATCGCCGGTCTGAAAATGAAAATGACCATGGATTAACTGTTCAAATGAAGCCGATAACAAGGATTTAGCAAACCCGCTATTCGGTAAACTCTGTGATAAAGCAATGCCTGATGAAACGTTCGCCACAGTCTGACTTACGGGGTTGATGTGGCTTGCCATTGACGAAGACTCCGTTTATCCGCATTGCAGCGTTGTAAGGCAAATTTCAGACGACTGGCATAATCGACGAGATCATAATTCAGCGCCGGAATCGTAGGTAATGAAGGCGCCTCGGTGGGCTGAAGGTATTCAGCCGGAGGCCTCATTGGTTCGTACACGGTTCGCACGACCACTTGCCGAGCGGGAAGCGCCGAGCAGGCGGATAACACCATCGGGAACACGAGCATGAGACCATTGTTTTGTTTTTTCATCTGTTTTTCTCAGTCCCTTTAGTTTGTCCGTCAGCTCAGCGAATTGTTTTTGTTGCGACGCCAGCCATTGCTGACGTTGCAGCAACAATCGCTCCCGGCGTTGCAACGCATCTTTTAAAGAGCGGTTACTGGCTTCCGAAGCCGATAAAGATTGCGCCAGTTGATCGCGATTCAGCGTCAACTGGCTGATATTCTGCTGCGCCACCGTCAGCGCCCGATCCGAACGATGAATCCGCCACTGTTGCATTCCTGTGCACAAGGCCAGACCCAGACTCAGGTAAATCAAAAATTTACTCATTCATTAATTCTCGATAAATCGCCCGAATACTTGGGGCATAATGAAGGGTCTCGTTCGGATCGGGCATCACCTGCTCCAAGCAGGCCATAATGTCCGAATAACGCGAGGGATTATGGCAGCGTTGCTGCGCGGCTAAAATTCGGCCACAGCCCGCGTTATAACAGGCCAACGCCAGATTGTAGCGATCCGTTTCGGGACGAGGCCAATGCCAAACGGCCCGTAGCTGCGCCATATAATAAGCACCAGCCGGAATCGCCAAATGTGCATCCGTGGGCGAACCATCAAACTGCAACTGCCGGGACACATCCGCCCAGGTTCGGGGCATAAATTGCGCCAGCCCCCGAGCCCCGACCCGGCTGGTTGCTTCAGGGTTCAGCGACGATTCCTGAATCAGCTGTGCTTTATAAAGTTGCCACGGTTCATACGGTAAATAATGGCGCGCCGACTTGCGGATCTGCCAATCGTAATGGTTAGGCCATGCCGATCGCGAAGGCGAGGAATACAGCCAGACAGCGCAAGCCAAAATACAACCCCATCGCAATTTGGTGATATGGATCATCGACTCGTCCCGACCACTGTTGAAAGGTTAAATGGCAACTGCGATCAAAGAGTCGCAGTGTCACCCAGGCCAATCCCACAATGGTGCATGAACGGGCCAAGCTGATCATAAAACTAACGAATGCGGTAAAAATGGGGTTATGGCGCAATCCCCAGGCTAACAGGATCACGACGATGATCCCCAACCCACACAGCAACCATCGCCGCTGCTGACTCAGCCACTCCAGTAGCCTTGAAAATAATTTCATAATGCTTCCTCAGAAATAAAAAAATCCCGCGAATCATCATCCACGGGATTAAAAGAGGTACTCATTGGCAGTGTGAAGAAACAATGCGTGGCACATTTACAAATCGCAAGGAGTCATTTGCAAAAAATATCAATTATCCACGCATTGTAACTTTACAATAAATAGCGCGCCCGAAAGACACTTCACTTTACAGCGCCCATTAAAAAGCCCATGAGTTTATCTCACAGGCTCTCTTTTCGGACCAATTTGCAGTGTGAAGAAACAATGCGTGGCACGTTTACAAATCGCAAGCGGCAATTTGCAAAAAATATCAATGATCCACCCATCGCTGCTTTACAATAAATAGCACGCCCGAAAGGCACGTCACTTTACAGCGCCCATTAAAAAGCCCATGAGTTCATCTCATAGGCTCTTTTTGCGATCTTATTCCTTATGCTGATAATCGGTACTGTCGGTGAATCGCATCGCAGGTGTATCCGACCTGGATCAGGGCATCATGGGCATAGCGATTCATCATGGCGATCACCTGTTCGCTATCTTCTTTATAGTCCCGATAATAAGCCGAAGCTTGGATCCCCAAAGTGACGGCCATTTCAGCATCTGCCACCTTGGCTTCCGGGTTATTCAACTCCCGTCGACAGCGGAGCAGTAAGGCGTCCACCAGTAGTGATAAACGGCGGATCTGTTTAAAACTTTTCACGCGCTCCGGTTTGGCATCCACCAGCGCTCGGTAAACCATCTGCTCGACCCGATTCAGATAGTTACCTTGCACATCATCCGGCGCGAACATCACCATGCCGATATCCAATTGCTTGGCAGGCAAGGCTAAAATCGTTTGTTTAACTTTCGCTAACTCTCCCTGCATCACTTCCCAGGTGATACCGCTGTTACCACTACCGGAACCAGAGCGGGAACGAATGGAACAAAAAGCATCATGCCAGGCTTCGATTGGATCGTTTAACATCGGTCATCTCCTCATTCATATCGAATGGATTCATGGTATCGACAGTGACGGGACGCTCAAGCCCCAACTCAATACAATCATCCACTCTTATTTTTTCGTCATCATCCGTTCATGGAATAAATAACGGTTCATATAAAATAAGTTATAAATATAATTATTAATTAAATTGAAATGGTCATCGCCTATCATTAATCCTGTTTATTACGAATCATTTCAAATTTACCCAAGGCGTATTTAAATCATATTTTGATATTCATTGTGTTTATTCTCTTATCAACGCCATTCCAATATTTGTCGTCGGGATATAATTCCGTGAAATCCAGGAGCCCCGGCATCCGCTTCGCTATGACCGGGCTACGTTTACCTCATGCGTGTTGCCCGGATGTAACCTTGTGCAATCCGGGGATATCCCGGCATCCGCTGCGCTATGGCCGGGCTACGTTTACATCATGTGTGTTGCTCGGATGTAACCTTGTGCAATCCGGGGATATCCCGGCATCTGCTTCGCTATTACCGGGCTACGTTTATCATGTGTATTGTCCGGATGTAACACCGTGGAATCCGGGAGCCCCGGCATCCGCTTTGCTATGACCGGGCGACGTTTAACCTCATGTGTGTTGTCTGGATATAACACCGTGGAATCCAGGAACACCCCGGCATCCGCTTCGCTATTACCGGGCTACGTTTAACCTCATATGTGTTGTCCGGATATAACACCGTGCAATCCGGGGATATCCCGGCATCCGCTTCGCTATGGCCGGGCGACGTTTATCATATGTATTGCCCGGATGTAACCTTGTGCAATCCGGACCCGGCATCCGCTGCGCTATTACCGGGCTACGTTTAACCTCAGATGTGTAGCTCGGATGCAACCCTGTGAAATCCGGGAGCCCCGTCATCCGCTGCGCTATTACCGGGCTACGTTTAACCTCAGATGTGTAGCCCGGATGTAACCTTGTGCAATCCGGGCCCGGCATCCGCTTCGCTATGACTGGGCGACGTTTACCTGATGCGTGTAGCCCGGATGTAACACCGTGCAATCCAGAAATATCCCGGCATCCGCTGCGCTATTACCAGGCTACGTTTAACCTCATGTATGTTGCCCGGATATAACCTTGTGCAATCCGGGGATATCCCGGCATCCGCTGCGCTATGACCGGGCTACATTTACATCATGTGTATTGCCTGGATGTAACACCGTACAATCCGGGGATATTCCGGCATCCGCTTCGCTATGCCGGACGACGTTTACCTCATATGTGTTGTTGTCCGGATATAACACTGTGCAATCCGGGCCCCCCGGCATCCGCTTCGCTATGGCCGGGCGACGTTTCCCTCATACGTGTAGCCCGGATGCAACACCGTGGAATCCGGGACGATGCCGCACTTAATTTTTTAACTTCCGCACTAACTCTCCCCGACTCACCTGATTGAGTAGCCCTAAATGGCGGCATAATGTGGTTGAACTCACGCCCCACTTAGCGGCCACTTTTCGCATCGTGGTCTGGGTGGTCAGGTATTCAAACATCGCTTGTTCTAAGTTTTCCGAGCGATGTGGATCTCGGGATAGAGCAGCCCCGCGCAGCGGCTCATCATCCTCTAACAGCGGACGGATCTGGGGTTGAGGGGCCAAGTGTATTTCGACCGATAACACGGGGCGGCCAGCAGCAATGCTTTCGCGCCAGTGAAAGGTCATTTCAGGTCGGTTGAATCGCATTATCTTTTCTCCTGTCATCTACTGATGGTTCATCGACATCGATGACTCTCAATGTGGGTCTCGGGTGAGCCCCAACGCCCGACGGACGGAGGCCACTAAATCTAAACCGCGCTCACAACTAACCGGGCAGGTCTCAGCCTGCTCGCTCAACGCGGCACTGACGGCACTATCAATGGGTTCACCTCGGGCATAGCGACGGCAAATAATGGTATAAGCCCGCTCGAATACGGCATGAAACCGAGCCTCCGGCAAAATACCTCGCTCAAATTTGGTCGCCCGGATCGCTGCTTTGACGACCGCATGGGTTGGACGCAGCGTCAGTGCCTGCCGATAGGCTTGTTCCAAACTGGGAAGTCCCAGCATTTCTGGGGTGGGTTGACACCATTTGATAAACTGGCCGGGGCTGGGGAAAAACGGGATCTCCAACTGACGCGCCATTCGCAGTCCCATCTGGATCGATTGCTCCTGCGTGACGCCATTTTCAATTAACGCGATCAACCACACCCGTTTCGCGGCCTGTTCCGCAGCTTTGGTCGGAAAGGCTTGCCGCCAGGCTGGAAAGGCGACTTTCAGCTGCCGCCAGACCTCGATAAAAAAGCTCCCATCCGTTGTACTCGGCGCTCTGGAGACCTCGGCTTCACCTTCAAATGCCGAGGGTTTGATCCATGCTTCCTGAATCGATTTCATGAGCACATCCCTCCCTGAGCAATCGGCAACAGCAAGCCATCCATCCAACTTAAGTCCGCGTCGTCATCCACATCGCTACGCGGCTGCGTTTTAGCAAATGCTTTCAGCCACAATTGCGGGAAACGCTTTCGCAGTTTTTCCGGGCTACGCACGTTCGCCCGCTCGAAATCATCCCGACAGCACCAGTCAAACAGCGCACAGATATCGTGATGACTCAGGTGATCCAAGCGTCGCATTCGGCTAATGGTCTGGGCCCATTTGTCCAAATTGGGTGAAGGAAGTTTTCCCGGCAGCGCTTGTTGCTGATGGATCTGCACCACCCGCTGCGCCATCCAGGAGGCAGTACGCCAATCATCAGCATCGCCATGATCCACCGTGAGCGAGGATCCGGACGATACCTGCCGATCAAGATCTTGATCCAATGGTTGCAATGGTTGTTCTGTTGTTACAACGCCTTGTTGATCACCAGCTGTGATCTCAGGTTGATCCACACCCTCCGCCGATGCCATATCCACCTTGTGATCGGCTTGATCGGATAATCGATCGCTTGCTGTCACAACCGGGTGATCGGCTAAAGCGGTCACCGTCGCATCCGCTGCCGATTCGAGACCTGAGCCAACACTAGGGGATTGCCATTGATCGTAATCACAGATCGTGATCACCGAGCCAAACGGCGTCCCTTCAATCGTGATCAGCCCCATCGCTTTAAAACCATCTAAAATCCGTTTAACTTGTGCTCGGCTCATCGGCCGATGATTCGGATCTCGAAGTTGCAGCCCCAACTCGCTGGCATTCACCACCAGTTGTCCCCGGCGCAGTGACCACTCCCGAGATTTATAGCGAACCCTTCGCTCCTGATGGGCTGCCCGACTCAACAGTCGCATAAATGCGGCTAGCCGATACACATTACTGGTCCAACTTTGTTCCAGCAGGCTACGCCAAAGCACCACAAACCCAGCTTGCTTAAGATCTGGCTGCACCTGAAGTGGTTTTGGCATCGGCATGGCCTCCGCTTTTGACATATTTCCCTGATTCATCAATCCTTCTCCCCTATTAGTTCAACATCCAGATCCGAACCGAAGGATGCTGCGGCGATTGCGTTGGATCTGACATATACTGAGAGTGACGGTACAAAGCAGGGTCATAGCTCAGTTTTCCATGGGTGAGCATGTGAAGACGAAGTGCCTGCTTTTCTGGGATGAGTTCACCCCACTGCGAGACAGCGGAATGACTGATCCCCAGTAGATCGGCAACTTGGCCAACAGAGCCCAGTTGCTGAATGACATGTATTTTTTTCATAAACACCTAAAAATAAGTTTTCTTATATTTACACATATTAGAAAACTTATGTCAATATCATGTAAGATAACTAACATGGATAAAGAATCGATTGGCGACCGTATTCGCCGGGTTCGAAAAGAACTCAAATTAACCCAGAAAGATATCGCCAAGAGTATTGGGGTATCCGCTGCATCCGTCACTCAATGGGAACGAGGAGACACCACTCCAAAAGGCGCAAACCTCATTGCATTATGTAACCGGCTCAAATTGGATCCGGCCTGGTTACAAACTGGCAAGGAACAGCAGCAGGCGTTTAAAGGTAATGCTGAATTGCTGGGGAATATGCAGGTTTGGGATAGCCAAACGCCTTTAGGAGAAGATGAAGTGGCATTACCATTTTTAACCGATGTCAATCTTTCAGCAGGGAATGGATTTGTTAATGAGGCCGAAGTCGATCACGGATTCCGGCTGCGTTTTGCAAAATCAACTCTCAAACGTTATCAGGTTGAACCTGAGAATGCGGTCTGCGTCGTAGTGACCGGCAACAGTATGGAACCCGTACTTCCCGATGGCTCCACGGTTGGGATTGATCGCGGCTGCCAGCAATTGATCGACGGCAAGATTTTTGCTATCAACCACAATGGGGAACTGTTTATCAAAAAACTGTATAAACTCCCCGGAGGCGGGCTGCGGATCTTTAGTTTTAACGAGCAGGAATATCCGCCTAGAGAATATTCCGAGCAGCAGATTATCGAGCAAAAAATTACCCTTATTGGTCGGGTTTTTTGGTATTCCGTGCTGTTGTAATTCACGTACTGCCTGCATGGCGCCTGTTCCGACAGGCAGGACAGTGCGTCCTCGCAGACCTCATACTTCGCTTATATTCAAACTTTAACCCAGCGAGCTGACCTCAAAATAAACAGCTTGGCCAGTGGCGATCATCCTCTGTTACAAATTTTTTAGCGACAAGCTCAATGGCTAAACAGCGGCCCTTCAATAACAACAATCGCACCTCACGAGCTGTCGTCTTATTGGCGGGATGGGTAACTCTTCAGATTGATTCCTATAAGACAGAAAAATATAATTTTTCTTAACTTTAGTTCAATCCACAATAATTAAGTATTCTTATCTATAAGTAAGTTTTTTGATTTAGCACGATCCGCTGCCCCCACCAAAAAACGTCGCCTGATCATGCACATCGCCCATGGCTCACGGTCCGCAGCCCTTTCGCCACTGCGGACCACAACTTCGTATCAACACGATATAAAAGATCGTGCGATCTTGGCCAAGGCATTGTGCTTAAGCTTGTAACCAGCGAAGTACTGCTTCCGGTTGAGGAACACCCCCTGCATGCACCACTTTCCCATCCAGCACAACCCCGGGAGTTGACATCACGCCGTAATCCATAATGGTTTCCATATCCGTCACTTTTTCAACACGCACACTAACCCCCTGCTCCTGTGCTATTTGCTCGATTAATTTGGCGGTATTCACACAATTAGCGCAGCCGGATCCTAATACTTTAAATACTTTCATCATCATCTCCTTCAATCCAATAAACGTCATACGCATCAACGTTCTATCGATGCGTATCACTCACGTAAAAGGCTTCTTAGAACAGAACTCTGAGATTAAACACCCATCCCATCACCGTAAAAGCAACCAGCAACAATGCCAGCAATAAGCCTAATAATCGCCATTGCATCACCTGTTTGAGCATCACGAATTCAGGAATACTAGCGGCCACAGTACTCATACAAAAAGCCAGCGTCGTCCCGACCGGTAAGCCATGTTTGAGTAAACTTTCCATCACCGGGATCACCCCCGTCGCATTAGAGTACAAAGGGATACCGACCATAACCGCCACCGGAACTGACCACCATTGCCCTGCGCCGAGATGCATTTCAATCCAGCCATCGGGCACAAAGCCATGTAAAAAGGCCCCAATCCCAACCCCGATCAAAACCCATTTCCACACCCGCCCCACGATGGCTCGCAGCTCCTGTTTTGCAAACTGATGCCGATCACCCAGTGTCAACACCGCTGGCGTCATTGTTGAGGTCACCAGTGCCGAATTTTGCCGCCGATCGAATGCCCTCGCGGCCAACGGTTGCAACCAGCGTTCCGCCGCAATGACATCCAAAAACCAACCACACAGCATACCGATCACCATACCCATGCCGATATAAAGCAAGGTCAGTTTCCATCCCAACAGGCTAAATAGCAGCAGTACGGCTATTTCATTAATCAGTGGCGATGTGATCAAAAAAGCCATCGTGATCCCAATGGGAATGCTCGCTGAGGTAAACCCCAGAAAGACTGGAATGCTGGAGCAGGAACAAAACGGTGTCACGGCTCCAAAAAAACTACCGGCCAAATAACCAAACCAACGTTGTTTGCCTGCTAAATAATGCCGTACTTTTTCCACATTCAGCGAAGCTCGCAGCAGCGCGATGAGATAGATCATGACCACCAGCAACACCATGATCTTACTGGTATCTTCTACAAAAAAATGCACGGCACCGCCCCAACGGGATGAGGGAGACAGCGCCAACAATCGATAAGCGACCCAATCAGCCAGCAAAGTAAACACGATAAACATTGATCCTTCCTCTTCATTCCATGACCACACCACAACGATGATCGCCAAGGGTTTGTCATTAAGACGTATCTCGAAGCAAAAGGATGCAGATTTTTTTCACGAATGACGCAGAGCTAAAAAACGAGCTCTTACTTTGTATTTCGAAACGCCCCAAAAATTGAGTAGATCAATTTTTCTTAAGGGCTTTACGGCGCTATTTTTAGCTAAAACGTCAACAGATAAGAATAAAACTTTAAATAAGCACCGTGACCAATCGGGATATAAAGGGAATTCAATATTGATGAGCTATTGAGACTGATTTCTATTTACAATAGTCTGAATAAGTACCAGCGATGGATAAGTTTAATTCGCTCAGATCACTATTTTATCTGAGCGAATTATCAGTGATTGAAATAATGTGATACCGATCCTTGAAAAAAGGTCATTCTCTCTGTTTTATTATTCTTTTAACTTTCTTAAATTACAGTAAAAATATAAAACCTTCCTCTTTACAGTAAGAGTCATGAAAATATAAACGCTGTGTTTAAATATATTAAACGCTAATCCTTACAAAAGAGTTGTTAATTATTTCATATCGAGCGATGATACATCATCATTAACGAGTTTTAATAACTGTAACGGGCCGTAGTCATTGCCCATTATTTAGTCCTGTTCGGGACTCGCCTTTAATAAAGGTAATTTTATTTTAACGGTCCTTTAATATTCAATTTGGAGCATTTATGGATAATATCGTTTTAAAGAATTTAAAAGCCAGAAGATCAATCTACGCGCTTGGTGACAAACTGACTCAGAGCAAAGCAGAACTGACAACCCTGATCCAAGATGTCATTAAAAATTCACCTTCATCATTTAACTCACAGAGTTCACGTGCTGTTATTCTGTTCGGTGAATATCACCATAAATTATGGGATATCGTCAAAGACGAACTGCGTAAAATCGTCCCAGCTGAAAACTTTGGTGCCACTGAAAGCAAAATTGATGGCTGCTTCCGTAGTGGATTCGGGACTGTTCTCTATTATGAAGATCAGACCGTTATTAAAAACCTGCAGGAACAGTTCGCAGCATATGCTGACAACTTCCCTATCTGGTCAGAACAAAGTAGTGGGATGGCTCAATTAGCAGTTTGGACTGCATTAGCCACTGAAAATATCGGTGCAACACTGCAACATTATAACCCTGTGATTGATGCTGCTGTCGCTAAAGAATGGAATATTCCTGCCACTTGGACACTGCGTGCTCAAATGCCATTTGGTAGCATTGAACAGCCTGCTCAGGACAAAGAATTTATGGCAGATAGTGACCGTTTCATCGTTCACGCATAATTGCCTGCCCATTGATGTGCGCTGCAAAGCGCACATTGTTAGGGTTACTTTTATCTATTCCATCTTCTCATGCGTCAATGCTAAAACCCAATCTTATTAAAAATCAGTTTGGCTCCTGGATGCTTCGGCTAAAGATAATCACTCTTATTTAAAATAAATAGCCAACGCCCCCAATCATCATTGTCTCTGCTGACCTATTCACGCGAAGATAACCGCCTTAAAAAAACAAGCAATCATCGAATTCAGCTATTTTTTGCCCTCTATTTATTTTTAGTCTCTCATTTATCTTATCATCCATACCTTAGTTTTTATTTCAGCATGCATTAAATGAGCAATCACCCTCATCATAGCCATTGCAGCAATTGCATAAAAATTTTGAACATCATGTGCTTTATCACTTCCTTTTTATAGAAGACAACTCATCATTGGCAAATTCTACGCCATCGCCAAAAACGTCAAATTCATCATGAACGGCATGAACCATAAGATATCCGGCTTTTCTACCTACCCTTTTAATATCTTTGGTCAAGGTTAGGAAGGATCACAACCCACTTTGAACGAACGACCTTATAAAGGTGATACAATCATCGGGGCGATATCGAAGCGACTATCATGGCTGGCGTTATCATCGGGCATAGCGCTATCGTAGCTAGTCACTCGGGATGTGCCCTCTTACAGTATCGTTGGTGGAAATCCAGCGACAGTAATCAAATCTCGTTTTGAACCGGCCATCATTACCCGGTTACTAGAAATCGCCTAGTGGGATTAGGACGTTGCTAAAATTACCCACCACTTAAAAACAATTGCCAATCACGACTTAGAAGCGTTAAATCAGGCAGCCGAAATGTAAACGACAGGAGCATGTACCGGTATGGATATCACCATTGGAAGCAACGCTGCACTCATTGCCAAAGCGCAATCCATCCGACATCAGATTTTTACAATAGAACAGGGTATTCCTCGGGAACTGGATACCGACGGTTTAGATGAAACGGCTTATCACGCATTAGTGACAGATGGACCAACCCCCATTGCCACCGCTCGTTTAGCCGTAGATACCACCGGTTTGGCCGTCATTGCCCGAGTCGGGGTACTCAAGGCTTACCGAGGCCTTGGCATTGCTTCGAAAATGATTGAAGCCTTAATGGCTCATGCCCACCAATTAGAGGCTAGCGCGATAGAACTCCATGCGCATGAATATTTAAAAGATTACTACGCGAAGTTTGGATTCGAATTTATTCGCTATGCCGAAGTCGTCGGGGGACATCCACTGATTATCATGCGTCATGAAATAGCCCCCCCAAAGGCTCGCTGATATTCCCGTTGGGCTCGCGGGCGCGCAAACTCAATAAAACCGGACATGAAAAGTTATTCATGCTACCGATAATCGCTATGATGTTGCGACCAAACAGCATCGAATGAGGAATGAAAATGAAAAAATCATTAGGGTGCATGGCTGTTGCCACTCTGATGGCCGGAGTTCTGGCCACCTATTCCGCGGATACCGCTTCACAAGAATACCAGCCCAACCGCCACCCGAATATCAATCAGCACGCACGAGACCAGCAGACCCACGCCGGAAAACCTCATTCCGATCCGATGCAACATACTCAAGGAACGCATCAGGGGAATAAGCCATCCCATCCTAGCGATCAACGCTGGCACACCAATCAAGGTGCGAGTCATCCCCAAAACCAGCATCAATCCCAAAAGATGGGCGCTAATCCATCTCACTCGAATCGTCCCGGGGCTCATTATGTCGTTAATGACCACAATAAACATGTGATGAAACAGCATTATCAACGAATTTTGGGCCGGGTTGATCGCCATCGTCGCCCCACTTTCCATCAGGGACAACCGATCCCAAGCCGCTATCGTCATTACATCACCCCAGCCCCCACATCGTTAACCCGGCAATTACCTAATCTGCCCCAAGGTTATGATATGGGCTATTATCAGGGATATACCGTCGTCTATGACCCAAAAACATTTGTGATCGTATCGTTAGTGGATTTACTCATGAATTGATCGGATCACTGCCTTTTGTCTACAGCCAATAAAGCGCAGTGATGGTATCGCGAGGAGCTCCGTTTTACCTCGCGGGGCTTTCTATGCCTTTCTCACATGCGGCCCAAATAGCGAATTCATTTTGCTGCCGACTCATGCTTTTGCTACTCTGTTCGCAACTCGGATGACGACTCGGACAACAAGGCGAAGCCTATACGTATCACTAGAGCACGGCTTAGCATGTCGAGCCGTTCGTACGCTTACATTGGTATCATGCTTTCTAACAGCCAGCTCTATTTCTCCAATGCAGACAGCTCTGGCACCATAAAATCAACAGGAGAACAGGATTGAAAATCGCAGTTATCGGCGCAGGTGCAATGGGATGCTTATATGGCGCTTACCTGAGCAAGAATCATGATGTGTATATGATCGATGCTCTGGACGCCCAAGTTGAAGCTATCCAGAATAATGGTATCACCGTCGTGGAAGCCGATGGACATAAAGCGCATTTTAGCAACGTCAAAGCCTATCGCTCCGGTCAGTATCAGGAAAGTGTCGATCTGGTGATCGTGTTTGTGAAATCGACCTACACCGAGCAAGCATTGGCCCAAAATCAGGCCTTATTTAAAGCGTCGACCATTGTGATGACACTGCAAAACGGGGCTGGCAATGATCGAAAAATCGCCCAATACGTCGCCCCCAACAATATTGTCATTGGTACCAGCAAACACAACGCCGTCAATTTGGGCCAGGGAAACATCCAACACCCCGGTGAAGGGATCACCAATATCGGTAGCAACCATGATGCACAGCGCATGCTTAATCTGGTGGCTCAGCAACTCTCTCAGGCCGGATTTGAAGTGGAAATTGCTGACGATATTCAGCGCATTATCTGGAGCAAATTACTCGTCAATCTGTCCGTCAATACCTTTACTGCCATCACCCAAACCCCGATCGGTTATATGATTAAAAACGATAGCGCCTGGGATTTTGCCAAACGGCTCATTTACGAAGCCATTGAAGTTGCTGAAGCCGATGGCACTTATTTCGATCGCCGAGAAGCCCTCAATATGGTCCGAAGCGTCTGTGAAAAAGCTGGAAATGGTTATTCATCCATGTATCAAGACCGGAAAAATCGGGTCAGAATGGAGATCGATGCCATCAATGGTGCGATTGTCGAACAAGCCAAACAATATGGCGTGCCGACCCCATACAACACCTTAATCGTTGCCTTAATCCATGCCATTGAGGGGGCCTACGAATTTTACGATTAGTCCCTCCGGTTGCTCACCGAGGGGACCCCATAAGAATGGAGATCTAATTTTGCGACATTACTTTTTAACATCCCAACGTTTAGGATTTGGGATCTGGCAACAAGAGGATCTCGCTATCGCCATGCAATTATGGGGGGATTTTAAGGTGACTCGGCTATTCGACAACCGAGGCCCACTGACCCAGACTCAAGTCAACCATCGATTGCAACAAGAAATCACCACCCAACAACAATACGGCTATCAATACTGGCCACTATTTGCACGAACCTCACAACAGTTGATAGGCTGCGCGGGGCTGCGTCCCTATGATCAACAGCGGCATATTCTGGAAATCGGGTTTCACATTTGTGCTCAGTACTGGCGGCAGGGATATGCCTCTGAAGCCGCAACAACGGTCATCGATTATGCCTTTGAAACATTGCAGGTGACAGCCCTATTCGCCGGCCATCATCCAGAAAATACCGGATCGCGACAACTACTCACATCGCTAGGTTTTACCTATACCCATGATGAATTCTATGCCCCGACGGGCCTTCAGCACCCGTCGTATTTGCTCACGGCCAACAGCCGTCTTTCATCGCATTAATAGGTTGAGGTTTTAAGCATCAATCCGATCAGCTTTTTAGCCTCTCCCTGATAACTGTCGCTGGCCTTAAACAGGTTTAAAAGCCGATCTCGGAACCGCAATAACACCACCACATTGTGTTTCGATAAATAATCGAGATCAGAGCCAGCGGCATTCTCAACAAATTTCGAAAAATAAAAAAATTCAACGACATCATTAAGCTGGATCTTAGGCGATTCCAACAATGCTCGGGCTTTATCATTATACTGATCAATTTTATCCGACAATTTTTTACTTTTATAATCATAACGCATTTTAATATTTTCAAAACAAGTCAGATACGAAGGAATTTTCGTTTCAATCACTGATTTAATCAAACTTGTTTTAATTTTTTTATCTGTCAAAAGTGCTGGATTAAGGGGTTGCATATCATCTGTGATAAAATTAGCATGTAATAACATAACGTTTTTAAATGCGGCCTGTTCAACATTATCATGGTACAATTTAGAATAATTTGGATTCTTTAAATCCTTTTTCCTATTGGCTTCTAGCGATTGAGTCACCGCTTCAAATGAATTCCCATTAAATAGATAAGATAAAATAAATTCTTCTTTTAAATCTGCATTCAGACCACAATCTGAAGAAGCCGTGTAAAATGCCTTTATCGGGAAAACTTTAGATATTTGGTTAGTTAGTGAAGAGCTCAGACACTGAAGTGATAATTTATATTCCAAGTTTTTAGTATTTAATTCATCTGTTGAATATTGACTCAAATAACGGCTATATATTTTTTTAAGCTTCGCCTTTTTTTGAGCATCCTTAACCTGACAGACATGTTCAATGCTGTCTTTGACCATTGGAAGCATTTTATCAGGTAAACCGTTATCCTGAAGGACTTTAACTATTTTATCTTTTGGAACCCCGTCAATAAAAAATAGTTTAACCACTTGTGCATCGGTATGACTCAAATACTGACAAAACTTAATATCCTGAGAAGAAAGTCCAAATGTCTGCGTATCTTCCCGGTAATAACCACTGCTATACGTAGTCAACGAACTCAACAACAATATTGGAGCTAATAAATATGAGAAATATCGGTTCACTTTAATTCCTTTTATTTTGACAAAAAACATAATAATTTATTAATGTTCAGCAAATACGTCCATATACAAGCGTTACGTTATTTTGAAATAACAGTATGACTATTTTTAATTTAGCACAGATTACTATAACTATTCTAAAAATATATTTACATGTAATTAAAATGTTAATTTTTTAAAATTTTGATCATATTTCTATTCGAGTGATAATTATATATTTATAACGTATTTAAATAAATTCAGTTTATTGCAGGTGCTATTCAAAGTGACTACAAACCCCCTCCTGACCTCCCCCTTAATAAGGGGGAGGAAATATCCAAACTCTATGCTTCTCTCTCCTGCCAGAGGGACAGGCCTAGGTGAGGTCTGACTTTGATGTAATCATCCAAACTCTATGATTCCCTCCCCTACCAAAGGGGAAGACCTAGGTGGGGTCTGGCTTTGCTGAAATTATCCAAATTCAATCATTCCCCTGCCAAAGGGGAAGGCCTAGGTGAGATCTAGCTTTGATGTAATCATCCGAACTCTATGATTCCCTCCCCCTGCCAGAGGAGAGGATTAGAGTGAGGTCTGACTTTGATATAATTATCCAAACTCTATGATTCCCTCCCCTTATGAAGGGGAGGGTTAGGGTGGGGTCGACAGACATTAGTCTGTCTTATCGCTTCAAATTCTCAACCCCCTAAAAGCGATCCGCATTCATCACTTTAGTCCAAACGGCCACAAAGTCCTCAATGAATTTCTGCTGGCTGTCATCTTGCGCATAAAGTTCAGCATAGGCGCGTAAGATAGAATTTGAGCCAAACACCAAATCCACACGAGTGGCCGTCCATTTTTCTTCACCGGATTGACGATCACAAATCGAATACAGACGGCGACTTTTAGGTTTCCAGGTGTAAGCCATATCGGTCAGATTGACAAAGAAATCATTGCTGAGAACACCGACTCGGTCCGTCAATACGCCATGCGCAGTTCCGCCATAGTTGGTTCCCAGTACTCGCATCCCACCGATTAACACCGTCATCTCCGGTGCCGTCAATCGCATCAATTGTGCTCGATCCAACAACAGTTCTTCCGGCTGGACGACATAGTCTTGTTTCAGCCAGTTTCGGAATCCATCCGCTAACGGTTCCAACACGTCGAATGACTCAACATCCGTCATCTCGGAGGTCGCATCGCCGCGCCCGGGCATAAACGGTACGTCAACCGAGAAACCAGCCGCTTGGATCGCTTGTTCAACCCCTACGTTACCCGCGAGCACAATCGCATCCGCGACGCTCATCCCACAACCCGTTGCGATGGGTTCCAACACGGCGAGCACTCGTGCCAAACGTTCCGGCTCATTGCCTTTCCAGTCTTTTTGCGGAGCCAGACGGATGCGTGCGCCATTGGCACCACCACGATAATCGGATCCCCGAAAAGTTCGGGCACTATCCCATGCGGTTGCAACCATATCCGCTAAACTCAGGCCACTAGCCGCGATCTTAGCTTTGGCGGCTGCGATATCGTAATCGGTTTTACCTGCGGGGATTGGGTCCTGCCAGATCAGATCTTCGGCGGGAACATCCGGGCCAACATAACGAGCTTTAGGCCCCAGATCACGGTGAGTCAGTTTAAACCAAGCCCGGGCGAAGGTTTCAGAAAAATACGCCTGATCTTGCTGGAATTTTTCAGCAATTTTACGGTATTCCGGATCCATTTTCAGAGCCATGTCCGCATCCGTCATGATCGGATTGTAATGCATGGATGGATCTTCCACATCGGCCGGTTTATCCTCTGCGGCGATATTCACGGGTTCCCATTGCCACGCGCCGGCTGGGCTTTTTTGCAGTTCCCAGTCATATTTGAACAACAGACTGAAATATCCATTATCCCACTGGGTCGGATGGGTGGTCCAGGCACCTTCAATGCCACTACTAACCGTATTGCGACCAATGCCTCGTGAACTATGGTTGATCCAGCCCAGCCCCTGCTCTTCCAGTTCAGCCCCTTCGGGATCGGGTCCAAGATTAGCCGCATCACCATTACCATGACATTTTCCAACGGTATGACCACCGGCAGTCAGTGCCACTGTTTCTTCATCATTCATTGCCATTCGAGCAAAGGTCACTCGCATATCCTGAGCGGTTTTCAGCGGATCCGGATGACCATCAACCCCTTCCGGATTCACATAAATCAGCCCCATCATGACGGCTGCCAGAGGATTCTCTAAATCGCGCTCGCCGGAGTAACGGCTATTTTCACTGCCACTTGGGGCCAACCATTCTTTTTCAGAACCCCAGTAGGTATCTTTTTCCGGATGCCAAATATCTTCCCGGCCAAATGCAAATCCGAACGTTTTTAATCCCATCGATTCATAGGCCATATTCCCAGCCAGAATGATCAAGTCAGCCCAGCTGATTTGGTTGCCATATTTTTTCTTAATCGGCCACAATAAACGTCGCGCTTTATCCAGGTTGACGTTATCCGGCCATGAATTTAGTGGTGCAAAACGTTGGTTACCGGTCCCGGCTCCACCCCGACCATCGGCAATCCGGTAACTCCCAGCGGAGTGCCATGCCATGCGGATCATCAAACCGCCGTAGTGCCCCCAGTCAGCCGGCCACCATGGCTGACTGTCAGTCATCAACGCTTTCAAGTCAGCTTTAAGGGCATTCACATCCAGCTTGGCCAGTTCTTCACGATAATTAAAATCTGCACCAAGCGGATTAGATTTGCGATCATGCTGATGCAAAATATCCAGATTCAGCGCTTTTGGCCACCAGTCCATCACCGACTGATCACTCGATGTCATCCCTCCATGCATAATGGGGCACTTTCCTGCAGAGCTACTTTTTTGATTTCCCATACATTTATTCCTGTCATATTTTCAAAAGGCTATCGGCACACAGATGACGCTCCGTACATCAGCTCTCGGGCTCGTTTCAAGAGTAGCCTATGTCGGTGGCTACAACCGAATGAATACTATTGTATGTACAATCCAGAAAAATCGGTGTTCCTCCACATCATCACGCAGGGTGGATGTCAAAATGACATCCATCTGCTAGCATGAGTATTTTAACAATGATGGAATAGACCGATGCCGACCCCACTGGATCAGGTTCTGCTTAGTATTGCCTTAAATCTCAGTTCAAATCTGTCGTATCAGCAGCAGTATCAACACCTCATTGACGGTGTGGTGCAGGTTTTTCCCTGTGATGCCAGCTGTTTACTGATCTTGGATGCAGAGGGGTTCCTCACCCCGGTAGCGGTCAGAGGCGTTTCCAATACCGTACTGGGACGACGTTATTTTCCCGGAGCGCATCCAAGGCTGGAGGCCATTATTAATAGCCGCTCGCCGGTACGTTTTGATGCCAACAGCCCGCTTCCGGATCCATTTGATGGAGCACTGCTGGCCGAAGCCGCCTCCATTGATGTACACGATTGCATGGGCTGTAGCCTTTATATTGAGCAGCAACTGGTGGGGGCTCTGACGATGGACTCGCTCACCGTGGGCGCTTTCGATAGCATCGATCCGGTAACGATGGAAACTTTTGCCGCATTAACGGCGGCAACACTACGCCATATTGCTCAATTAAAAGCACTGAAAACTCAGAATCAAAAGCAACAGCATGTCACCCAGACTTTAATTCAACAGGCCCGCTCTAAAAATAATGAACTCATTGGTCTAAGCCCACAAATGCAACAACTGCGGCGTAATATCGCTACCGTCGCCCGCTCTGATTATGCTGTCTTAATCAGCGGAGAAACCGGAACCGGCAAAGAGTTGATCGCACATGCCGTCCATGCCCGCTCCCAACGCTGTGATAAGCCGATGATCTACGTTAACTGTGCGGCGCTGCCCGAAGCGCTGGCAGAAAGCGAGCTGTTTGGTCATGTTAAAGGGGCCTTTACCGGTGCCAACAGTGCGCGGGCCGGCAAATTTGAGATGGCGGATGAAGGTACCCTATTTTTAGATGAAGTCGGTGAGTTGCCTTTAACGTTACAAGCCAAGCTGCTGCGCGTGATCCAACAAGGTGAACTACAGCGAGTTGGCAGTGATCAACATTTGGTCGTCAACGTCCGAATTATCGCGGCAACCAATCGCCAGTTGGAAATAGAGGTGGAAAACGGCCGCTTTCGAGCCGATTTATATCACCGATTGAATGTGTTCCCAATCCATGTACCACCGCTGCGCCAGCGTGAAGGCGATATTCCGGTACTGGCCGGTTATCTGCTGGAAAAAGTCCGCCAGCAGTTCAATGCGCCCAATCTGCATGTTCACCCCAAGGTGCTCACACAACTAGAATCCCTGCCCTGGCCCGGTAATGTCCGGGAACTGGAACACACCCTAACTCGGGCTGCTTTACACGCCATCTCACAGAATGCCACCACCATCATGCCGCATCATTTCGGAAGCGAGCTGGTCGCAGATGATGTTAAAAACACATCCCATTATCTGCCCCAAGACAGCCAGCCGATGCGTGCACTAATCGAAAGCTATCAGAAAGAACTGATTGAACATGCCTTAAACAAAAGTGGCCACGTCTGGTCTAAAGCCGCCGATTTTTTACAGATGGATCGGGGCAACCTGTATCGGATGGGCAAAAAACTCGGCATTGATCGCTAGTCATCACACGACCAGTGGATGTGATAAAGACAACGCAGGCGATGTACTTATCACATCATCAGTTCATATTTACTTTAAATAAACTCTATAAAATCAATACGTTACATTGTGGCATACATTCTGCTCTGCTGATTTAAAAATTAATGATCCTAAAAATTACCGGAGACATGCTATGTTCTGCATTCAGTGTGAACAGACCATCAACAGCACAACCATGACCGGCTGCGCATTTACCCAAGGCGTCTGTGGCAAAACCGCCGCCGTATCTGATCTTCAGGATGTTTTAGTTTATGCGCTGCAAAGCGTTTCTTTTTGGGCCACTCGGGCGCTTGAATTGGGGATTATCCATGATGAAATCAATCAGTGGGCTCCCAAAGCATTTTTCGCAACACTGACCAACGTCAACTTTGATCCGGAACGCATTTTGGCACTGGCCACCCAAGCCGATCACTACCGCAGCCAACTTAAGGCTCAGGTCAGTGTCGCTACGGCCGGGAAAGCAGCAGTCGATCTGCCTAACGTCGCTCTGTTTCAACTCCCCCAAAGCGCTGAAGCCATTCTAGCGATGGCACCTCAAATGGCCGTTAACCGTGGACATGAACAACTGCATGAAGATGTCATTGGGTTGCGACTGCTTTGTTTATATGGTCTGAAAGGGGCTGCTGCTTATATGGAACATGCCCGGGTCCTTGGCCAAACCGATAACGATATCTATGCCCGTTATCATGAAATCATGAGTTGGCTCGGCACCGATCCGGACGATCTTAATCAACTTCTGGACTGTTCGATGCAAATTGGTCTGCTAAACTATCAGGTGATGGAAATGCTGGATCGGGGTGAAACGCAGACCTTCGGACATCCAGAACCCACCACCGTTAACGTCAAACCCATCCAAGGCCAATGTATTTTAGTCTCCGGACACGACTTGCACGATCTAGAAAAGATCCTGCAACAAACTCAAGGCAAAGGGATTAACGTCTACACCAATGGTGAGATGCTTCCGGCTCACAGCTATCCGGAGCTGAAAAAATATCCTCATTTAGTCGGTAACTACGGTAGCGCCTGGCAAAACCAGCAGCGAGAATTTGCCAACTTTCCGGGTGCCATTGTCATGACCTCCAACTGCCTGCTAGATCCCAACGTCGGGAAATATGCTGATCGCTTGTTCACCCGAAGCATCGTTGGCTGGCCGGGTGTAGCTCATCTTGAAGGCGATGATTTCAGTCCGGTCATTGAATGCGCATTATCCCATCCCGGATTTCAATATGACGAAATCGAGCACTACATCACCATCGGCTTTGGTCGCAATGCCTTAATGAGCGCCGCGCCAGCTGTTAT
Organism: Celerinatantimonas marina; assembly: GCF_046054165.1. Lineage (NCBI taxonomy): Bacteria > Pseudomonadati > Pseudomonadota > Gammaproteobacteria > Celerinatantimonadaceae > Celerinatantimonas > Celerinatantimonas marina. The sequence continues at coordinate 643 of NZ_JBFNXK010000016.1, read as the reverse complement.
TGAACAGGTCAAACAGGGCCATATTAAGCACTTTTTCCTCGTGGGTGGCTGCGATGGCAGTCGAAGAGAACGCAGCTACTATGCTGACTTTACTGCCAAAGCACCGGAGGATACGCTAATTCTGACGCTGGCCTGTGGCAAATATCGCTTTAATAAAAATGATTTCGGTGAGATTAACGGCATTCCCAGGCTGCTCGACATCGGCCAATGTAACGACGCCTATTCGGCCATCCAATTGGCACTGGCACTCGCCAAGGAATTTAATTGTGATATTAATGAGCTACCACTCACACTGGTCTTATCTTGGTTTGAACAAAAAGCGATTGTGATCCTGCTCACCCTCTTTGCTCTAGGGGTCAAAGGGATCTACACCGGCCCAACTGCTCCCGCTTTTCTGACCCCAAATCTACTCGCCATCATTCAGGAAAAATTTGATATGCGCAGTATTGGTCAGGTCGATGCCGATCTAAAAACAATTTTAGCGGCTTAACCGCTGACGACCCCTGTACAAACGGGACATCCTTTACATTTTAAACCGGGGACATGGTTTACATGTCCCTTGTTACTTTAGACGAATTATTTTCATGGTGCGTTCATCTAATCGACCTATTTTCATCATCGAGAAATAGACGTCATAGTCATC
>NZ_JBFNXK010000015.1:0-106160 GCF_046054165.1 Celerinatantimonas marina | reverse complement strand
TTTGGCCGGTTTTTTTATTAGGGAATTAAGGGGCATTCGCTTACCAGTGAGTTTGCATGATTGTGTTGTGAAACAACCATAACCGGTTAAAGTGGACATCGTTTAGATTACGCTGTGGATTGATGTTTCCGCTAAACGGACGCGATGTCGTGGCTGCATTTCCCCAAGGGGCATCAAGATCAAAACAGTTCTCAATGAGGCTATCCCGTATCACCAGTTGTCCATTGGATGTTGTTCCCGGAAGATAACCGGTACTGCTGGCTCCCTGATCCCAAGCTCGGCCGAGTTTAATATGGGTTGGGTCGTCAAATCCATTATCACAGGTGAGTTTACTGTGAATGACTAAAAAACCGTAATCGACCCAGTTAGGGGTATCAGGTGCAAAAATATAGGTTGAGTTAGATTCCCGGCTGGAAACACTATGGAATGTTACATGATCAAATACCGCACTGGCCCGCCCGAAGACATAGTCAACATCACCTTCGATATAACTATCTTTAATGTAGGCCCGGCTATAGTGATCGGTGACATATTGATTTTGCCGATTACTTGAATTGACGAAGAAAGTATCCTGACGGCCAATGAGTCGAACGTGTTCAAGTTGAACTTGATCACCATCAGTTCGAAGGGCTACGGCTTGATGAGTACTGGCATCGGCCTGATCGATCATCGAGTTAATAATGGTCAGGTTTTTGAGCTGAAATTTCGGGCTTTGTGACCACACCACTGCGGAGCAGGTGGTGTCGACATGGGTACCGGTTTTGGTGGCACAAGTTTGATACATCTCCCAAGCCGGATCTCCCGATTGGTATCGGTTATTGGGATTGACCGTATTTCGATACTGTTCAGGCGTAAACATTGAATCAATCGTTTGCGTGATCTTGACGGCTGTCGGTTTCACCCCTGTCCCATAGAGTGTGATGGGTGGGGCATCCTCTGGAATATAAACGGTTCCGGTATATTCACCCGGTTGTAATCGGATGGTTACGGGTGTTGCTGAATCGGGATGCAGTTGTATGGCTGCATTGATCGCTTGCTGAATATCGTGAAATTGAACATGAGAATTGGAAGCAGGAGCTACCGTTATATCCACGGGTTTGGTTTGGATAGGTTTGGGTATCCATGGAATGAATTCAGGGGTATGTGTATTGCCAATGAATTTAAAGTAGTTGGCCATTGTAAAGGTCGCAGCCTCGGTATCACTTAATATCGGGCTGTCAATTGTTCCCGGTGCGGTAAAAGCCGTTTGAGCTTGGGCTACAACACTATATAGAGTGAGTAATAGTGAAGTGGCTAGTGATGTGCGGATAAGATGTTTCATAGATTAAAGCACTCTTTCATGGTGATATCAGCAGTGCAGTGAGCTTAAACAGAGTGGATAGATAAAAATGATAGATATATCAAATATAATTAAAATAATGTTTTATTTTTGTCTGTGGTGATTCGTAGTGAAACCCGCTAAGGTGTGTCTTTAAAATAAAATGTGTAGCAATGTCAGGGTTTGTTGCATCAGTGAGTCACATCGAATATGAGCCAGAATTTGTTTAATTTGCGTGCAATTTGCTGGGCAGCCTCTGGTATAGGAATATTATTCAAGGAGTGTTAATGATTGAGGTATTAACGCATGTGCCTTCGGTACATTTGCAAGATTGTGAACTGACTTATCTTGAAAGCGAATCGATTGATTATCCGAAAGCACTGTCTCAGCATCAGGCTTATTGCCAGATGCTGAAGCGCTGTGGTGCGAATGTCGATACGATCAATAGCAATGCCGATTTAGCGGATAGTGTCTTTGTTGAAGATCCGATTATCGTGTTTGATGAAGTAGCTGTTTTAACTTCTATGGGCGTTGAATCAAGACGCCCGGAACGAGCCGCAATGGCTGAGTATTTTTCTAAGTTTCGAACCGTTGAATCTATTGATCTCCCAGCCGAGATTGAAGGCGGTGACGTTCTGCAAATTGGTAAAAAAGTGTTTGTAGGGCGCTCATCGCGTACCAACCAGGCGGGGATTGATCGGTTAACTGAGATCCTGCAGCCGTTTGGCTATCAGGTTGTAGCTGTTGATGTTCTAGGATGTTTGCATCTAAAAACAGGCGTGACGGCATTGGATGAACATACCTTATTGATTAACTCAAGCTGGGTGGATGTTCTGCCTTTTCAAGGGTATCAGTTGATCACGGTGCCAGAGTCCGAACCTTTCGGTGCCAATATTATGCTCATTAACGGAACGGTTTGTATGAACCGTTTATATCCTCAGACGATCGAACGGGTTAAAGCGAAAGGTTACGCGGTCGATTCGGTTGATATTAGTGAGTTTGTGAAAGCTGAAGCAGGGCTTACCTGCATGTCCGTCCGTTATCGGCGATAATGGATTGAACGGAGCCTGCTTCAGGTGATGAATTAAAGAACTGCAGATATAAAACTCTGTAGTTCTTTGGTTTTGGGGGCTGCGAAAACTTCTTTTGCCGGACCGCTTTCCCAAACTTTTCCCTGATGCATAAACACCAATCTGTCACCGACATCTCGAGCAAAGTTCATTTCATGAGTGACTAGAATCAGCGTCATCCCTTCTTCTTTGAGTTGTTCCAGTACATGGAGTACTTCACCAACTAACTCCGGATCTAAAGCGGATGTGATTTCATCGCAAAGTAAAGCTTTAGGCTTGATGGCTAATGATCGAGCAATTGCGACCCGCTGTTGTTGACCGCCGGAAAGATTTCCCGGAAATTGATCGGCTTTATCGGCTAACCCGACCTTTTTAAGCACGGCTTCCGCTTCTTCTCGGGCTTGCTGGGGCGATAATTTAAGCACCAGTTTCGGAGCTAACATGATGTTCTCAGCTACCGTCAGATGCGGAAATAAATTGAAATTCTGAAAGATCATGCCGACACTACGGCTCAGTTCCAGCAGATGTTTTTCATTATCATCGACAGCTTGTTTATCTACGATGATGGCACCCTGATCAAATTTCTCAAGACCATTGATACAGCGTAATAAAGTGCTTTTCCCTGAACCACTCCGGCCAATAATTGAGATCACTTCGCCGGCGTCTACTTTGAGATCGATCCCTTTGAGTACATGGTGATCGCCATAATATTTATGGACTTGTTCAATACTAACGAGCGACATGTAGTTTTTTCTCCAGATACTGGCTGATAAGTGAGAGTGGATAACAGATAACAAAATAGATCACAGCCACCATGAGGAAAACTTTGGATGGCTGAAAGGTTGCGTTATTCAGCATGGTTCCTGCTTTCGTCAGTTCAACGAAACCAATGATTGACGTCAATGCTGTCCCTTTGACAATCTGAACCGAAAAACCAACGGTAGGTGCAATAGCTAAACGAAGAGCCTGAGGTAAAATCACATGGCGCATGGTCTGTATGAAATTGATCCCCAGACAACGAGAGGCTTCCCATTGGCCTTTCGGGAGTGATTCAATACAACCTCGCCAGATATCGGTTAAAAAGGCGCTACTAAATAGAATCAGAGACAGACTGGCAGCCGTCCAGGCATTCACATCAATCCCGATGAGTGATAAGCCGAAAAATGTCAAGAATAACTGCATCAGCAGAGGGGTTCCCTGAAATATTTCGACATAAATCCGGACCAGTTGAACCAAAATAGGTCGTCGAGAAAGGCTAAAGAAAGTAAGAATAAACGCAACAATGCCACCGCCACAGAATGCAATCAACGATAGCAATAATGTCCAGCGGGCGGAAAGCAATAAATTATGCAATATATCCCAATTACTGAATTGCATCATAGTACGGCCCCCCGAAACAATTTTTTAGCGCCCCGAGTTAATAGTTGGCGCATGATTACTGAAAGCAGAAGATATAAAGCGGTTGAAACCAGATAAACTTCGAAACTTAAGAATGTTCTGGATTGAATGAAGTTCGCTGCAAAGGTAAGTTCTTCCACTGAAATCTGGGAGATGACGGATGATCCCAGCATGACGATAATACACTGACCAATAAGCGGTGTGTAAATGCGCATAAAGGCAGGGGGGATCACAATGCGCCAGAACACCTGAATTCTGGATAGCCCCAAAGTTTGGCCTGCTTCCCATTGGCCTTTGGGCGTAGCGGTAATACCGGCTCGAATAATTTCGGCACTATAGGCCCCCAGATTGATGACCATTGCTAGTAGACCGGCTTCCCAAGCAGTAAGTTTGATACCTAAGCTGGATAATCCGAAGAAGATGAAGAACAGCTGCACGATAAATGGGGTATTACGGATGATCTCAACGTAGATCCCTGAGATAAAACGAAAGGATAACTGTCGATGAGTTCGGGCTCCTGCCGTTAAGGTCCCCAGAACAATTCCCCCAATGGTGGCCAATATCGTTAACTCAATTGTCAGCCATAATCCTGAAGCGAGCTGCTGCCAGTATGGCAGCAGCCCTGAGAAATTAAGATGATAATGCATCTGTTGCACAATCCTTATGCGCCAAAGTTGGCTGGTAATGGTGCTTTAAGCCATTTTTGTGACATTTTGGTCAGCGTTCCATTCCCTAATGCCACTTGAATGAGTTGATCTATTTTAGCTTTAAGTTCAGGCTCATTTTGGCGAAGGCCAATATAGCATGGTGAATTTTTCAAAGTGAATTTAGTGCTTGGAATTCGATCGGAATTACGATGTGCAATAGCCGCGATGACCAGATTTCCGGTTGCAATCATATCCACCTGCCCAGAGAGATAAGCAGATAATGTGGTGTTGTTATCTTCAAAGCGTTTAATGGTGGCATTTTGAGGTGCAATTTTGCTCAGTTGCATATCTTCGATGGCACCGCGTGTCACACCGACTGTTTTCCCTGCGAGATCCGCCGGTTGATGAACATCAATCGATTTCAGGCCAAAGACCCCTAAGAAAAACGGCGCATAAGGTCGGCTGAAATCAATGACTTTAGCTCGTTTAGCATTTTTACCTAAAGACGATATCACTAAGTCGACTTTATCGGTTGTTAAATAAGGAATGCGGTTTGCACTGGTTACAGGGACAAGTTTGAGTTTCACATGTAATTGTTTGGCTAGATAAGCGGCCATATCGATATCATATCCGTGGGGTTGCATGTCAGTCCCCACTGATCCAAAAGGTGGAAAATCTTGAGGAACAGCCACTCTCAGGGTTCCACGTTGGACAATATCATCTAGTTGGTTAGCATAACTCGGTAGACTTAAGCCCAGAAAGGCCACTGTGAATATAACTACATTGCATAGTTTTCTTATAACCTGCATCATTGACTCCTGATTTGTTTTTGAAACTAAAGTTTTATATATATGGGTTGTTTGTAATTATTGTTTCTTTGGCAAAGCAAAATTTGGACCACATATGGCGTTACTTCGCCTTGGCTTGTTGGCGTGGTTTTAAGGCCTGAAGGGATACAGAAAAAAAGGTGTGGTGTTCCATTTTGGTGCAAATGCTTAATTTTGGGGTGTTAATATGTCACAGACATTAGAAATGAAAGTCAATGAACCTGCTGTAGTGCAGGAAGTGACCCAAGCGGTTCTGGATTATGAACAAGCACTCGTTCACAATGATGTGGCTGCTTTGGATCGGTTTTTCTGGAATAGTGCTGAAACTGTTCGTTTGGGGGCTCGTGAGAATTTGTTTGGTTATCAGGCGATTGCTGAATTTCGGCGACAACGTTCGCCTAAAGGATTGGAACGGGAAGTCGTTAAAGTTGCCATTACCACATTTGGTGATTCATTGGCCACCGCGCATGTGATTTTTAAACGGCCTCACCAGTCGTTAGGTCGTCAAAGCCAGACCTGGCTTCGGACCCAACAAGGGTGGCAGATTGTATCTGCTCATGTCTCTAATATAGCTTGATAGGCAGAATTAAGGGGCGATTCATCTGTCGTTATCATGGCAACTTACTACCGAAAAGGAACGGATTATGACGGGTTCAGCATTGAGTGAGCGTATTACGCAACATCTAGCGCAGTTAAGCCCGAAAGAACGGCAGCTTGCCGAATTTTTACTGACGTATGAGTCGGAACTGGCCATTTACTCTAGTGCCGATATGGCACGTTTAGCTCAGGTCTCCAAACCCGTGGTTAGCCGTTTTTTTAAACGGTTGGGATACGATGGGTTTTATCAGGTTCGGGAAGATTTACGCCGCAACAGAGCTTCGGGTTCGCCGCAGTTGGAACAGCTCTGCGAGCATAATCTGGATGAACAACTGAATGCTCATCAACAACAGGAAAGCCGTAATTGGCAACAGACATTGGTGGGGTTGCAGGGACAGCCCTTAGAAGATATTACTTCATCGATAATGCGAGCTAAACGGGTTTTACTGATCGGATTACGCAATAGTTATCCAATCGCATTACACTGGCGAGAACAATTATTGCAGTTGCGATCCAATGTCTGGTTACTCCCTCATAGTGGTCAAACGTTGTCCGAGGAGTTGGTGGGGTTAGAAGAGCAGGATTTAGTTATTGTTGTTGCATTGCGACGACGTCCGAAGCTAGTGAAGCCGTTGGTGCAGTATTTGGCAAAAACGCCGGCCTCATTATTGTTGATTACGGATCCATCGGGCGTTGAATTGGCAACCCATGCTAATTGGACATTACCTTGTTATCAGTTGAGCCCGGGGGGATTTGCATCATATGCCAGTGCGATGGCAATGGTGAGTTTACTCTGTAACCTGTGTCAGACTCAGGAACAACAGCCGCGTATCCAGCTGATTGATCAGTTATATGATAATTTTGACGAATTGGAACCCCCATTAGGAACTTAGCCTAAATTTGGAATTTATATTCCTTATTATTTACTTTAAGAAACTAAAGTTGTTTAATGAAGCGATGTAGAACTTTGGTTTCCGGTCATGAATGATTCATCGGTATATTGTAAGCATGGTCCCCATCAGGGGCCTGTTAATTCCCACGGGCCTTTAACGGGGTTGCGGTTTGTTTATAAAGATCTATATGACGTTGCAGGATTTGCCACCGGTGCCGGTAATCCGACCTGGTATCAGAGTCATGCGCCTGCCGCGTTAACCGCTTCAGTTCTAGCCCAGCTTTTTGACAGTGGCAGCCGTTGCGTGGGACGTGTCCAGACTGATGAAATCGCATATAGCCTGAATGGATGTAATGCTCATTTTGGTACACCGATAAATCCTATTACACCCGATCGTCTTCCGGGCGGGTCATCTAGTGGTTCGGCCGTGGCCGTTGCTTGCAATGATGCGGATATTGGATTAGGAACTGATACCGGGGGATCCATTCGGATCCCATCGATGTATAACGGCCTAGTTGGTATCCGTCCCACGCATGGACGACTATCGACCAGTGGTATCATTCCGTTGGCACCTCGTTTTGACACGCCCGGTTGGATGTGTCGTGATGCGAGGACCTTAGAGCGAGTTGGGGCTTTCTTATATGGAATGGACGTGCAATCCTGCGATTTCCATGATTTTCAATTCATCATGGTTGATGCATTATTTGAGCGTTTATCCGAGCCTTTATTCCAAGGATGGCAACAATTTCAGCAGCAGTTACAAAAACAATGTGATCTGCAACATTGGTCTATTGCGGCGCAAGATATTGATGCGCTAGCTCCGGTTTTTCAGGTCTTACAGGGGCGACAAGCCGCCGCCATTCATCAGGAATGGCACCATCGTTATCCTCAGGCTTTGGCTCCTGACATTGATCAGCGTTTAAGTTGGGCTGAATCACTAACCGCTTCTGACCAGGGCAGCGCAGAGCAGCAGCGCTTACAGTGGATCCAACGACTCTCAGCAATGTTGTTACCGAACCAATTTTTACTGATCCCAACGGCTCCGGATGTGGCACCGTTACGAAAAACTAGTTCCTCAGAACTGGCTGATTTTCGGGTGCGGCTGATGGGAATGACGGCAATGGCTGGTTTGTCTGGATGCCCTCAAGTGCAAATGCCTTTACTGAACTTAGATGGTATCCCATTTGGGGTGTCACTGATTGGTCCACGTGATAGCGACATGCAGTTATTGGCTCTGGCCCGGTTATTTGAGGAGATTGGTCATGACTGATTGCGCTTTTACTGCACCGCATGCAACGGCCAGTGAAATTGGCTTGTCGGTTTTAAAGCAAGGTGGAACAGCTATTGAGGCAATGGTTGCGGCCGCGGCCTCGATCAGTGTCTTGTATCCGCATATGTCCGGACTTGGGGGCGATGGCTTTTGGTTGATCCATGAACCCGGGAAAAAACCAGTGGCGATCAATGCCTCCGGACGAAGTGCGGGGCAGGCGACGTTAGAATGGTTTCAGCATCAAGGATTTTCAGCGATTCCTTCTCGAGGACCATTGGCGTGTGTCGATAGTGCTGGTGTGGTCGAGGGTTGGCAAAAGGCGCTGCAATACAGTTCTAATTGGCAAGCGCCTATCGATTTACAAACGTTGTTAACACCAGCGGCTCAGTTAGCCAAAGATGGGATTACGGTAACGCAAAGTTTGCAAAATGCCAGTGAATTGACTGCATCGGCATTACATGAACAACCGGGATTCGCCGAGTATTTTCTGCCGGATGGTACAACATTGAAAACCGGGCAGCGTCTTTATAATCCGGCGTTATCGGATCTGTTTTTACATTTGGCGAAAGTAGGGCTCGATGATTTTTATCGGGGTCAAACCGCGCAAGTAATCGCTGATGGATTTAAGCGAGCGGATGCTTTGCTCAATACCGATGATCTGGCCGGTTACCATGCGGAGTGGGTCGAACCACTGTCAGTACAGACCTCTCAAGGGACTTTTTATAATTTACCGCTGCCGACACAGGGGATTGCCTCATTATTAATCGCGGCGATTATGGATGAGCAGTTCCAAGGTCGGTCAATCGCTAAGATGAGCGAAGCCGAGCAGCTCCACTGTATTATTGAAGCCACGAAGCAAGCCTTTATGATCCGGGATCGATTGGTTTGCGATCCACGTTACAATGATGAGGCGATTGATCCCTATCTGTCGGCATCAATGATCCATCAGTTGTCCTCTCGTATTGATCCCCGGCAGGCACTCGCTTGGCCTCAGTTGGCTCACAAAGGTGATACGGTCTGGATGGGATGTTGTGATTCTGAAGGGCGGATGGTGAGTTATATCCAAAGCCTGTATTGGGAATTTGGCTCTGGGGTTGTACTCCCTGAATTGGGCGTGATTTGGAACAACCGGGGCGTTAGCTTTTCACTTGAACCCGGCGCTAAAAATCAGCTGCGTCCTAACTGTCAGCCTTTTCACACGCTGAATCCGGCATTTGCCAGCCTTAATGACGGGCGCAACATGGTTTACGGGACGATGGGTGGCGAAGGTCAGCCTCAAACTCAGGCGGCTATTTTATGGCGCTATCTCTATCAACAGCAACCTTTGGATAAAGCGATTGCAGCTCCGCGTTGGCTCCTGGGGCGGACCTGGGGCGAAAGTGCCCATGACCTGAAATTAGAACAGGATATCGCTGATACCACTTGTCAGCAGTTACAGTCTCTCGGACATGTGATCAGGCACGTTCCCGCCTGTAATGAATTAATGGGACATGCCGGTGCCATCGTCTTGAAACAACAGAAAATTTTAGCCGCAGCCAGCGATCCACGTAGTGATGGTAAGGCTTGCGTGTTCTCCGATTTCATTTAGATGTAAGGAATTATTATGTTTGATATCAATGATTATGATCAGATTAATCCTCCGACTCGACTATTGATGGGGCCGGGGCCAATTAATGCTGATCCGCGCGTATTACGGGCTATGTCAAGTCAGCTCGTGGGTCAGTATGATCCGGTGATGACTGAGTATATGAACCAGACAATGGCGTTATATCGCCAGTTATTTGTTACCGAAAACCAGTGGACCATGCTAGTGGATGGAACCTCACGAGCTGGAATCGAAGCGGCGTTAGTGTCTATGATCCGCCCGGGCGATGACGTATTAGTTCCTGTTTTTGGCCGATTTGGGCATCTGTTATGTGAAATTGCCCAACGCTGCCGGGCGAAAGTGCATACCATTGAAGTGCCTTGGGGTGAAGTATTCGATCCAAACGTTGTCGAAGATGCGATTAAACGGATTCGGCCTCGGGCACTACTCACGGTACAAGGTGACACATCAACCACGATGTTACAGCCCTTAGCCGAGTTGGGCGAAATTTGTCAGCGTTATGGTGTGTTGTTTTATACCGATGCAACCGCTTCATTCGGGGGAAATCCCATGTTAGCGGATCAGTGGCATCTAGATGCAGTGACTGCCGGGTTACAAAAATGCCTGGGTGGCCCATCTGGTAGTTCTCCAGTGACCATCAGTCCTGCATTTGCAGACCATATCCGGCAACGTCGACATGTAGAACTGGGGATTAAAAATGCTCAGCATCAAGATGGTGAAGAAGAGCTGATTTATTCAAACTATTTTGACTTGGGTATGATTATGGATTACTGGGGGCCCGAACGGCTGAATCATCATACTGAAGCAACCAGCATGTTATTTGGGGCCCGAGAATGTGCTCGGATCATTGTTCAGGAAGGCGTTGAAGCGTGTATTGCTCGACATCAGCTACATGGTCAGGCGATGGTGAACGGATTGCAGGCGATGGGACTGGAACTGTTCGGTGATCTTGAACATAAGATGAGTAATGTGACTGGGGTTGTGATCCCGCAGGGTGTTGAAGGCGAACAGGTTCGCAAATTATTACTGAATGACTTCGGTATTGAGATTGGAACCTCTTTTGGCCCCTTGCAAGGTAAAATCTGGCGGGTTGGGGTTATGGGGTACAATGCCCGTAAAGATACCGTGTTAACAACCTTGACCGCGTTGGAAGCTGTGCTAAATCGATTAGGGTTTGCAACGGTTCAGGGCGCTGCATTGCAGGCTGCCTGGGATAGCTATGAAAAATAGCTGGACGCGTGAAGCTGTAGGCCAGCGATTGTATCAACGTTGTCAGGAGCTGGCGGCTATTTCACAAGATCAGCCGGCGGTGACTCGAGTCTACCTGTCAAAGGAGCATAAGCTTGCCAATCGGCAAGCGGGTGAATGGATGCAGGCGGCTGGAATGGTCGTGTGGCAGGATGCTGTGGGAAATATCTGTGGTCGTTATGAAGGCCTTCATGAAAATGCCCCTGCATTATTGCTGGGATCTCATTTAGATACGGTCCGTAATGCGGGCCGTTATGATGGGATCTTGGGTGTGGTAACCGCGATTGAATTAGTGGGCTATTTTCATGAGCAGGGGCTTCGATTCCCATTTGCGATTGAAGTCGTCGGATTTGCCGATGAGGAAGGTACTCGATTTGGAAGTACGCTATTGGGAAGCCGAGGGCTGGCCCAAGGGTGGCCCTCAAAATGGCTTGCAACTACCGATGCTGATGGTATCTCAATTGAACAGGCATTGCGGCAGTTTGGTTTAGATCCGGAACACATTGAGCGTGCTCAACGAAATCGAGATGATTTTATTGGTTACCTCGAAGTTCATATTGAGCAAGGGCCGATACTGGAAGCGAATGAATTAGCCGTTGGTGTGGTGACGGCGATTAATGGGGCCAAGCGACTACACTTTTCGTTGCAGGGCATGGCCGGGCATGCGGGTACCGTGCCGATGTCGTTGCGACAGGATGCATTAGTGGCGGCCAGTGAAATGATCCTTGCCATTGAGCGGATTGCCACTGAGCAAAATGTTGTGGCGACAGTTGGTCAGATTGAGTGCCATCCCGGAGCGATTAATGTCATTCCTGGGGATGTTTTGTTTAGCGTGGATATTCGGGCGAGTGATGATGAAGTTCGGGATCACAGTTTGGATCTCATTATTCATCAGACCAGCCAAATTGCCACTCGGCGCCAGATCCAATTGAAAACTGATTGTTTCTATGAAAGTGCAGCAACGCCTTGTGATGAGCAATTGCAACAGTTTCTTCGTTTAGCAAGTGAAAAAATACAGGGGCAGGTTGTGAGTTTGCCCAGTGGTGCCGGTCATGATGCGATGGCCATTGCTGATCTGTGTCCGGTTGGGATGCTATTTGTGCGTTGTGATAGAGGCATTAGTCATCATCCGGATGAAGCGGTTCAAAGTAGTGATTTAGGTGTGGCGTTTGAGGTTCTTGTTGAAACGATTATACAACTTCGCTCACAGTACGTTTAGGTTATCTGAAGGATAACGATAACAACGGTTCCTTGTCTGTTGTACATGATTAAAAAAATAGCCGTATAAATTTATACGGCTATTTTTGTAACCAATTGTTAATCAACGATTTTGATATTGTCATACTGCATAATGGTTGTTTTGTTGCGTCCGGTTTCTTTACTTTGATAAAGTGCTTGATCGGCTTGTTCTAACCATGATTGATAATTTGGGAAGCAATCATATAACTCGCAAACACCCAGACTAATCGTGTATTTTATGGTTTCGCTCTCCCATTTGATATTGAGTGACTCAATGTTTTTACGAAGCCGTTCACAAAATACAAATGCGTTCTCCGGAGCTGTATCGACTAAGATCACCACAAATTCTTCGCCCCCATAACGCCCTGATATATCGGTGTTACGCATGGTCGATTTTAATGTGGCGGCCGTTTGACGGATGACATCATCCCCCGCCAAATGTCCATAGTTGTCATTAATGCGTTTAAAGTGGTCAATGTCGAACATCACCATAGAGCAGGGATGTTTGGTGCGAATATTCCGGTTATATTCTTGCTCAGCCCGTTCTTCCCAGTAACGACGGTTATTGAGTTGCGTCAGTCCATCGGTTCGACTAATTTCAGAAAGTTGTTTGTTGGCTCGTTCCAGCTGGAGTTTGTTTACTGCAACATCGGTGACATCATAGATGATCAAACTGACATGGGTGACTTCACCGGTCAGGGATTTTAAGGGAATGATGGTCATATTCTGATACATGTATTCAACCATGCCCGTAATTGGGCGGTAATTCCGGAATTTGAAAACCTGAGGACGTTGTTCCCAGGTAGTAAATGACCGGTTATTCAACATGAATACTGAATCAACTTTGTTTCTTAGCCAGGTTTCCGGCAGCATTGGAAATAATTCAAAGATGTTTTTGCCCTGAGTTTGATCTGGTCGTAAATTACTATGAGCTTCCATGAAGGTATTCCAGGTTTGAATGCGGTATTGTTTATCTAAAACGACCAATCCGACATCAATATTCTGGATCATTTCTAACATCCAGTGAAAATCGTTTAAATCGACTTGAATTTGGCTCATAGCTCGCTTTCCTCCATGAGGTAGATCAGTTTATTGTTCATGGTGGGTAGCGAATCTTCCGTAAATAGCAGTAGCAAGTCACACTGAATATTTCGTTTTTCAATGGTGTAATTAATTTCAATCGCCAAAGTTTTTTTACGCCAACGTTTGGTACTACTCTCGATCAGTTCTGTGATATTAGTATGTTGGCCGAGAACGACGGGGTGACCCTGAGAAAAATTCATGTCTAATTGATCGGCAATTCCTTTCAGGCAAGCGCCGATGAGAATATTGGCGACATCCATTAAAACTTCCAGTTGTCCGGCATCATCTAGATCGCCTTCATAGCGCATGAGCTGAGCTAAATCTTCAAAACTTGAGTCATGGAACAGGAGCAGCGCTTCGCCACAAATACCGGCACCGATATAGCCCTGACATACGGCAGAAAGCGATTCATCATCAGCCACAGCCGTTAAGGCCATATTAAGTTCACTGACAGCCAAAATATTTACATTAGGAATAGGTAGCACCACGAAAGCGCCTAACATTCGAGCAAGGAGATCTGCGGCTCGTCCCATCGCAACGTTGGCAATTTCTTGATACTGATCGCGGTAATCAATGACATCATCATTCGGTCTCGATGGGGTAATGTTCGTCGATGTTTCTGGAGCGGCAGTTGTTGTTTTCGCCGTTTTAGTTTGCTCTGTGTCTGTGGGCTTGACGGCCGTATATTCTTCATCCGTTAAGATCCCATAGCGGCGAAGAATATCAAAAATAATGGTTTTATTGGTTGGTTTTTTGATGAAATCCAATGCCCCTAATTGGGTGACTCTGGCATGGGCTTGGGGTTGAATATCACCGGATACAACAATGATTAAAGCGGGCAGATCTTCTTTTTGGACGGCTTCTAGTACGCCATAACCATCCAGATTAGGCATATTAAGGTCAAGAAAAACCAATTCGCCCTGTTGCGCTCGGATTTTTTCAAGTCCTTCAATACCATCATTTGCAAAACTAATCGAGACATCCCAATGCTCAGGAAGTGCCCGGACTATCTGCTTTTGGGCAAATTTCGAATCATCACATATTAAGATTGGTAAAGTCATGATACTCCGTTTTCTGGTTATGACCGTACTTTGCCATATATCCTACCGTCAGACTCTGGCTAAATTGCTGATAAAGTAGGTGACATCATTTAAACGCATTCCAAACTTTGTGGTGCTCTGTTCGCGTTGCTCATTAAGCTCTATAAGTCACACTGTGTTCAACGTGTGTCTGGTTTGAGCAAAACTCAACGATGAAAAATAAACAGCCTAAGTTATACCGTAAATTATGTCATAAAGTTGTTTCCTAAACTCAATCATAGACGGCGATATAGGCCCTTGCCATAGAATAATGGTTAACGGTTAGGGAAAAACAGGCCACGCGATGCGTGATAGCCTGTTTTTATTGATAGATTACATGTTTTCATAAGCAGTATTGTTGGTGTCGCCGGGACGAGTTTCGGCGCGGCGACCGCTCAGAACGGGGTGATCGGTTGATTGCGGCATAGCCGTCGGATCCAGAAACGTCCTGGGTGCAGGGCATCTAGTGTTGATTGTGAGATCGGGTAGGGAGTTCCAGCAATTTCACTCGCCATGATTTCGCCCAATAATGGGGCGCTACAGACACCTCTCGCGCCTAATCCAGCTAATAGATAAACCCCTTTAACCAAAGGAACTTGATGGAGGTTCGCTTTTAATTCAGGCTGTGGAATATGAGCAAATTGGTGTATCAATGATGGAATATGGACCAGAGGTCCCATCATGGGAAGGTGATCTCTGAGGGTTGCTCGGATAGCGGCTCGCCCAATGGATGGATCCACCTGAAGATCGTGGGTCCAGGGCTGTTGAATGCAATGCGCTAAGGCTTCAAGATTTTGCCGAGTATCTTGAGCTGATAGCTCTCTAGACAACTGATTTCGTTGGTATGTAGCGCCGATACAATGGGTTTGTTGACAGGCTGGTGTGAGGTAACCATCATAGCAGAGCACCGTTTTTAATGCGGCGGTCTGTGCGGTTGTTTGTATATGGGTGACTTGTCCTCGAACTGGCGTGATCGGATAAACGCTCGTGAGTGAAAAATCTATCACTTGATGACCATTGGCCAGTATTAACTGTTGGCAGTCATGTGGTTGTCCGTTAATCGTCAATTTTACCTGTCCATCTTCGGAGAGCCAATCCTGCAATTGGCTTTGATAATGAACCGTGGCATAGCCACTGTTAAGTGATTGGGTTAACAAGGCATTGACTAAATCTTGCGGATTGGCCCAGCCGGCATTGGGGTAAAAAATACCTGAATGTTCAACCGGTTGTCCTAAAATATCACTGGCTTGCTGACTGTCTACGTGTTGAAGTAGTGCTTCTGGCCAATGAACTTGCTCAAGTTTATTGAGCTTGTGAGCTGATTTTTCATCATACCCCAGCTGTAATACCCCACACCATTGATGGCGAATGGCGTAACCTTGATCGAGCAGATGGGCCAGTGTTCGTCGATTAAAGTTAAAAGCATTGCAAAAAAAGTCGTTGATAGGTGATTGAGTTGATTGTAATAACGGATAGATAGCGCCCTGGCGATTGCCCGATGCTGCGCTTGCTGATTGTTCCGCTTGTTCGTAAATGGTATGTTTGATTTTTCTTAGGCTCAGTGCATAGCTAAGACTGGCTCCGGCTAATCCGGCGCCGATGATTACAACATCTGAATCAGATTTTGGGGTGGGCCGGTAAAACCAAGGGGCTGCAGTGGATTGGATGGACGGTATTTCAATTCGGCCTTGTAACATTTCTCGTTTGTGACCAAAGCCTGGGGCTTTTTGAATATTAAAACCAGCCTGAATTAAGCCTCGTCTGACAAAACCTGCCGCGGTAAAGGTCGCTAATGTTGCATTGTTTTTACTGAACTTCGCCATGAGATCGAAGAGTTCTTGAGTCCACATCTCCGGGTTTTTACTGGGGGCAAATCCGTCTAAAAACCAGCAATCTACTAATCCGGTTTCCGTTTGAGCCATATTTTGTAGTGATTCATGGATGTCTCCAAACCATAAATCGAGAGTTAGCTCACCTTCTTCGAAAATTATTCGCTGACATCCTTGTGTTATTATGTCAGGATATTTTTGGTGAAGTTGTTTGGCGTATGTGTGAAGTTCAGGCCAGTGATCAAGTGTTCTGATCAGGTCCTGTTTATGTAAAGGGTATTTTTCAAAGCTGATAAAATGGAGATGTTGCGGACGTTGATCTTGTGGCATGTGGTTGAACATTTGCCAAGTAGCCAGAAAGTTGAGACCACTGCCAAAGCCGGATTCAGCGATGACGAAGTCAGTGAATGACTCAGACGCCCAACGCTGAGGAAGACCATTTTTATTAAGAAATACGTAACGCGTTTCAGCCAGGCCATCATCATTGGAAAAATAAACGTCATCAAATTGATTAGCGACTGGCAGACCTTGCTCGTTCCACGAGATTTCTGCTGGGTGAATAGAATTTACCAAGGAACACCTCTTAGTTCATGCTAGCTTTTGACTGGAAATTATCGGTATTCACCTGTAATCTTCCAAACAAAACACGAGGGTAATAGTTAATTCTATTACTGTTGGTGTCTATATTTGTAATAAACGATTGAGATCGTCTGATGAAAAGAGCCGTAATCACCGGAGTGGGTATTATATCCAGTATCGGTAACAATAAAGAAGAAGTACTCGAGTCATTAAAAACTGGTCGGTCAGGAATTACTCATTCTGAGCAATTCGAAGAGATGAATTTACGTAGTAACGTCTGGGGAAGCCTGGATATTGATCCGGCAGAGCACATAAATCGTAAAGTATTTCGGTTTATGGGAGATGCTGCGGCATACTCTTATTTAGCGATGCAGCAGGCGATTGAGGATGCTGGATTGCCGGAATCGTTAGTCTCATCTGATCGTACCGGATTGATAGTCGGATCGGGGGGGGCTTCTTCTAAAAACCAGGTAGAAGCTGCAGATATTCTTCGCAATAAAGGTGTGAAGCGGGTGGGACCTTATATGGTTACCCGGACCATGTCTAGTACGACTTCAGCCTGCCTAGCAACCCCATTTAAAATTCGTGGTGTGAATTATTCGATGAGTTCAGCTTGTGCAACCTCATCACATTGTATCGGAAATGCCCTAGAGCAAATCCAGCTCGGTAAACAAGATATCGTGTTTGCTGGTGGCGGTGAAGAGTTGCACTGGACTCTAGCGATGGAATTCGACGCAATGGGAGCTCTATCGACGAAGTATAATGACTGTCCTGAGAAAGCATCCCGAACCTATGATGCGAATCGAGATGGGTTCGTTATCTCGGGCGGCGGTGGAATTGTTGTCGTTGAAGAATTAGAACATGCCTTAGCTCGTGGTGCGAAAATCTATGCAGAGATTGTCGGTTATGGTGCGACATCAGATGGCTACGATATGGTTGCTCCATCCGGTGAAGGCGCTGTCCGTTGTATGAAGCAGGCTATGGCGGGACTCACGGCTCCAATTGATTATCTGAATACGCATGGGACCTCGACTCTGGTTGGTGATGTTAAGGAATTGCAGGCGATTCGTGAGGTGTTTACCGATGAAAATATGCCTAGAATTAGTGCGACTAAATCCCAAACAGGCCATGCATTAGGGGCTGCCGGTGTTCATGAAGCCATTTATTCGCTACTGATGCTCGAGAATGGTTTTGTATCTCCCTCGATTAATATCGATGAACTTGATGAACAGGCTCAAGGGCTAAACATCGTGGCGAATAAAGCACAAAGTGCGGAACTGAATCAGGTTATGTCGAACAGTTTTGGTTTTGGTGGCACGAATGCAACGTTGGTATTTCGTCGTTACACTGACTAGGTCGTGTATGAGGCATTCTTGATGGATAGGCTACTCAGTAACGAGTAGCCTTTTTATTATTTGCTTTATTTATGAATCTGTTACAGATTACCTATCCGGAATATTCGGGTAGTTTTATGATACAAAAATTTGATTGACTGAAATATTATCTTCAATGCCCAGAGTGTGCGATATTGGTGATACTTAAGCATTTCGAATGCAGCTACTCTGGCATGCATATTAGCAATAACAGTCAGGATTAGATAAGAGAGAAAGCAATGGCAATAGCAGTATTAGGTGCATCATCGTTATTGGGCAAATCATTGATTGAACAATTAGTGAAAAATTCAACATTAGCTGATTTGGTGTTAGCTCTCGATACGCTTCAGGATGATGCGGAAAATCAGTTAACTATTGCAGAGCGCTCCTTTGATATCGAATCTCCAGAGGGTGTGAGTTGGTCTGACTGTCAGGTCATTGTTGGGTGTTCAGCGGAATTAGTGGCCACTTATGCGGACGATATTATAGCCGCAGGGGGGGTGCTTTTAAATGCGACTGATTCTGAAGTCATTGGCGCTGTTTCTTCCCTTTCGTTAAGTGATAGCGAATGGATGGGGGCTCAGGGCGTTTATCAATTACCTTGTGCAACAGTCTTAATGCTTCGGGATTTGCTGAAACGAATTGATGCCGAGATAGGAATCTCTGCGGTTCATGTCAGTGCCTTATTGTCGGTTTCAACAGAGGGGCAGTTAGGGATTGATGAGCTGGCAGGGCAAACGGCTCGTTTGTTAAATGGATTACCTGTAGAGCCGGAAGTCTATTCCAGACAGATCGCTTTTAATTTGTTAGCTCAATCGCCCGCCGCAACATCAGTTGCTGAACAGGTGGAACAACAATTACCTTTGATTTTTGCTGAAAGCACGCCACTGATTAGTGCGCACAGTGTTTCCGTGCCGGTATTTTATGGTGAAATGGCATTAGTCTCTATTGAAAGCACTGGTTATTTATCGATAGCTGATTTTATTGATATTGCCGGTGAGATGGAATCAGTCGATGTGGAATTGGAACACCCCGTTACGCTGGTGACTGATTTGAATCAGCATCCTCGGATTTCTGTGAGTCAAATCAGACAAAGCCCGAATCGCGATACCGAATTAAAATGCTGTATACAAGCGGATGTTCTAAGAGCTTGTAAGGTACCTTATTTGCTCCAACTTATTCAATTAATTAGTAGTTTTTAATCAATAGCGGAGATAGTTTAAGTTTTTATATTTATGGCCGAATATTATTAAGACAAGTAGGTATCGACTAATATGGGGACGATAGGAAGTTCTATAAACTGGAATGAGATGATCCCTATGGCTCGTTTTTTCGATGAATACAAGGGGCAGGGAAGTTGTCTGTTGTCAAAGCTTGGTGAGAACAAGGAATTATTATGAAGCGATTTTGTTCGCGGCTAACTTATCTTATTTTCTGGGGACTAATTAGTTTTTCGAACTGTCTGTATGCGGCTCCGGCTGATCCGGAGTATATTCAAATGGTCGGGCCTGAGGATGTCGTGAATAATCAGGGGGAAATTGTATCCCGGCAATATGGACCCATTTCCAGAAGCGATACGCTATGGCGTATCGCTAATCGTCACCGTCCGAACACTTCCGTTACTGTTTATCAGACGATGGTCGCTATTTTTCAGGCAAACCCTCAAGCATTCGTTGATAAAGATATGAATAATCTGGTTAACGGTGCTTATCTGACGCTGCCAACCCTTGAACAGATCCAAGCCATTCCAGTTCTTCGGGCTCAGCAGTTAGTGTTAGGTGAAATTCGAAATGGGAGCAATAGTCAAAATCCTACATCAACGAGTGCCGCCCCGGCGACAAGCAGCCATGTGACGGTTGCCACATCATCTAATTCATCAGATAACAATGCCAGGATCGCCGCATTAGAAAAACGTATTGATGAACTGCAAGCGATGAAAAATAAAGAGTTGGATGTGCTTCGCAAGCAGTTGGATCAAACCGGGGAACAGATGATTGGAATGTCAGAAGTCAATCATCGTTTGAAATTGCGAATTGCCGACTTGACCAATCAGCTGGAAAGTATTCGGGATGAACTGAGTCAGACTCGACAAACACAGCAGCAAATTCTGGATATTATTAATCCGGCGACCACTCAGCCCCAACAGAATTCATGGTTAGATCAACTGCTGTCCTCGCCTTTGAATATCGCCTTAGCGGCATCTATCCCGGTATTATTGATATTATTGGTGTTGGTCTGGTTGCTTCGAATTCGTTCAAAAAAGACCGAGCATGATGCAGAGTTGGATGATGATCCTTTAGCATTAGATGATGACGATGATGATCAATTTTCGCACCTTTTCACGGATGATATTAATCAATCCAGTTTAGATGAAGATTTTAAAACGCTAAATCCAATTGAGCATGATTCTTCAGGAGCTGAAGAACCCGAAGTATCTGTAGCCGTCGATGCTTCAGAAGCGGCTTTTGGTGACGATAGCGAAGTTACATTTGATGATGAAGCTGTCAGCGCTTTGGCCGAATTTGAAGATCCGGAAAATTCTGAATTAACTAAATCATCTGAGACTGCGGCCGATGATGATTTTTCCGAGATCCCTGACAATGATTATGGGCTGGATGCCGATGATGATTTGTTGATCAGTCAGGAAGATGATGAAGAACCTGAAATGGGTACTGAATTTGACACGGATGAAGAATTGTTGCCAGAAGAACCAATGGCCGAAGTTCCGCCACTTGAGCCGGAATTATCAATTAATTTAGATGAACCATTGCCTGATTTTGAGGAACAACCGCAGCATCTTTCAGAACCAGAACCAGAACCAGAACCAGAACCAGAACCAGAACCAGAACCAGAACCAGAACCAGAACCAGAACCAGAAGATTTATCTACTGATGATCTGGTTGCGGATATTGAAGGTATCGCGGATGCAGAGCCTTCGGCGACGGACCGTACTGTTCCGGATGATGATTTACGTTTAGATGCACAGCTTGAAGAGGCTGATGGAGCGGTTGATGCTAATCGTGTAGAGAGTGAACCATCTGATGATCCCGATGTGCTACAAGAGCAATTAGCAGAGCAGATGGATCAGGAGATGGAGTCCCTTCGCTCCACTGAATCTGATATCGATCTTGATTTAGAGAATCCGGATGTTTTTCGAAGAGAACCAACATTTGATTTAGGTGAACCTCAATTTGATGTAACAACGGAAGATGATGCGCCACTAGGGTTATCTGAAGAAGAATTACTGGATGATATTGATGACATCATTGAGCAGCAAGAGCTGGATGAAACTGACGTATCTGATGTTGTAGAAAATTCTGTAGATGTTGCTATTGAGGATGAACCTGAAGAGCCGCCATTACCTGAGATTGAAGAACCTATCTCTTTGGCTAAGTTTGAGCAGGAATATCTGTCAGCTCAGGAAGATGAATCTTCTACTGTTGCATCTGATGACCGTATTGAAGAAGTCCTCGCTGAGGAATCGGAAGTTGGCCCGGGTATTGAAGAGGCTAGCGATGATCCTGAATCAGAGATTGATCGTCTGGCTGAACAACTTAGGGATGTAGAACCATCGTTGGATACAGCGTCTATCTCTACCGATCCTGAAAATGATATCGTTGAAGATATTTTCTCAGGGTTTTCGGATGCGGCATTTAATGAAAGTCATGATGGCGAGCTTCCGGAACTCCCTGATCGAGAAGCGTTAAATGAGCGGGAATTTGTTGATATTGAAAAATTGATGAATGATGCTGATCAGGATGCTTCGGAGGTTAACCCGTATCAGGAACCTCAGTTAGATGTTGGACTCGGTGAATATAGCAATGTATTAAATCAAAGTCCCGATGAAATGGTTGACGTTGATGCCGATGGAGAAGGGGCCTCAAAATTAGATTTAGCTAGAGCCTATATTGAAATTGATGATTCTGAAGGGGCTCGGGATATACTTAGGGAATTACTATCGGGTTCTCAACCGGATAAAATTCGGCAAGAGGCAGAAAAATTATTAGAACAATTAAATTAATATTTTTATCAATAAATCTCAATATATAGCAAAAAGGCGGTGACAAAGCTCATCGCTTTTTTTATCATTGCCCGCGGTTTAAAGGGTAGGAGTAGTATGCGCATTGCATTAGGTATAGAGTACGATGGTGCCGCGTATTATGGTTGGCAACGGCAGCGCGAAGTTAATTCTGTTCAGGAATGTGTTGAACAAGCCTTAAGTAAAATTGCTGATCATCCGGTTGATGTTTTTTGTGCTGGGCGAACAGACGCAGGTGTTCATGCGACGGGACAGGTCATTCATTTTGATACTCATTCTGGGCGGAGTATGTCGGCTTGGACACTTGGAATGAATGCCAATTTGCCAAAGGATATTGCTGTTAGGTGGGCCAAATCTGTAGCCGATGATTTTCATGCCCGGTTTTCGGCAAAGGCGAGGCGTTACCGATATATCATTTATAATGCACCCTATCGTGGCGCTATATTAAATCACGGTGTGAGTCATTATCATCAGCACTTAGATGAAAAACGGATGCATGAGGCTGCGCAGTACTTGTTGGGTGAACAGGATTTTTCATCGTTTAGAGCAGTACAGTGTCAGAGTCGTAGTCCATTTCGAAATGTGCATCATGTTATGGTGACTCGACAAGGTGATTTTGTGGTCATTGATATTAAAGCTAATGCTTTTTTACATCATATGGTCCGTAATATTGCTGGGTCGTTGATTGAAGTAGGGCAAGGGGATCGCCCTCCGACATGGATTTCGGAATTATTAGCGCTTAAAGATAGAACTAAAGCGGCTGCAACAGCAAAAGCGCAAGGATTATATCTGGTGTCGGTGGATTATCCGCAGCGTTATGAGATCCCAGTTGTAGAGCCGGGACCATTGTTCTATCAGGTTTAAGATGAATTGTACCAGAGTATGGCAATTCACTTTTGTTAACGAAACGTGTATTTTAAAAAGTATTAATACTGAAAATTAAAGGATTCCGATGAGCTGGCTAGAGAAAATTCTTCCTAAAAGTAAAAGCGTCTCCTCACGACGTCGGAATATTCCCGAAGGGGTTTGGACCAAATGTTCAGCATGTGATCAGATTCTATATCGAGCTGAACTAGAGCGTAATTTGTTTGTTTGCCCAAAATGCGATCATCATAATCGAATTGGTGGTAGACAACGGCTGGAACGTTTACTCGATAAAGGTTTCGAAGAACTAGGACAAAATTTAGAGCCGAAAGATATTTTACGATTTAGAGACTCTAAAAAATATAAAGATCGGTTATTAGCTGCGCAAAAAAGTACCGGTGAAAAAGATGCCTTGATTGTACTTAAAGGACATCTAAAAGGTCTGCCTGTTGTTTCTTGTGCTTTTGAGTTTTCATTTATGGGCGGTTCTATGGCTTCTGTGGTCGGGGCCCGATTTGTGAAAGCGGTGGAAACTTGCATTGCAGAAAAACGAGCGCTGATTTGTTTCTCTGCCAGTGGTGGCGCACGAATGCAGGAAGCGCTGTTTTCATTGATGCAAATGGCTAAAACAAGTGCCGCTTTGGCTAAATTGCGCGAAGCTGGATTGCCATATATTTCTGTTTTAACGGATCCCACAATGGGCGGTGTATCAGCCTCTTTAGCTATGTTGGGTGATATTAACATCGGAGAGCCTAAAGCATTAATTGGTTTTGCCGGTCCTCGGGTTATCGAACAAACGGTTCGGGAAAAATTACCTGAAGGTTTCCAGCGTAGCGAATTTTTGCTTGAACACGGTGCTATAGACATGATTGTTGATCGGCGAGAGATGCGAGATCGACTGGCATCAATTATTGGAAAACTTCTAAATCAGTTTCCGGTCAATGAAATCAATGAAAATGTTGAGATAGCGGCTTCCGCTGTTTCTATGGAATTTGATAGTGATTATAAAGCTGATTAATTCATGACAGATTCAATGATGACTAAAAGCCGGTCTCTGGAAGACTGGCTTTGTTATTTCGAACATCAGCATCAGACAACCATCGATCTGGGTTTAGAACGAGTGGGGGCTGTTGCTCGAAAAATGGGGTTAACTTCGTTGGTGATGCCGGTGATTACGGTCGCGGGTACCAATGGTAAAGGTTCGACATGTCGTTTGATTGAACAGTTGTTGTTGGCGAAGGGATATCAGGTTGGCGTCTATAGTTCCCCCCATATTTCTGATTATCGGGAGAGAGTTCGGATCAATGATCAACTTCCTCCAAAACAGGCTTTTTGTGATGCCTTTGCTGCTATTGAAGAAGCTCGTGGGGATATTAGCCTGACTTATTTTGAAGTTGGGACGTTAGTTGCGCTTTGGTTGTTTCGTCAAAGCTCACCGGATTATGTCGTTTTAGAGGTGGGTTTAGGGGGACGTCTTGATGCCACGAATATCATTGATGCGGATGTCGCCGTTGTTACAACTATAGCCTTGGATCATGAGAGTTATCTTGGTTCTGATGTGATGCAGATTGGGCGAGAAAAAGCCGGTATTTTTCGGCGTCATGGACGAGCGGTCACCGGCGATCCTGAAATTGTCAGCAGTGTGATTGAAGCGGCTAACCAATTAAGTTGTCAACTATTGGCGAATGGACATCAGGTTCACGCATTATTTGATGAAATGAATCAATGCTGGAGTTATCAAGGGGCGCATGTGACTTACCGACAGTTACCAATCCCACATCTTCCAGTGGATAATGCCGTTGCTGCGTTAGCTGCACTAGAGCATTTGGATATCTCTTTGCCAGAAACATTGGTTCAGCAGGTGATCGGTCAGTGGCAACTAGCAGGACGGATGCAGCTTTTGCAACATTCTCCGGAAGTTTTTATTGATGTGGCTCATAATCCTCAGTCGGCAGAGTATCTGGCTAAGCAATTGACGCGTTTGCCAAAAGTAGCGCACACCATCGCAGTGTGTGGCATGTTGGCTGATAAGGACAATCAACATTCGGTAAATTCACTGATTCCTTGCTTTGATCACTGGTTTATCGCTGGTTTGGGTGGTGAACGAGGCGATAATGGTGATAAATTAGCCACAGCTCTGGAAAATGCTGCAATGACACGGTGTCAGTCCATTCAGCAGGCTTACGAGCAGGCGATGGCTACGGCACAAGCCGCGGATCGCGTGGTTGTTTTTGGATCTTTTGTCACTGTAGCGGCAATTTTAGCCTATCGAGGGGGGTAATCAGTTGTTATCACCGCTTAAACACCGGATTATTGGTACGATTGTTGTGGTGGCTTTATTAGTCATTATTTTACCAGATTTATTTGATGGCAAAAAAGAGCCGGTTAAAGAGCAGTTCAATTCTATCCCTTTTGCTCCGGAGCCGGCAGATGAAAAACCGTTAATGATCGATTTGAGTCAATCTTCTGCTGCACCTGCTGCACCTGCTGCTCCAGTTGCTTCGACTAATTCGACAGCGGTGACTCAGCCAGATGTGAAGCCATCTTCTCCCGTTAGTTCATTTAGTGATTCAGCTTGGATTATTCAATTGGCTACCCTAAAAAGTTCAGAAGGAACGAATCAGTTAATTGATAAATTACAAAAAGCTGGGTTTCAGGCCCATAGTTATCCCCGAATTCCTGTCGATGGGGAATTGAATCGTATTTTTATCGGGCCCGAAGTTTCAAAGGATTCTCTGGAAAAACAGTTAAATCAATTACAAAAATTAACCGGCTTAAAAGGGCTAATTCGGCGATTTGAGCCGTTAGATCAATAAACATTGTTATTTGAACTATTGCTCTTTCAGGGGTGAATTTTGTTCAAATTTAATGCATTTTGAACGCAGAGTAGTTTGTGTTGCCTAACGATTTAAGCAAAAAGTACTGCCAAGTTCAGAAGGCTTGATTTGAGCCCATACTCAATTGGAATTACGGCCAAAAACGCAGCGCATTGGCCGTAATTTTCTGTTAATATGCGTTGCATTTTTCTTCATAAGCACCCCTATGAACTGGATGGATTACGCCATTATTGGCATTATCGCACTATCGGCACTGATTAGTTTAGTGCGAGGTTTTGTCAAAGAAGCTATTTCTTTACTCAGTTGGATTGCGGCGTTTTTTGTCGCCAGTCATTTTTATAGTGATCTTGCTGCCTATTTTACTCTCATTGAAAATCCCTATTATCGTAGTGGTGCGGCTATATTTTGTCTGTTTATTGTGACATTGATTATTGGAGCTCTCTGCAACTATATTCTGTCACGTTTAGTAACAAGTACTGGACTATCGGGTACGGATCGGGTGTTAGGTATTTGCTTCGGTGGTGTTCGAGGTGTATTTGTCGTAGCGGCAATGCTTTTTGTGTTGTCTTTTACGGCTTTTGTCGATACAACTTGGTGGCAGCATTCAAAGTTAGTTCCCGAATTTACGGCGATAGTTCAATGGTTTTTTGAGTTTCTAAAAGACTCTTCGAGTTTTTTAACCCCCCATTAATTCTCGAAAGAAAGAAGGAAGCCCGCTCATGTGTGGTATTGTCGGAATCGTTGGAACAACCCCGGTTAACCAGAGTATTTATGACGCTCTGACCGTTTTGCAACATCGAGGTCAAGATGCAGCAGGGATTGTGACTATCACTGATGGAAAATTTAAACAACGCAAAGCCAATGGGCTTGTACGTGATGTATTTGAGTTACGTCATATGCAGCGTTTGCAAGGTAACATCGGGATTGGTCATGTTCGTTATCCAACCGCAGGAAGTTCCAGTGCTGCGGAAGCACAACCTTTTTATGTCAACTCGCCTTATGGCATTACGTTAGCTCACAATGGTAATTTAACTAATGCCCAAGAGTTAAATGATAAAATGCTTAGTAAAGCGCGTCGACATGTTAATACAACTTCTGATTCAGAAGTGTTATTAAATTTATTGGCTTATGAAATTGATAATGAGTTAGATCATGCCGATGAATTGCAGGCCGAACATTTTTTTGCGGCCATTCGCCGAGTGAACCAACAAACCCGGGGGGCTTATGCCGTTGTCGCTTTGGTGATTGGACATGGCATGCTGGCTTTTCGTGATCCAAACGGTATTCGTCCATTAGTTTTAGGTAAAAGAATCGCGGATAACGGCCAATCTGAGTATATGGTTGCATCAGAAAGTGTAGCATTAGATGCTATTGGCTTTGAGTTTGTTCGTGATGTTGCTCCCGGAGAAGCTATTTTTGTCACAGATGACGGCCAGTTATTTACGGCTCAATGTGCAGAAAATCCAGGATATCACCCATGTATTTTTGAATATGTTTATTTTGCTCGGCCTGATTCGACTATCGATAAGATCTCTGTTTATGGTGCCCGCGTTAATATGGGAACCAAACTGGGTGAAAAGATCCAGAGAGAATGGGATGATTTGGATATCGATGTTGTAATTCCAATCCCTGAAACTTCTTGTGATATTGCACTGCAAATTGCGTTGAAGCTAGGATTGCCTTATCGGCAGGGATTTGTCAAAAACCGTTATATCGGTCGGACCTTCATTATGCCCGGGCAAACTCAGCGGCGTAAATCGGTGCGTCGGAAACTTAATGCGATTGATGTAGAGTTCCGCGGGAAAAATGTGTTACTGGTCGATGATTCTATCGTACGGGGAACCACTTCTGAACAGATCATTGAAATGGCCCGCGAAGCTGGCGCTAAAAAAGTATACTTTGCTTCAGCATCTCCTGAGATTCGCTTCCCGAATGTCTATGGTATTGATATGCCATCTGCTAATGAGTTAATCGGGCATGGTCGAGAAGTTGATGAGATTTGTAAATTAATTGGAGCTGATGGATTAATTTATCAGTCAATTGATGATCTGGTTGATGCTTGCCGTGAAAGTAATCCGGATATCCGTGAATTTGAGACCTCGGTGTTTACAGGGCAATATGTCACCCATGATATCGATCAGCGGTATTTAGATTATTTGGAACAGTTGCGTAATAACGATAGTAAGGCAGTTGCTGCACAAGAAGAAGTGGCCAGTCTGGAAATCTATAATGAAGAACGTTAGTTGTGACTGCTGTTCTTTAATATTGTGAACTGGACTCCATTGAAGTGTCATTGCTGGTATTGCGTGTCACTGGATGCAAACATAAACCCCGATTTTATTCGGGGTTTATTGTTTAAAGTTAGTTATGGTAGTGTGTAATGCCATGTGGATTAAATAATCTAAGTTGGGTATAAGATGAGCAATGGTATCCCTGAATCTTCTTTTATGCGGAGTGGGGGATCGGTTGAACGGTATGGTTATTCATTGAGTTTTTGATGTGTGATGGGCCTATTATTGAAATGGGCATTATTTGGGGAACCCTTCATTGCACAATAGAATCGTGGAAAAGACCCTGTGCGAATGCTATATACCGCTGAGATAAATTTGATAAGCTTTACTTAACGTTTTTGTTATTGGTATTTGTGGGGAAATATTTTTTGAACCACTATTAAGAATATCATCTGTTCATCAAAGATTGATATTCCGATCCTATTATGTGTGCAATGGGTCGGTTTTATAGAGGTGAATGATTCACAAAAACATAAGGAAAAGAAGAGAAGAACGTGGTTATGCTAAATCAAACGCTGATTGCACGGCGTTTATCTCATGGGCGCATTGAATTACGCGCTACGTCAGAACAATTTGCCCCGCTTATTCATGAAGCAGTTTGTCGTGATGGTGCAAGATTAACGTATTATTTGCCGTGGATTACGAATCTTTACTCTCTGTCAGAAGTTATTCATAGTCAGCGAGAGGCGGCATCCCAGTTTGAACACTTTCATGACGAATTGCGCTATATTCTGTTTCCGCAAGATTCATCTCAGTTTTTGGGGACTATTTCGCTCATTAAAGGTGAAAATGTTCCATTTAGTTTAGGATATTGGCTGAGCCATGATGCGCTAGGATGTGGCTATATCACGGAAGCGGTGAATCTACTGAGTGAATATGCACATCATTTGTTGAGTATCGACCAGATTCAAATTCGAGTTGCAGCCAGTAATGGGCCGAGTCGTCGGGTGGCTCAGCGCTGTGGATATCAGATATTGGATGGATTTTGTGGATGGGATATCTTAGGGGATGGTCGGGAAGAGCGGTTATTGGCATATGAAAAAAAATGGTGATGATCAGTATTTGTTTTGTGATTCATTCGACGTTTTTTAGGTGTATTCTTAGCCGAATAGTTATTGCTTTCTCAACGCTAATCCGCTACACTTTTCTTAGCTTGAAAGTTAAGTTATTTATACCCACCATTTCGAAGTACCTCAAAAGACCTCGTCCTGTAGTTGTAAGTAATTTGGTTCACTGATTCATGCTAAGAGTGTGTTTGGAATGTCTCCAAACACCTGGAAATATTTTTTAAGTAGGATTTATTATGTCTAATACAGTTACTGGTACTGTTAAATGGTTTAACGAAGCAAAAGGTTTCGGTTTCATCGAACAAGCTAACGGTCCAGATGTATTCGCTCATTTCAGCGCTATCGTTGGTGATGGTTTCAAAACATTAGCTGAAGGTCAGCGTGTTGAGTTCGTTATCACCCAGGGTAAAAAAGGCCCACAGGCTGAAAACATCGTTGCTCTGTAATTCAGATTAGCAACCCAGATTTTGAAAGGCCGCACAGTCACTGTGCGGCCTTTTTTATGAGTCATTAAAATATTAATGACTCAATATTTCAAATGGGATTGGTAAATGGTTTATTGGCGATGATAACCGCTCTGCAAGGTGCTGGATGTCCTTCAATGGTTTGAGTAGGATCATTGGGATCCAGAAATTCAGCTAACGATTCATTCGTCATCCATTCGGTTTTACGCTGTTCTGCAACTGAAGTTGTACTGACATCCACACAACGTACGTTTACAAACCCACATTTTTCAAGCCAGCGGCAAAGAGCCGGGACACTCGGTAAAGACCAAACATTATTCATCTTGGCGTACCGTTCTGGTGGAACCAACACAGTATCCACATTTCCTTCAACA
This sequence comes from Celerinatantimonas marina, assembly GCF_046054165.1. Lineage (NCBI taxonomy): Bacteria > Pseudomonadati > Pseudomonadota > Gammaproteobacteria > Celerinatantimonadaceae > Celerinatantimonas > Celerinatantimonas marina. Next base: position 76,169 of record NZ_JBFNXK010000015.1, on the reverse strand, counting down.
ATTAAGGTCTCAAGAATCAACTCACCACCTTCCACTAATTGATCTTTAAGCTGAAATAGATGATCGATAGGGGAGCGGCGATGGTATAAAACGCCCATAGAGAAAACACTGTCGAAAGCTTCTAATGCAGGCAGTTGTTCTATGCCCAAAGGCAGTAAATTGATATTACGAGGATTACCGGCAAGTTTGCGAATAGCTTCAAACTGAACCAAAAATAGGGATGAAGGATCAATACCGACGACAAATTCTGCGTCTGCTCCCAGCATTCGCCACATGTGGTAGCCATTCCCACAGCCAACATCCAGAACTTTCCGGTGTTTTAGCGGGCTAATATGGGAGATTAATCGTTCCCATTTCCAATCGCTACGCCATTCAGTATCAATTTGAAAATCATAGATATTATAAGGACCTTTACGCCACGGATGATAACTGCGCAATAGATTTTCGACTTTTCGCTTTTCACCCTGACTGAGTGTTTCAGGAGCTGGAATGGTCACGCTATCCGTCAAGGCAGGCGTCACCGATTCGGGGATCGTGAGTTTATCCAGAACCCGTTCCCAGCTTGGTAAAAGACCGTGAGCTTCCTGGCTTCGCCAAATTTCGAGCTGAGCGGGTAGTACATTGAGCCAACGTGAAAGTGAACTTTGTGCGATTTGTGCATAGAACTGACCGAACTCAATCATGGCTATCTCCTTTTATGGCCACAAATGAGGTGAAGTTAAAGCATTGATACCATTTTTGAGCGTGACTAAAACCCGCGTTTTTAAAGCGTTCTAGATGTAATGCTTCTGAATCTGTACGTAGTACGTTTTCAATCGCGGTTCGTTTCTGGCTAATTTCAAGTTCGCTATAACCATTGGAACGCTTAAAGTCGAGATGTAGGTCAATCATTAACTGATTAATCGGCGCATCTTCAAAATGAATTTTTTCACTTAAGATCAGGATTCCCCCCGGTAATAAACCATCGTAGATCCGTTGAATTAGCGCAGCTCGCAATGTAGGCGCGATGAATTGCAGTGTAAAGTTGAGTACGACGATACTGGCCCGTTCAATTGCAATATCTTGAATATCGCCACATTGCAGGTGCACCGGAGTATCTGAGCGGAATGCATTCAGATGATTCTGGCAGCGTTCAATCATTGCCTGAGAGTTATCGATCCCGATGATTTCACAACCGCTGAGTTGTATATTCCGGCGCATCGCTAATGTGGCCGCCCCTAATGAACAGCCTAAATCATATAAACGAGAATTGGCTTGATGGTAGCGTTGCGTGAGTTTCCCAATGACGTTCAGGATTGTTGTATAACCTGGAACTGAGCGCTGGATCATATCAGGAAATACTTCAGCAACTTGTTCATCAAAACGAAACTCTCCGATCTCATCAATCGGCTGGGCATAGATGTTATCTGGATGGTGCATTGAAAGGATCCAATTTACGGCTGATTTGCATTATTTTTGCCGGCGCATTTTAACGCGCTTTATGAAAGATGTCTTGTCCTGTTAAGTCAGGAGAGCCACGAGGTATGGTGATATCAGGAGTATTGCTTGGGAGGATTACTAGTTTTCACCTTTGGCGATGCTGTTTTTTGAGTAAAATCCTTTATAATGCCCCTTTCGGCTTGTGAGATCATTTTTGAATAGAGCATTGTATAGGTTATAGGATCTCACATTTACTGTTTTATATCTGCAACGGGAAGGCGTTATGCGCACTGTGTACTGTGGACAAGTCACATCTGAATACGAAGGCCAGGAAATTACTCTGGTCGGTTGGGTTAATCGACGACGCGATTTAGGCGGCGTTATCTTCATTGATTTACGAGATCGAGAAGGCATCGTTCAGGTAGTGTTTGATCCCGACCGCGAAGATACATTTGCAACCGCAAATGCATTGCGTAACGAATACTGCGTCCAGATCAAAGGGAAAGTACGGCCACGTCCTGAAGGGCAAGTCAATGCAGATATGGTCACTGGGGCGATTGAAGTTTTGGGGATCGAACTTTCGATTTTAAATCGTTCTGCACCATTGCCATTGGATAGTAATCAGGAAAACAGTGAAGAGCTGCGTTTAAAATATCGTTATTTGGATTTACGTCGCCCTGAAATGACTCAGCGTCTGGTGTTCCGTTCGAAAGTAACCAGTTTTATTCGGCGGTTTATGGATAGTCACGGTTTTCTGGATATTGAAACGCCCATGTTGACTAAAGCCACGCCGGAAGGTGCTCGTGATTATTTGGTTCCGAGCCGGACCAACCGTGGTAAATTTTTTGCTCTGCCTCAATCACCTCAGATCTTTAAGCAATTATTGATGGTTGCTGGTATGGATCGCTACTATCAGATTGTGAAATGTTTTCGTGATGAAGATCTGCGAGCTGATCGCCAGCCAGAATTTACGCAGATCGATATTGAAACTTCATTTTTGAGCAGTGATGAAGTGCGTCAAATTACTGAAGCGTTGATTACTAACCTGTTTAAAGAACTGTTAGCGGTTGATTTAGGCGCATTTCCAGTGATGACCTGGCATGAAGCCATGCGGTTATACGGCAGTGATAAACCTGATTTACGTAATCCAATGCAGTTGATTGATGTTGCTGATCTGGTGAAAGATGTAGAATTTAAAGTGTTTTCTGGTCCTGCTCATGATCCGAAAGGGCGAGTCGCTATGTTATGTGTCCCTGGTGGGGCTTCATTGTCACGCAAACAGATTGACGAATATGGTAAATACATTGGTGCTTATGGTGCCAAAGGGCTGGCATGGATGAAGGTCAATCACGCGGATGCCGGTTTAGAAGGTATTCAGTCTCCGATTGCTAAATTCCTGAATGCAGACATTATTGATGCATTATTGGAACGAGCCCAAGCTAAAGACGGTGATATTCTGTTATTTGGTGCTGATTCATACGGAGTGGTCAGTGATGCGATCGGTGCTTTGCGGTTGAAAGTCGGGGAAGATTTAGGATTAGTCGAATCGGGCTGGAAACCGCTGTGGGTTGTTGATTTCCCCATGTTTGAAGAAGCTGATGGTCGTTTATACGCTATGCATCATCCATTTACCGCACCAGTTCCAGGTGTTACTCCGGAACAATTGCGAGCAGCTCCAGAAGACGTTTTGTCGAATGCTTATGATATGGTGCTTAATGGTGTTGAAGTCGGGGGAGGGTCTGTTCGTATTCATGAGCAACCTATGCAGTCCGCGGCTTTTGACGCATTAGGAATTAGCCAAGAAGAAGCGCAAGATAAATTTGGATTCCTGTTACGGGCATTAGAATTTGGTGCGCCACCACATGCCGGTTTGGCTTTCGGTTTGGATCGGTTAGTGATGTTGATGACAGGTGCATCATCGATTCGTGATGTTATGGCATTTCCTAAAACCACAACGGCTGGATGCCCGTTGACCGATGCTCCGAGTCCAGCGAATCCTGAAGCTCTTGAAGAGTTAGGGTTAGCTATTAAAGTCAAAAATGACGAATAAATCTTATTATTCGCTTTCCTTGCTAATGTTGGATTAGAGCAATCGCTATTTCGACGTTATCTTAAAGATGGGCGTGAATCACGCCCATCGTCTGTGATTAGGCTTATGCTTAATGCATTGCATAAATAAAGTAAGTCAATTAAACAAAAATGGAGATCCGTTATGGCAGGTCACAGTAAATGGGCCAATATTAAACACCGTAAAGCTGCACAAGATGCCAAACGTGGGAAGATTTTTACTAAGTTGATTCGGGAATTGACTGTTTCAGCTCGGGAAGGGGGTTCGGATGCCGATAGTAACCCGAGACTTCGCGCGGCTATTGATAAGGCGCTGTCGAATAATATGACGCGAGACACAGTGGATCGTGCCATAAAACGAGGTGCTGGAGAACTGGATGGTCAAGAGTTAGAAACGATTACCTATGAAGGGTATGGACCGGGCGGAACGGCGGTGATGGTTGAATGTATGACCGATAATCGTAATCGAACAGCCGGGAGTGTTCGACATGCCTTTTCAAAAAGTGGTGGTAATTTGGGAACCGATGGTTCAGTGGCGTATCTTTTTGATAAAAAAGGTGTGATTAATTATGAACCGGGTCTTGATGAAGATGTGGTGATGGAAGCCGCGTTAGAAGCGGGTGCTGAAGATATTATCGTTAATGATGATGGGAGTATTGACGTGTATACCACTCCCGATGAGTTTGGGCATGTTAAAGATGCATTAGATCGCGCTGGATTTGAAGCTGTAAATGCCGAGGTAACGATGGTTCCATCGACATCCGCAGAGCTTGATGCGGCCACTGCCCCCAAACTCATGCGTTTAATCGATATGCTTGAGGACGATGATGATGTTCAGGAAGTTTATCACAACGCGGATATTAGTGATGAAATTATGGAAACACTGGATTAATGTCAGTCTTTTTGGGAATTGATCCTGGCTCTCGGTTAACCGGATTTGGTGTGATTCGTTTTCAGCACGGTAAAGCCGAATATCTGGGGAGTGGTTGTATCCGCATGCAGGATGAGGCGTTGCCCGCGCGCTTAAAGACAATTTATCAGGGAATTAGTGAAGTGATTACCCAGTACTCTCCGGAAGAATTTGCAATTGAGCAGGTTTTTATGGCTCGAAATGCAGATTCTGCATTAAAACTAGGGCAAGCCAGAGGAGCCGCGATTGTTGCTGCGGTAAATATGGGATTGCCGGTTTTTGAATATTCGGCAAGACAAATTAAACAAGCTGTTGTGGGAACTGGTGGCGCTGAAAAAACACAGGTCCAACAAATGGTTGTGAATATGTTGAAATTGAATGCGACCCCTCAGGCAGATGCCGCGGATGCCTTAGCTGTATCGTTATGTCATGCACATACTCGTCAGAGTCTAATCAATATGTCCGGTATGGCTCGTAAAACGGTGAGGCGCCGGCTTCGTTAAAATAAAATGCCGCTTGAATAGCGGCATTTAACGTACGACACATAGGGTGGAAAATATTATTCGTTGTGACTTTCAAAAGATTGTTCCATCCGACTGCGTTTGGCCAGATGGTGCAACGCTTTTAAGAGCTGGTGTCGATCAATCGTACCTAAAACGATACCGTTATCCACAACCGGGTATAATTTAGGGCGACATACTTGAGCTCGTGCTAGATCATCACTGAAATTGCCTGGAATACGCTCAGGTGCTTTAGTTTTTTCTTCAAATAATTTATTCGGATCAAAAACCATATAAGCCGCTAAGCTATCAATTGTATCTTGGGGTGTGACCGAAACGATATCATCGCGCATAATGTCACCAATACAGCGTTCGATATCAAAATCAAAATCATTTGCCCATAATTCTCTTAAAATATCCTGTTCCGATACAAAGCCGACTAAGATATTTCCTTCTGAGACGACCGGAGCGGCAATGACCTGATGATCAAGCAACAATCCTAGTGCTCGGTGAAGTCCCATTGAGGGCTGAAGCAACAATGGGGTATCGTTCATCAGATCTCGAACAGATAATGTCTGAATGGTACGTAGCATAACATTCCTCCACAAGTAGTGTCCTTAGTGGCCTGATTCTACAACTTTAGATCCCTGAGAGCTATGAGCTTGTATACTTGGACGAAAAATACTCCAAAATCCCAGACCGATGATGACTGCGCCACCAACGATATTGCCTAATGTCACGGGGATCAAGTTATTAATAATGAAGTTATGGATAGTGAGGTCTGAAAAATCAGATGGAGCCATCCCGATCGCGTTCCAGAAACTGGCATCCGCGAAATAATGAATCGCAATGCCCATAGGGATCATAAACATATTGGCTACGCAGTGTTCGAATCCGGAAGCAACGAACATCGCAACAGGAAGTATCATCAGAATCGCTTTTGTGAGGGGATTATCACTGCAAAATGTTAACCAAACGCCTAAGCAGACCATCATGTTACACATAATGCCCAGCGTAAATGCTTGTAAAAATGTATGATGAATTTTATGTTCCGCTAAATGTAGAACATTTAAACCCCATAAGCCATGATCGGCTGCATAAACACCCGCACCCATGATCAATAATACAATAAATAAAGAACCAACCATATTTCCGAAATAAACCCGGATCCAACAGCGAAGCATCGCTCCGGTTGATACTTCGTTATTGGCTCGGGAGATCAGTGATAATACTGTGCTTGTAAAAAGCTCCGTTCCACAAAGAACAACTAGAATTAATCCCATACTAAAGACCAGTCCACCGACTAAATGAACCAGTCCCCAAGGGCCTGTACTTCCTGTCGTAACAGTGACATAAAATACGAAAGCTAAAGCGATAAACATTCCTGCAGCAATGGCTAGCATGAATGATTGGCTAGATGATTTTATAACTTTCTTATATCCATAATTTTTGGCACGGTTAGTCATTTCGGCAGGTGAAATGACCGATTGAGCCTCAGAGATTGAACTCATAACTCAGTATTCCTTCTTTTAAATACGAGCTAATTCGATGAGCGAACAGCTTAATGATTACTTTTTTGAACTCTCGGAGAACCCGAGGCGCAGGTATTCTGCGCTAATAAAGGGTAAATGGGAATCAATAAATGACGAAAATCGTCTTTTTTGTTGATGTAAACAGTCATTTTTGACGAAAACAAATGGATATGAAGGAATAGAAAAGTGTTTATGAGGACGATTAGTCGTACCTATTTAAAGGATACAGCGTCAAAAATAGAGTAAATGTTGTTGCTTTGATTCACCGTGACAAGAATGACTCGGTGAATTATTGGCGCAAGCTATCGTGGGAGATTAGGTCTGGTTATTGAGTACCGTCATCATGGGAGTTTGAGAGATTGGGGCTGGACTGATATGAGCGTTAACCCAAAAGACATCGCTGAGCATGTTGGCGGTCATGATGTGTGAGGGGGTTCCTTGAGCATAAATTTGTCCCTGAGATAACACGATAATTTCATCGCAATAACGACAGGCTTGATTTAAATCATGTAAGACGCAAATGGGAGTTTTTCCGGATGCTTTTAAATATTGCAGCAATTCCATGAGTTCAACCTGATGATGTAAATCCAGATAAGTAGTTGGTTCATCCAGCAGTATATAACGACTATCTTGTGCGAGCGTCATGGCTAGCCATCCACGTTGATTTTGCCCACCGGACAAATCGGTTAAGTAGTGATGACGAATGTCATGCAACTGGCATAGCTCTATCATCCGATCAATGTATTGATAATCTTGTTGCGATAAACGCCCCCAAAAACCGGTATAAGCATGGCGTCCGAATTCGACTAATTGTTGAATCGTCATTCCTTCTGGTTGAGGGTTCCGTTGACAAAGCATGGCTATAATTTGGGCTTTTTGCTTCGAGGGTAATTGCGATAAGGGCTTGGTTTTATAAAAAATGTTACCGGTTAATGGTGAGTTGAGTAATGCGATTGTTTTTAATAATGTGGATTTTCCGCATCCATTGGGCCCAACAAGCGCATAGATTTTTCCGGGTTGGAAAGTCAGATTTATGTCACGAACAATAGGGGATGTTGGAAGATACCCAGCACTGAGCTGATGTGTTTCAAGCATGAAGAGAGGCCTTTTGTCTGAGGAGTAAAAAAATAAAATATGGGGCTCCTAGTAGGGCGATTACTAGCCCGACCGGAATTTCAACGGGGCGAAGTAGTGTTCGCCCGATAAGATCCGCAAGCACCAGTATTAATGCGCCATAGCTCATGGCGATAGGTAATAATTGTTGATGACGGCTTCCGGTGAGTAACCGAGCTAGATGTGGCGCGATTAAACCTACGAATCCAATAGGACCACAGAGTGCAACACTTACGGCGGTGAGTAACATAGCCAAAATAAGCGCAATGACTTGAATGCGCTGGGGACGGGTTCCGATTAATTGAGCTTGCTGTGATCCTAATAAGAGTAAATTGAGCGGTTGGGCAAGTAGTAAACTGACAATCAGAATGCTGATCCAAGGAAATAGCCAGCTGAATTGGAGCCAGTTTTTCCCCCAGAGACTTCCTGCGAGCCAAAGGAGTACCGTTGAGGTCGTTTGAGAATGGCTGACCAGAAGGTAATCATTAATAGAGGCAAACCAGGCCGATAATGCAATCCCCGTGACGGCAATCAGCATCGGTGATGAAAAGCGTTTGCCTATCGTTAGTTTTAAGATGACGGAGGCCATCATTGCGCCACCAAAGCAAATAAAGGGAAGATAATGCATCGCTAAATTCGGAAACAATGACAAAGTCATGACCGCAGCTAGTGATGCCCCGTGACTGATCCCCAGAATATCTGGAGAGGCTAGCGGATTGCGGATCACACTTTGAGTGAGTGCCCCGGCACAAGCGAGCATCGCCCCGATGAACGCGGCGATTAATGCTCGGACCAGTCGATGACTAATGACATAGTTCCAGTCCCATAGGCCACCTGAAGGTGCGATTCCAAGTTGAGTACTCAAATAGATAAAAAATAATAGCGCTAAAATAAGTACAAAAAGTTGAGTGGTAAATTTCATGATTTGCGGCGGACCAGATAGAGAAAAATTGGTGCTCCAATGAGTGCAATCACAGCTCCTGCAGGGGTTTCTGCCGGGAAATTGCTGGCCCGACCTAGTACATCAGACCAAGCAATTAACGTTGCTCCCAGTAGGCATGTTATAGGGAATGAAACTCGGTGATCATGGCCGATAAATAGTCGGCTGATATGGGGAACGACGAGTCCGACAAATGCAAATTGTCCGCAATAACTAATCACCGTGGACACTGAGACTAAGACAATGCTGCTAAAAATGAGTAACCAACGGTTCGTATTTAACCCAATATTTTGGGCTTGTTGATGGCCTAATCGGATTAAATTGAGCTTGTTACAGATGCATTGAGTGAGAATAAGCAGCGGAACAAGGATTGCCATGAGCGGAATAATATCAGGCCAGCGTAAACCTGCCAGATTACCCGCCATCTGACTGAGTAGACTATGGCTGGTTGACTCAAAAAAAATTAATAGCGTTTTCGTGATAGCCGCACAAAAAGTAGAAATAGCGGCTCCAACCAAGACCAGTTGGATCATGCTGCCCGTATTTTTGTGAACGTTTCCAAGGCGCATAACAATGAACCAGCATAAAGCAGCTAGAATAATCGCTGCGATTTGTTCGGGGAGCCAGGCTGGCCAGAGTGGGTTCAGTACTGCAAGTACGAATCCTAAATTAGCGCCGGATGTAATGCCAAAAATACTGGGGGATGCGATCGGATTGGCCGTGATGGCCTGCATAATCAGGCCTGCACCAGCTAACGCGGCACCACATAATAGAGCTCCGATAAAACGGGGTAATCTTAACTCAGTCATCACTAATCCGATTGCTGTATGCGGCGTATTTCCTGAAAGCACTTTAAGGGCTGTATGGGTATTTAGTGCTAAAGTAGATAACTGCGTGAGGGATAACCATCCGGCACAGAGAATAAACCCCATTAATATCGTGAGTAGCACTATAAAGCGGGTTGTCATGATGCCGCCCCGATTTGATTAGCGATTTGTTGTGCGATCCATTCGGCGCTTAATATTCCGCGGCCTTTCACCCATATATGACCGTTAACGGGATACACATGATGCTGTTGGACGGCAGAAAGTATGTTCCATAGAGGGTCATGTCGCCATTGTTTTGATAGGACATGATGTCCATACTGACCCAGTAAAATGAATTTAGGGTCAATGGCGAGCAGTTGCTCGATATTTATTTGCCGACTGGGTTGGCTATCACTAAAGCCAGTGTCTGCCGGCTCCAGAGTGAGAGCCTTTAACAACCCTCCTATATACGAGTCTCGGGCATGAGCGAAGAGGTGGGGTCCTCGAGAGATAAGAAATAAGACGGAGGCATGCTGATTCTTGTTGAGTTGTATCGCCAGATGCGCGAGATAGTTTTGGTGTTGCTGAAGGCGGCGTTTCATCGCCAAAGTCAAGCCAAGAGCATCGGCTATTGATTGAGCCGCTTGCATATTTTCAGAATAACTTGCACGCCGTGAAGGGAGCATTAATACCGGCGCGATATGCTTTAATTGATCTTCAATCAATTGATGTCGGCTGGGATCAGCAATGATAAGTGTTGGATGTAATGCAGCAATCTGCTCTAGGTCGGGTTGGGCTCGACTACCAACCGAAGTCCATTTTAAAGTTTGTAACGCAGGATATAGCTGCGAAGGCCGACCATCATCAGCGATTCCAACCGGAACGATTCCGATAGCGAGTAAATCTTCAGCGAATGAGAATTCCAGAGCCACAACACGTGGTGAGCTTCCATAACTATGAATAGGGAGCAAAAAAAACAGAGTTGCCCACAATAAAAAACAAGTTTTTTGCATTATGACTTGATTTATCTAAAACGCGTCATTTTACCTGTATTCAGATCTAAGTAAATAAAAATAAATATCATTAATATTTACATAATTGTTTTTAATTGTAAAAGCTTGCCATTTTATGAGTGATTATTAGAATGCGAATCATTTTCAATAAAAAGGATGATATTTATGACCCCGCCATTTCGGTTTTCACTCCTAGCGCTCTTAACGTCTGCCTCAGTGAGTCCGATCGTGTATGCTGCTGATAATTCCAAAGTTGAATATCAAACAGTCGAGGTGACAGGGCAGTCAACTCAAAGTACCACTAAAACCGCTGCGGCGAGTGATGAACAAAGTATAACGGTGGATCAGGTTACACCTGAGCAGATCCAATTGAGTCAGCCTCAGGAATTATCTGATGCCATTTCACTACTTCCGGGGATCCAGTCTTCCGGAAATAATAGTTATAGCTATGTTTCCCGTGGATTCGCATTGACCCGGGATAACGTAAAAATGGACGGGCTTAATGCCTGGGCATTAAAAGATAATCAGATCCCAATGATTGCCGTCGAGCGTGTTGATGTGCTTAAAGGCGTGGGATCCATGTTATTTGGAAGTCAGGAAGTGGGGGGCACCATTAATTTGGTGACTAAAAAACCCCAGAAAATCCGCCATACTGAAGTTCAGATTGAAGGCGGAAGTTATTTAACGCCGCAAACTGATCAGAATTTTGGAACACGTAGTTTTGCAGTTGATAGTACCGGAGCTGTGGATGAACAGCAAAATTGGCTCTATCGCTTTATCGCCGATTATCGGGGACAAAGTGGTTTTGAAGATGACAGGGATAAGCATGGCTATTATTTAGCGCCCATGCTGACTTGGCTTCCTGATAACCAACAATCTTTGACTTTACAGATGGAGATGACCCGATACAAGTACAATGACTTATCCGGATTGGTCGCTCCTGGTAGCGATATCGGACAAGTCGATTCTGCTACGACTAACTATTACGGCGGACAAAACGACGCGACGGATCAAGGCGTTTCGACCACATTGACGTATTTAAGGCATCTATCTGAGGGGTGGGAACTCACCTCTCGCTGGCGAAGTGTTTGGCATCGGGATGAACGTGCGAGTTTTTCGGTTGGAAGAGTTACCTCCGATTCGGTCTTTCGTCGTTATCAACATATTGCCAATCATCAGCTAAATCATCAGTTAGATACCTATGTGACCGGTGAGTTTTTTACGGGCTCTATTTCTCATGATTTAACCGTGGGTGGTGGCTATGCGCATACACGCAATGATTTTAACCGGATTAATTGGGGCGGAAATGATAGCGCATTAACCGTCAGTGTTCATAACCCCGTATTTACGCATATTGATACGAGCACGATTTCTAACGGCCCGGGAACCCATCGTATTTATACCTATGATACATACAGCGCTTATGCTCAAGATATCATTGGGTTAACCTCAAAATTGTATGTGCAGTTAGGGGGGCGCTTTGACTGGCAACAACGGGATGCGACTTATGTTTCCTATACTCGTTCGAATGGCACCTATGTACCGGGAAGTCATGAAAAAGCAACCGAGCAGTATTGGACCCCTACATTAGGTGTTAGCTATTTACTGACGCCACAGTGGCGTTGGCATGGAGGGTATTCTCGCTCTTATGAAACCAGCGGAGTAGATAGTCTGGATGCAAACGGAAAACCATTCGATCCAGAACAAGGAACTCAGTATGAAACCGGCATTCATTATACGCCTCATGCAGCTTGGAGCGGTGATTTGACGCTGTTCCATATCGAAAAACAGAATGTAGTTGTGGCTAATAGTCGGGGAGATAATGCGGCTCTTGGTAAAATTCGAAGTCAGGGGGCCGAACTTTCTGTTCACGCGCAGCCTTCATTAAATTCGACATTAATCGTGAGCTATACTTGGCTGAAAACCAAAGTCGTGGAAGGTGATCAGGATAATCCTGCGTCAAGTGATGAAGGGAATGAATTTATTAATGCACCGCGTCAGCGACTTACACTGCAAGGCTATTATCAGCTCAATTCTAACTGGCAGGTAGGGTCGATCGTCACAGCTCAAACTCATTCGTATGGTTCGACCGATAATGACTTAGTGCTTCCCGGTTACACGACTGTGGATTTGACCTCGCGTTATCGATTAACGGATCATGCGGCATTTGATGTCAGTATCAAAAATGTGTTGGATCAGTATTATTATCGGGCGGCGAAAAATGCCAATGCTATTTATATCGGTGAGCCTCGTTATTTACAGGCTCGATTCACATATGATTTTTAATCTTTCAGATGTCGATAGACCTATTTTTAACATGAGCTCATGAATAAATAGCGAGCAAAGTATCTTTGATAAAGGTTCAAGCCAGTCTGCTTAGCGGACTGGCTTTCTTTTAGAGTATTTTTATATCAAGTTGGATGGGGCATCCTATGTTTTTTTATTGATATTGTGGGTAGCATGATCCATAGCTTTCTTTTTGAGATGTAAAAACATATATCATATTTGGGTCATCGATTTCATGTGGTGGCTGTTTTGTTTTAATGGATTGTTGTATTCAATGGAAGAAAGGAATTTATAATGAGCTCTGTGTCAGGGTGTATTCGTTATTTCTATCGTAACGGGATGACACAATATTCAATTTGGCTTGTTGTTCATTTATTGGTGCTGGGATTGGGCTGGTGTCCCGCTGTTTCGGTATCCGCCGCTGTTAACCCGATGTGTGGCGTGATGTCTAATACCTTGTCCCGACAAGCGAAAGCTGATTTGCTTCCCGTGTTTTATGCGGCACTTCATCGACCTAAAGGCCAAATTCCGAAGAATACGGCTGAGTGGGATGCTCTGGCAAAGTTTTTTGAACAATCCCAGACGGCTCATCAGGAAGCGATGGCCCGCTCATTTGGGGTGACGTTCAAAGAAGACATGTTAGGTGGTGTCCCCGTATTACGTATTTATCCGAAGAATTATAAATCTAGTACTCGTTTATTGGTTTATGTACATGGGGGCGGATATGTTGTGCAGTCAGCCCATTCAACTGTGGGAATCTCATCTTTATTAGCCCGGGAGAGTGGTCTTCAAGTTGTTGCTATTGATTATACATTGGCACCCCATGGAACCTACCAGACGGCAACGGATCAAGTTATTTCAGTATGGAATGCCTTGATAAAATTGGGGCGCCAGCCAGAATCGATGGGAATGTTTGGTGATTCGGCAGGCGGTGGTTTAGCTGCTGGATCAATTCTTAAAATGCGTGATCAGAGAATCCCTATCCCGGGGGCACTATTTGTAGGTTCTCCTTGGGCCGATCTCTCCGATGTGGGTGATTCTTATCTAACGCTCAAATATTTCGATCCAGTGTTAAAGGTTGGAATATTAAATGCCGCAGCCGATATTTATGCGCATGATGCGAAAAAGAATCCTTATGCCTCTCCAGTGTATGGTGATTTTAATAAACCATTTCCCCCCACTTTAATTCAGGGGGGAACTCGGGAACTATTTTTAAGCGATTCGGTGCGTTTGTATCAAGCTATTCGTCAAGGAGGGCATGAAGCGATTTTAGATCTTTATGAAGGGATGCCGCATATATTTTATACTTACACCTATACCTCAAAAGAAGGGAAAACGGCATTGAGCCGTCAAGCTAAATTTTTTGATAATCATTTGAAATAAAATGCAGTGGATAGGCAGAATCCAGCAAGCTCAGAGCAATATTTAATCGAAATAGTTTAAAAAGCCGAGTATCAAATGACTCGGCTTAGGAATGTCTATTATATAAGACTAAAGATTATTCTCGAGGTGTTTTCGGGTAATCCCGCATCTCTTCTCCCGTATATAGCTGACGGGGGCGACCGATACGCTGTCCTGGAGCTTGTAACATCTCAATCCAGTGGGCAATCCAACCGACCGTTCTAGACATTGCAAAAATAACAGTGAACATACTGACGGGAATGCCCATAGCTCTCATGACGATCCCTGAATAGAAGTCGACATTAGGGTAGAGTTTTTTACTGATAAAGTATTCGTCAGTCGCTGCGATCCGTTCTAGCTCCATTGCAACATCCAGAAGCGGATCATCGATTTGTAGCTCTTCTAATACGTCATGACAAGTCTGACGCATGACCTTCGCTCTCGGATCATAATGTTTATAGACGCGATGGCCAAATCCCATGAGCCGGAACGGATCATTTTTATCTTTGGCTTTGGCAATGAATTCAGGAATGCGGTCAACAGTTCCGATTTCTTCTAACATGGTGAGGCAGGCCTCATTGGCTCCGCCATGAGCTGGCCCCCATAGACAAGCAATCCCTGCAGCGATGCAGGCAAATGGGTTGGATGTTGAGGAGCCCGCTAAGCGTACGGTTGAGGTGGATGCATTTTGTTCGTGATCGGCATGTAAGGTTAGGATCCGATCCATCGCTTTTTCAACTACGGGGTTGATCACGTACTCTTCAGTTGGAACTGAAAACATCATGTTTAGAAAATTACCCGCATAGCTTAAGTCATTGCGTGGGTATACAAATGGTTGGCCAATCGAATACTTATAGCTCATAGCTGCTAAGGTTGGCATTTTTGATAGTAATCGATAGGCAGCGATTTCCCGGTGTCGTTCATTGGTGACATCGAGAGAATCGTGATAGAACGCGGATAAAGCACCGACGACACCAACCATAATCGCCATAGGATGTGAATCACGACGAAATCCCTGAAAGAAGTGAATAAGTTGTTCATGGACCATCGTGTGGCGAGTCACGGTTTGTTTAAACTGAACAAATTGTTGTTCAGTTGGACGTTCCCCAAATAGTAATAGATAGCATACTTCCAGATATTCAGCCTGTTCGGCAAGCTGATCAATAGGGTAACCTCGGTGAAGCAGAATACCTTTTTCACCGTCGATATAGGTGATCTGCGACTCACATGATGCTGTCGACAAAAAACCAGGATCAAAGGTAAAATATCCTTTCGATCCTAATTCACGGACGTCAATGACGTCATTACCTGCTGTTCCTGAAATGATAGGAAGTTCAATAGGCTCCTGGCCAGGCAATTGTAAAATGGCCACTTTATCAGCCATGACGTGTCTCCCTTGCTTTACATAAATAGTTATTAATATTGTAACAAGCAAAGTTAGTATTACCCTGATAGTCAAGGTTGTCAAACCAACCGCATTAAAATGATTAGATAACTAATTATATTTTTGCTAATTGATAGCCGACTTTAAAATATGAATCCTTTAAATCGGCGCCTTTATAAATATTCCTCTTGTTCTCCCTCTCTATATTGTTTAATGGTCTTAATAATGTTTAAGGCTAAAAATAGCACCTATAAGCGTTAATATCTGCTTTGTTTTATACGGGCGTCAGCGTTATGAATACTTCATCACTATAATAAATGAGCGCAGATATGATCCAGAAAGGAATTAAATGTGTTTGGTTCTCTATCTGCTTCGTTGGCCCGGTATCACAAGGTGTATTAACTTGCGCAAAATTTCATCATGAACGCACGTTAGTCTCGAGCGAGAATTTTATTTATGTGCAACAAATCTCATCGCTCATTACCCGCGTAGAGATCGTCAATCTGACATTAATTTGAAATTTCAGAAGATCACAATAGCAAGAGATAAGCAGTTATCGCATGCTATTTGTTGAGAATCAATGATTCCTGTGAAGCGGAGCACATATTTTAAAAAAACAAAATATTACATATATGTTAATTGTAATTAATAGCCCCACTATCTATACTAAAATTCGTTTTAAACAGCCTCTTATTGCAATATAAGCGAATTAAACTAGTATCAAAATAGATAATGTGAGCTAGTTAACTCCATTGAAATTTAACATTTTTAAAACAAATTATTTTCCTGAATAATGATGTCGTTAAGAACGAATCATCGTTTCTTCCAGTCCAGGGATGAAAGTAGGTAATATCGTGAATAAGACAAACAGACCCGTTAATCTTGATTTACAAACCATGCGATTCCCGGTTACCGCAATAGCGTCAATATTACACCGAGTTTCTGGTGTGATTACGTTTTTTGCTTTGGCCGTTTTATTGAGCCTTTTGGCTCGGTCATTGAGTTCTGCTGATGGTTTTATGGCCGTACAGCAATGGCTTGATTCATTTGTAGTTAAATTTTGCCTGTGGTTGATTCTATCCGTATTTATTTACCATGTTGTGTTTGGTATTCGCCATATGATTATGGATTTGGGATATTGGGAAGAGCTGATCCCAGCTGCAATTTCCAGCCGGATTGGATTTGTCATCGTGATTGTATGCGCCATTATGGTTGGGGGATTGGTATGGTAAAAAATGCGGCAACTCTGGGACGAAGCGGGATCCATGATTTTTTATTAGTCCGGTTTTCGGCGGCGGTTATTTTTTTATATGTGCTGTACTTGCTCATCTTTTTTATGAGTCATGATGTGACCTATTTGGTCTGGCGAGATTTCTTTGCAACTGTGACGACTAAAGCATTCACGTTAATGGCTTTAGTGGCTGTATTAATCCATGCATGGATTGGGTTATGGCAGGTGTTGAGTGATTATGTCCATCATACGCTACTGCGTTTAACCTGCTTATGGGTTGTGAACTTTATCGCTATTTTTTATGTCGCTGCCGGTATTGCTATTTTGTGGGGAGAGTAGAGTTGAGTATTGCAATTCGAGAATTCGATGCAGTCGTTGTAGGTGCCGGCGGAGCCGGTATGAGAGCTGCACTGCAGATTTCCAGTCAAGGTAATAGTTGTGCGTTAATTTCCAAAGTTTTTCCAACCCGTTCTCATACTGTTTCTGCTCAGGGGGGGATTACCGTTGCTTTGGGAAATGTTCATCCGGATAACTGGCAGTGGCATATGTATGACACAGTCAAGGGGTCTGATTATATCGGTGACCAAGATGCCATCGAGTATATGTGCCATACGGGCCCTGATGCTGTTATTGAATTAGAACATATGGGACTACCTTTCTCGCGGTTGGATGACGGGAAAATTTACCAGCGGCCATTTGGTGGACAGTCTAAAGAATTTGGTGGTGAGCAAGCCGCAAGGACAGCCGCAGCGGCTGACCGGACAGGCCACGCATTGTTACATACTCTTTATCAGCAAAACGTGAAAAATAAGACCATGATCTTTTCCGAATGGTACGCTTTGGATTTAGTGAAAAATCAATCCGGAGATGTCGTCGGTGTTACTGCAATTTGCATTGAAACGGGTGAGTTGGTCTATTTTAAAGCGAGAGCTACGGTGCTCGCAACTGGTGGTGCTGGGCGTATTTTTGCATCCACAACCAATGCCCATATTAACACGGGGGATGGGATCGGTATGGCCATTCGGGCCAATGTTCCGGTACAAGATATGGAAATGTGGCAGTTTCATCCCACCGGAATTGCGGGTGCGGGTGTACTGGTCACCGAAGGTTGTCGTGGCGAAGGGGGTTATCTTCTAAATAAAGACGGTGAACGGTTTATGGAGCGATATGCTCCGAATGCGAAAGATTTAGCCAGTCGAGATGTAGTGGCTCGCTCAATGATGACAGAGATCCGAGAAGGACGAGGATGCGAAGGCCCGTGGGGCGTTCATCTGAAGCTTAAACTAGATCATTTAGGTCAGGATGTCCTTGAATCAAGATTACCTGGCATTTGTGAGTTATCGCGAACCTTTGCCCATATCGACCCTGTGAAGGAACCGATCCCAGTTATTCCTACCTGTCATTATCAAATGGGGGGAATTCCAACCAATATTCATGGCCAGGCACTTCGTCAAGATGCTCAAGGTCAGGATCAGATAGTGAATGGGTTGTTTGCTGTTGGGGAAATTGCCTGTGTATCTGTGCATGGCGCCAATCGATTAGGGGGCAATTCGTTGCTGGATTTGGTCGTTTTTGGTCGTTCTGCTGGGAAATTCCTTGGCACTTATTTGGCGGAAACCTCCTCTGTATCTCCAGCTGCCGCCGATGATATTGATCAAGCAATGGCCCGATATAATCGTTGGGAAAACTCATCAGCCAATGGTGAGAGCCCGTTTGAGCTTCGAAAAGCACTCCAGCATTGTATGCAAATGCATTTTTCGGTATTCCGTGAAGGTGCCGCAATGGCGGAAGGATTAGCTGAGTTGAAAGAGCTAAGAGAACGTCTGTCTTATGCTCGGTTAGATGATAAATCTAGAGAATTTAATACACAAAGGGTTGAGTGCTTGGAGTTGGATAATTTAATGGCAACCGCCTATGCCACTGCAAGTGCTGCGAATTATCGAACAGAAAGTAGAGGGGCTCACAGTCGTTTTGATTATCCGGACCGGGATGATCAGAATTGGTTATGTCACTCTATTTTTAATCCGGAAACGGAGCAGATGAGTCGGAGGGCTGTCAATATGGCACCCCATTTACGTGAAGCATTTCCGCCTAAAATCCGGAGTTATTAAGGTGTTACGATGAACGTTAAATTTTCAATTTATCGCTATAATCCTGAGGTTGATCATAAGCCGCACATGCAGGACTACTTGTTAGATATTGCTGAAGGCTCCGACATGATGGTCTTGGATGCATTATTGCTGTTAAAAGAACAAGATCCGACATTAGTTTTTCGACGTTCATGCCGAGAAGGGGTTTGTGGTTCTGATGGGATGAATATCAACGGTAAAAATGGACTAGCTTGTATTACTCCATTATCGGATCTTCTCAGTAAAGGTCAGATTATCATTCGGCCTTTACCCGGTCTTCCCGTTGTTCGGGATCTGATTGTTGATCTTTCTCAATTTTATGAAAATTATCAGCGGATCCAGCCTTTCTTACAGCATGGTGAGCATGATACGGTGCCTCCAGCCCGGGAGCATTTGCAATCACCTGAGCAACGTGCAGCGTTAGATGGATTATATGAGTGCATTCTCTGTGCCTGTTGCTCGACATCGTGTCCTTCATTTTGGTGGAATCCCGATAAATTTATTGGGCCTGCGGGGTTACTCGCTTCGTATCGATGGTTAATTGATAGCCGAGACACGGCGACCCAAACTCGGTTAAGTAATTTGGATGATGCGTTTAGTGTGTTCCGTTGTCATAGTATTATGAATTGTGTCAGCGTCTGTCCTAAAGGACTCAATCCAACTCGTGCGATTGGTAAAATTAAATCGATGTTGCTTAAACAAGCAATTTAAAGGTTTTTATATCCAAAAACCCGAATAGTCTTTCAATCAGGGAAAGATTATTTTTAGATGATTCAGTACAATACGCTCATAAGATAAAACGTAAGGGAAATGATTAATGCAAAACGGCATAATGAAGGATTGGCTTGATTCTTCCCATTTGTACGGTGCCAATATCTCCTATGTGGAAGATCTTTACGAAGCTTTTCTTGATGATCCGGAGTCTGTCCCCGAAGATTGGGTCGCAGTTTTTAACGGACTCCCCCGGTCTTTGGGGGAACCTGATGAAGTTCCGCTGTCGCCATTAAAAGAATATTTCAAGCGTCTGGCTAAAGATTCCTCCCGGTTTAGTTCTCCTGCACAAGATCCTCTCAGTGGCTCCAAACAAGTCAAAGTACTTCAGCTTATTAATGCATTTCGTTTCCGAGGGCATCAACATGCTCAGCTCGATCCGCTGGAATTGTGGAAACAGCCTCGGGTTCCCGATCTGGATCCTGCGTTTCATCAACTTGAAAGTTCTGATTTCGAACAGTCCTTCAATGTTGGTTCCTATGCGATTGGTCGGGAAACGATGCCATTGGATGAGCTGTATCATTCATTGCAGAAAACCTATTGTGGCTCGATTGGGGCCGAATATATGCATATTACCGACACGGAGGAGAAGCGCTGGATCCAGGCGCATTTAGAATCCGTTGAAGGTCATGGTACTTATAGCGCCGAGGATAAAATAAGATTACTTAAAAGTCTGACTGCGGCTGAAGGTTTGGAAAAGTATCTTGGTGCAAAATTCCCCGGAGCGAAACGATTTTCTTTAGAAGGTGGGGATAGCCTCATCGTTATGTTGAAGGAATTGATTCGGGCCAGCGGTCTTGCAGATATTAAAGAAGTCGTGATCGGGATGGCGCATCGCGGACGTTTAAATGTTTTAGTGAACGTTCTGGGGAAAACGTCTGCAGAATTATTTGATGAATTCGCCGGAAAGCACGATGGCTCTTGGGGAACCGGAGACGTGAAATATCATCAGGGATTTAGCTCTGATTTTGCGACTCCTGGAGGAAATGTCCATCTCTCTCTGGCATTTAATCCTTCTCATCTGGAAATTGTGAATCCGGTGATTATGGGGTCGGTTCGAGCTCGGCAGGATCGTCGGGGTGGAAATTGTCTGCCCGTGACGATTCATGGTGATTCTGCGATTGCCGGACAAGGGGTCGTTCAAGAGACGTTTAATATGTCTCAGACTCGGGGATATTCGGTTGGGGGAACGGTTCGTATTGTCATTAATAATCAGATTGGATTTACCACTTCTAACCCCAGAGATTCACGTTCGACCCAGTATTGTACCGATATCGCCAAAATGGTTCAGGCACCTATTTTCCATGTGAATGGAGATGATCCCCAAGCCGTTACATTTGTCACTCAAGTCGCGTTAGATTTTCGAAATACCTTCAATCGGGATGTTGTCATTGAACTCGTTTGTTATCGTCGGCATGGTCATAATGAAGCCGATGAACCTAATGCCACACAGCCTTTGATGTATCAGAAGATCAAACGTCATCCTACGCCTCGAAAAGTTTATGCGGATCAATTAGTGCAGGAACATGTGATCAATGATGAAGATGTGATTGCATTAACGAATGAATATCGAGATCAATTGGATAAAGGTGAGTGTGTCGTTGACGAATGGCGCCCCATGACCGGCCATTAT
The DNA here is from genome assembly GCF_046054165.1 of Celerinatantimonas marina. Lineage (NCBI taxonomy): Bacteria > Pseudomonadati > Pseudomonadota > Gammaproteobacteria > Celerinatantimonadaceae > Celerinatantimonas > Celerinatantimonas marina. The sequence goes on along the minus strand of NZ_JBFNXK010000015.1, from coordinate 55,034 downwards.
GTCAATTGGCAGCCTTATTTAAATCATTCTTGGGACATTGAATACGACACTCGTCTAGAGCTGGATAAAGTGAAGCAACTCGCTCAGGCCATGACGGTATATCCTGAATCGCATCGCCTTCATCCAAGGGTCCGGAAAATTTATGATGATCGTAAATTGATGGCGAAGGGCGATAAACCGGTTGATTGGGGATTTGCCGAAAATTTAGCGTATGCCAGTTTACTCGATATGGGATACGGCGTACGGTTAACTGGACAAGATTCCGGACGAGGGACATTTTTCCATCGGCATGCCGTATTACATAATCAAGATGATGGTTCAACCTATTTCCCTTTAAAAAATATTCGGGATGGGCAAGGGCCTTTGTATCTGTATGACTCGGTATTATCTGAAGCCGCAGTGCTCGCATTTGAATATGGTTATTCGACCGCAGAACCTGAAACATTGGTGTTATGGGAAGCTCAGTTTGGCGATTTCGCGAATGGAGCTCAGGTTGTTATTGATCAATTTTTGTCTTCTGGTGAGCAGAAATGGGGAAGAATGTGTGGTTTAGTTTTATTACTGCCCCATGGTTATGAAGGTCAGGGACCTGAACATTCTTCGGCTCGTTTAGAGCGATTCTTACAGTTGTGTGCTGAACAAAATATGCAGGTCTGTGTCCCATCGACGCCTGCTCAGGTTTATCATATGTTGCGTCGGCAGCATATTCGCAAAATTCGAAGACCATTAGTGGTGATGTCGCCTAAGTCGTTACTGCGCCATCCTTTAGCGATCTCCTCATTGGAAGAGCTTGCAGGTGGTCATTTTTATAATGTTCTGGATGAAATTGATGAGATTGTGCCGGAACAAGTTGAACAGGTCGTGATGTGTGCTGGTAAAGTTTATTTTGATCTGTTGGAAGAGCGGCGTAAAACAGAAAGAAACAATGTTGCAATTATTCGTATTGAACAGTTATATCCGTTCCCATTTGATGATATAACGAATTTATTTAATAAATATCAACATGTTAAGAATTTTGTTTGGTGTCAGGAAGAACCTCAAAACCAAGGGGCATGGTATTGTAATCAGCATCATTTTAATGCAGTCATACCTCAAGGGGCTCAATTACGCTATGCCGGGCGTGATGCGTCGGCTTCGCCTGCTGTAGGCTATATGTCCTTGCATCTTAAGCAGCAGCGCGCTTTGGTTGATGATGCTTTAACAGTTAAATAACTAAATTGATTATAAAGGAATTTGTTAAATGACCATTGAAATTAAAGTACCTGATCTTCCTGAGTCAGTTGCCGATGCAACCGTTGCCACATGGCATAAGAGTCCTGGCGATAAAGTAGAAAGGGATGAGGTCATTGTTGATATTGAAACCGATAAAGTAGTTCTGGAAGTTCCGGCATTAGAAAGTGGTATTTTGAAGGATATTCTTGAAGAAGAAGGAAGCACGGTTCTGGGACAACAGGTGATTGGTATATTGTTGACTGATGTCGAAGTTGGAGAAGAAACCAAAACGACTCAGCCTTCTCCAGCTGCCACTTCGGATGAATCTGCCGGGGTCTCTGATGGTTTGAGTCCGGCGGTCAGACGATTGCTGGCTGAGAATGATTTAGTCGCCGAGCAGATTTCGGGATCAGGTAAGAACGGTCGAATTATCAAAGAAGATATTGAAGCTTATCTGCTGCTCCGAGCAAAACAAGCTGAAAAAACAGCACCATCTCAACCGACTGCGGCTGTAATCGAGCAAGATTTTCCGGTGGCGGCATCGGCTCGCTCTGAAAAAAGGGTTCCAATGACTCGGTTGCGCAAACGTGTCGCCGAACGGTTATTGGAAGCTAAAAATACGACGGCGATGTTAACGACATTTAATGAAGTCAACATGCAGCCTATTATGTCGTTACGTAAGAAATATAAAGACTCTTTTGAAGAACGTCATGGGATCCGTTTGGGGTTTATGTCGTTTTATGTCAAAGCCGTTGTGGAAGCTTTAAAACGGTTCCCTGATGTCAATGCTTCCATTGATGGCGATGACATCGTGTATCATAACTATTTTGATGTCAGTATTGCCGTATCAACCCCGAGAGGGTTAGTGACGCCAGTATTGAGAGACTGTGATTGCATGAGTCTGGCGGACATTGAAAAACAGATTAAAGAACTGGCTATTAAAGGGCGTGATGGAAAATTAACAGTCGATGAAATGATGGGGGGAAATTTTACGATTACTAATGGTGGTGTTTTTGGTTCTTTAATGTCGACACCTATCATTAATCCCCCTCAAAGCGCTATTTTAGGGATGCACAAAATTCAGGATCGCCCAATGGCTGTCGATGGGAAGGTTGAAATATTACCGATGATGTATTTGGCATTATCCTATGACCACCGGCAGGTGGATGGCCAAGAATCCGTGCGATTTTTAGTAACAGTAAAAGAATTATTAGAAGATCCTGCACGCTTACTGCTAGATGTATAAAGATGTGTGACTATCGGTGAGCGACAAAAGGATCGAAATTTTAATTAGATGATGGAATTTACGCATGAATCTTCATGAATATCAGGCGAAGCAAATTTTTCGAGAGTATGGTTTACCCGTTCCAAATGGGTATGTAGCACAGACTCCTCAGGAAGCGGTCGAGTGTGCAGATAAATTAGGGGGTTCCCGCTGGGTGGTAAAATGCCAGGTTCATGCGGGTGGACGAGGTAAGGCGGGTGGCGTAAAACTGACACAATCTAAAGCTGAGATTGAAAGTTTTGCCAAGCAGTGGCTGGGAAGCCGATTGGTTACTTATCAAACGGATGCGCAGGGACAACCTGTTAATCAGATTTTAATTGAAGAAGCGAGTGATATTCAATCAGAACTGTATTTAGGTGCGGTTATTGATCGTTCATCTCGGCGGGTTGTTTTTATGGCTTCGACCGAGGGCGGGATGGAAATTGAAAAAGTGGCAGAGCAGTCACCCGAGTTGATCCATACCGTTGCAATTGACCCATTAGTTGGTCCCCAACCATTTCAGGCTAGAGAGCTTGCTTTTAAATTAGCTTTAGATAGTCAGCAACAGAAACAGTTTGTGAAGCTGTTTATGGGATTGGCGACGATGTTTACGGCCTATGATTTTTCATTACTGGAAATTAATCCGCTGGTTATCACTAATCAGAACACATTGTTATGCCTCGATGGCAAAGTAAATATTGATAGTAATGCGCTTTATCGCCAACCTAAACTCAAGGCGATGCAGGATATGACCCAAGAAGATGAGCGGGAAGCTCAGGCCGCACAGTTTGAACTGAATTATGTCGCATTGGATGGCAATATCGGTTGTATGGTCAATGGTGCCGGATTGGCGATGGGAACCATGGATATTGTGAAATTATATGGCGGTTCGCCGGCAAACTTTCTTGATGTGGGAGGCGGAGCTACCAAAGAACGGGTGATGGAAGCTTTTAAAATCATTTTGTCCGATGAAAATGTAAAAGCAGTTTTGGTTAATATTTTTGGTGGCATTGTTCGCTGTGATTTGATTGCCGATGGCATTATTGGTGCGGTGGCTGAGGTTGGTGTTCATGTTCCTGTTGTGGTTCGACTCGAAGGAAATAATGCAGATATCGGTGCGCAAAAGCTAGCCCAATCAAATCTGAATATCATTGCTGCAACGAGTCTGGTTGATGCAGCAGAGCAAGTAGTAAAAGCGGCAGAGGCGTAAATCAATGAGCATTTTAATCAATAAAGACACGAAAGTAATCTGCCAGGGATTTACCGGAGGACAGGGGACTTTTCATTCGGAGCAGGCTCTTGAGTATGGGACGCAATTAGTAGGGGGGGTATCTCCGGGAAAAGGTGGTTCAACTCATTTAGGGCTTCCTGTATTTAATACGGTTAAAGAAGCGGTTCAAGCTACTGGGGCTACGGCTACCGTCATTTATGTTCCAGCACCGTTCTGTAAGGATGCCATTTTAGAAGCGATTGATGCAGATCTAGAATTGATTGTTTGCATTACCGAAGGTATCCCTACCTTAGATATGCTGCAGATTAAGGTTAAATTAGAGCAGACTGGCGTACGGATGATTGGCCCGAATTGCCCAGGCATCATCACTCCCGGAGAATGTAAAATCGGGATTATGCCCGGCCATATTCATTTACCCGGGAAAGTCGGTATTATTTCCCGTTCAGGAACCTTGACTTATGAAGCGGTCAAACAAACGACCGATGAAGGATTTGGTCAGTCCGGGTGTGTTGGCATTGGAGGGGATCCTATCCCTGGTTCTAATTTTATTGATATGTTGAAACTTTTTGAAGATGATCCTCAGACAGAAGCCATTGTGATGATTGGTGAGATTGGGGGCTCTGCCGAAGAAGAAGCGGCTGCATTTATCAAAGAATACGTCACTAAGCCTGTTGTTTCTTATATTGCAGGGGTTACCGCTCCAGCAGGGAAACGAATGGGACATGCTGGTGCCATTATTGCGGGCGGAAAAGGTACGGCTGCTGAAAAATATGCTGCATTAGAGAATGCTGGCGTGAAAACAGTTCGGAGTCTAGCTCAGATAGGGCAGGCTTTACACGAAGTGATGGATTAATCTGATTCATTGAGTCTCATGAGTTGCAAAAAGCCCTCGTTAGAGGGCTTTTTGCTGTATTCATACAATGAACAAACTAGCTATGAGTCGTTAAGGCGGCTTCTAAAGACCAGTGAGCTTTTAGGCGCTGTTCTACAACATTGGCCTCAATGTCGTAAATTTCTGCGAGTTCGCTAATTGTTGCATAAGGGGCATCTGTATTAATAACCTGCAGTACTACCGTTGCTTTTGCAGAATTCTCCTCACTCTTGATCTGGTTATCCATTGTTTCTGACCTCATAAAATAGGAAGGTGGTTCAAAAGACGAATTTCATTAATCATAATGAAATAGTTTTTGCATTACATTAAGACTGGTCAAATTTTGGCCGATTTGCAAGCTTCTTTTGATAGTCGGTCTTAACGATTTCTAATGCTTTCAGAACCAGCTCTGGATCGATTTTATTCTCTTCCAGTAATTGAATGAGATCAACTGCCAGCTGAATTTCAGGAGATGCGTTATTGAGAGACATGATTTTTTTGTTCAAAAAACTTGCTAGATAATAATAACACAAGTAATGACAAGGTAACCAGAACAAATCCGGTTACCTTAAGATTGAAGCTAGGGGGATTATCACAAAGATTACTGCAATAACCAGACCTGAAACGCTTTACGCTGAGCGGCATCAGCTTTTTTGAACCAGAATTTAATCATAGTAAACGCTTGATTTTTATCAGCATCTGCAGGTTCTTGAGTCGAATCAATCATCCAAATCCGAGTTGCTTTACGAGTGGCATCATCTGATTTGTTATACCAGAACTTCAACATTTGGTATTCGTTCGATGTATCGATTGATTTTGGTGGTGGCAGTGGTGCGTCATATCCGTCGGCAACTTTCCCTTCAAGGAGTCGGATTTCTTTTGGAATATCACGAGTTAACTGGAATCCTTTTTTGAATGGAAGTGTGCGTTGGTGGAATTCAACTTTATTGTTGTTCTGGTCAACAATTGAAAACTCTGGAGCCTGAGCATATTGTTTGGCTTGCGATGCATTATAAAAGATAGGCGCTTTAAGTTGTATTTGTTCATCATCGCTTGCAACTTTAAGATCAATGATGATGGGCTCTGATGTATAACGGACACCGTCATCTTTATGATGAATAAACTGGTTGAATCTTACGACAAACTGATGATGTCCTTTATTTACATCGGCTTTATAGCTCCCGCCTATGGCTGAAGTATCCTCAAGGTCGACATACATAATTTCATAGTTTGATGGAACCTTAAATGAAGCGGCCATAGCCGGTAAAGCCGTTGTTGCCCCCATGAGCAAAGAGCCAAGCAAGATAGCTTTATTATTTAAGCGCATAAAAACTCCTAGAAGCGCGATCTTAAGTGATTAATTTTTTGTTCTAACTGCCAAGTTGCTTTTTGGCAGCGTCCCTGACGTTGTTTTAATTCGAGAATCTGCTCTTGTAGCGCCGCACTTGCCGCTATATGTTCAGAGCGTTTTAAATCGATAATTAATTGATCGATCTGCTCGGACAACCGTTGTTCAAACTGTTTTTGTTGGGCTAATTTATCATAAAGTTCGCCCAGATCCCCATTATTAATAACTTTTTTTAACTGTTTTTGCCAAAAAATAACATGTTGCTTTTTGGTTTCGGTTGGTCTGAGTCGTTCCAGACATTTTTGCAGCATCATATATTTACCGCATAGTCGGTCTGCATAAAGTCGGAGTAAATCATGGTCGTCAGTTTTGGTTGCTAAACGTTTCAGATGTTCCAAATCGGTCAGTAACTCTTTTACATAATCGGTAAAGTGAGCACTGAGGCAACGAAATCGTTCATCATCTTTTCCCAGAAGCTGATAAGCATTGTATTCACCGTCATGATCTCGTTGTTCTGCGATGACACTGAGGCGCTTGAATTGCTCTTGCAATGTTTGAAACTGATTTAAATCCAAGCTTGCCATGCTAATTTCCCTGCAATAACGATCACAATAGTAATAAACATCGGCCGTATAAAGTGTTCGCCAAAATGAATGGCTGAATACACTCCGATAATCGCACCAATGGTAATACTGATGCCTAAGGTTAATCCTATAATCCAGTTTACATGCCCCAGATAGATAAACATGATAAGTGAAATAAAATTACTGGTGAAATTCATAGCCTTGGATAGAGCTGCACAAAACATAATTTTTAATCGATATAAAAACATCGATGACGCCATCCAGAATGCTCCAGTTCCCGGGCCCGCGAACCCGTCGTAAAAACCCAGTATTAATCCCTGGCAGAGTTGTTTAATTGAAAATGTTCGCGTTGAGAGGGAAAGGGTCGAATGCGTATGTTTATGTAGATAAGGCTGACAAATTGAATAGATAGCAATCATGAGAATGATCACCGGTAATACTTTTTCAAGCCATTGTTTATCGATGAGATGTACAGTTACACTGCCTAGAACAGCGCCAATTCCTGTCATTAGGAAACAAACCCACCATAACTTAGGGTTTAGTAAATTCTTTTTATAAAATGTAAATGCAGCGGTAAGCGAGCCGAAACTGGCCGCGAGTTTATTTGTCCCTAGTGCTAAATGGGGGGGGAGTCCAATACCGAGTAGGGCCGGAATGGTTAGTAATCCTCCACCGCCTACAATGGCATCAATAAAACCTGCGGCGACTCCGACGACAACAATGAGTGCCAGAATATGGGGTGAAAATTCAATCATCTATATATTCTATTTTATAATCGGGTAAAGAATTCAATAACTGCTGCCCATAGCGGCGCGTTAGCATTCGTTGATCAAGAATAGCGATAATACCTGAGTCTGTATCTTTTCTCATTAGACGACCACAATATTGAATTAGTTTACGACTGGCATAAGGAAGCGTTAGTTGTGTAAAACCATTTAATCCTTTTTGCTCCAATAATTCGTTATGGGTTTGAATCACCGGATCTGAGGGGACTGCAAATGGAAGTCTAGGAATGACTAAGTGAGTTAGATAGTGGCCCGGGAGGTCAATTCCTTCCCCAAATCCTGTCGTTGCAATAAGAACTGAAGGGCATTGTTTATCGATAGATTCTCGATAACTGGCAAGTAAGGCCGCCGTTGGCTGATGGCCTTGCACAAACAAAGATATGTCCTTTTGTTTTTCAAGTTGTTGACATAACTCATCGACCAGACGGTAAGAAGTACACAGTACCATCATCGCCATTGACGCAGAGCGGTTTTGAATAATATAGCGAGCGACTTGAGCGCTAAAATCCGGATCTTCCGGAGGAACGAGTTGTCGGGTGAGTCGCAAAGAGACTTGATGATAGTTAAATGGGGAGGCATTTTTTAATTGTTGTGAGCGGCTGAGTAGATTAAATAATCCAGCTTCATGAATAAAATAATCAAATTTCCCCAGAGCTGATAAAGTGGCTGAGACCAAAATAGCTGAAAACGCACGTTCCCAGAAAATAGCTTTTAATTTAGGTCCGACAAAAATAGGTGAGGCACAAAGGGAGGGCTGTTTTTCTGATCCTTCTATCCAGTAAGCATTGGATGAGCCTTCAATGGCCTGGGTGTAAAAGTATAAGGTATTTAATAGCTGTTCAACGATGTGCTGAAACTGTCCTGTTTGGGTTAGCCAAGTTTCAGCAATGGCGGCGGCTAGTTTTCCCTCATCGGCCGTTTCTTGTATCTGACCGGCGAGTTGTTCTAATGCATTATACAATTTTTGTGTTGATGGCTGATAGTTAGCTGCTAAATCGGTGATATATTTGGGAACTTGTTTAAATGCAAAACGCAGGATGCCATCAATAAAATGCTCGGATTGTTGAGCTGCGTAATCATGTAGTCGCCGAGAAAGATGGTCTAAATCAGCGATGCTATCCAGACACTGCAATCGGGTACTGATGAATCCACCGGTTGTTATTTTTTGATTAACGGTGGCAATAAAGTGCTTAAGTTCTTGAAGTTGAGCTTGCAGATATTTCAACTCGATTTTGCATAAGCTCGCATTGCGAGTGATTTCCGGTAATAGATGCGCCTCATCGATAATATAAATGCATTCTTCTGGTTCGGGGAGAATGACACCTCCACCATGATCTAAATCGGCTAACAATAGACTGTGATTGACGATAATAACCTGAGATTTTTGCATTACTTGCCGGGCTTTGGCAAAAGGGCAATGGCGATGGCGTGTTTGTTGAGGATTACAGGAAAATCCATCACTTTGAATTTGCGTCCAGATTCGATCGGGAATATCCTCCGGCCAGCTTTCTCGATCACCTTCCCATTGATTATGCTTGAGCGCCTGCCACAGGCTGGCAATTTGTAGGCTATCTTGGTGTTGATCTGGATGGAGCGTTAATCGCTTAAGTTTATGTTGGCAGCAGTATCTTTGCCGCCCTTTAGCCAAGGTGAATTTGAAGTTGCCTTCATACGCACGATGTATTTTAGGAAGTTCCTGCTTTAATAATTGTTGCTGCAGAGCAATCGTTGCGGTTGAAATAATTAATTTCTTTTTTAATCGCAACGCCAATGGAATTCCTGATAAGAGATAAGCCAGTGACTTTCCGGTTCCAGTACCAGATTCAACTAACAAAATTCGGTTGTTGTCATCAATATCACCCGCAATACATTTAGCGATACTAGCCACTAGTTCATTTTGGGATTTTCGTGGTTTAAAAGAAGGATTCTGAGACTTTAAACATTGATATCCTTTTTTTATTAGTTCTTTGTGTTGCGAAGTTAACATTATTCCGCTATAAATACTCATACTGTTTCTCAAACATCTTAATTATGTCTGATTAGTACAACTTTATAAACTGGAATATTTTGTTGTCATTCTTTGGGACATACCCAATCTCCTCGTTATATCCAATATAATGAAGTTTTCTTCTGTTTTTCTAATAGGAAGAGAGCGGTTTTTTAGATCGTACTTCTTTTTGAATCCTTTGATATTAATACAAAAAAACTTGAAAAATCGAATGGTTACAGCTTTTGTAAAAAGTTCAATTTTTTATTGCGAAATTAAAAATCCAGTGGTACGCTCAATTGCGATAGTTAATTTAACTGTCAGACTGCGAATACTAAGGATTATGTGTTTAATTACTTATAAAGGCACAGGACAATGAAAAAAACTCTTTTAGCTCTAGCTGTTCCAGCTTTGCTGGCCGCTTCTGCTGCGAATGCTGCGAATATCTATAAAACTGACTCTAAAAGTCTGGATATGTATGGTCGTGTTTACATGACTGTTGATGCTGATAATAATTCCAATACTACCATGATTGGTAAACCTCGTTTTGGTTTTAAAGGTACCAGCAAAGTAAACGATGATATGTCAGCATTCTTTAAAGCTGAATGGGAAGTTTCTGGTCAGACTGGCGGTGACACCGATCCTGATGACCATTTCCATAGCCGTTATGTTTATCTTGGTTTTGATTTTAACGAAGCCGGTAGCGTGACTTTAGGTCAGTTCTATCCAGCAAACTATACTCATTTGTTGGTATTGACCGATATTTTCAACGAGTTCGGTATGAACTCTGATAACGGTTTATATGGTGTTGATCGTGAATCAAGCCAGGTGAGCTATGCGAATACTTTCGGTCCAGTTTCTATGGAATTGAACTATCAGTTCAATGACCAAAATAATAAAGCAACTATCGGTGGTACTGATACATCAGGCGCTTATAGTGCTGGTGTAAGTGTCGATGCCGGAGCAGGTCTGAACGTACATGCTGTCTACTCTCATCAGAACTTGAATGGTGTAGATACTACAGCCTATAGTAAAGCTCAAGCAGGTAACAAAAACGATTGGGGTCTTGGTCTGGATTGGACTTGGAACGATTTGTACTTAGCTGGTTTCTATGACCAAGCTGAACAAGGTAACATCACACTGAAAACTTATGATGTTGTAGCTGCTTATACTTTAGATGCAACTCGTTTGTATACTGGTTATAGCATGCAGCACGATAGTTCTGTTGATGGTTACGCTAGCCGTGCATTCTTGGCCGGTGTTGAATATCACTTCAACCCAGCTGCATTTGGTTGGTTCGAATGGCAAAATTCCGAAGGCCAGAATACCCATAACCAAACTGCTGCATACAGCGGTGACGTTGCAGAAAACGCCTTCTCTGTTGGTATGGAATACGACTTCTAATTATTGTTGTCGTCATTTTATATGATTTGCTAGGGCTGGATTTTCCAGCCCTTTTTTGTGATGATAACGCCGATACCTTTCGTTTCAGTTAGGTTCGTCAATTTTAATATGTAACAATATGTATTAAAGAATCTTTACCGTCTTTAAGGACGGGCAATCCTTGTCTTCCGTCCTGAAAGACATTGATCTGTCAGGAGTAATGATGAGTTCAAAAATTTTAACCGGTGATCGCCCTACAGGTGCACTACATTTAGGGCATTTTGTCGGTTCGCTGCAACAGCGTATTCGTTTGCAGGAACAGTATCCGCAGACGATTTTGATTGCAGACATGCAGGCTCTCACTGATAACGGAACTCATTTAGAGAAAGTTTCAAAAAATATTATTGAGGTTTTAGCTGATTATCTCGCCGTAGGGATTGATCCTGAGAAAACGACTATTTGTCAGCAATCTGCTTTACCTGCCTTAGCTGAATTAACCATGTTTTATGCTAATTTAGTCACGGTAGCCCGTCTAGAACGTAATCCTACGGTTAAATCTGAGATTGCATCAAAAGAATTTGGTGATTCCATTCCGGCTGGTTTCTTTACCTATCCGATTAGCCAGGCAGCGGATATTACAGCTTTTCGTGCAGATTTGGTCCCTGTCGGGGATGATCAGTTACCGATGTTGGAACAGACAAATGAAATCGTACGTAAATTAAATCGTCTGGCTGGCAAAGAACTACTGGTTGAATGTAAGCCCATTTTATCTAAAGTTTCTCGTTTACCATCTGTTGATGGCAAATCTAAAATGTCTAAATCTTTAGGCAATACCATTATGTTAGGTAGTGGTGAAGATGATATTCGTAAAGCTGTGCGCGCCATGTATACCGACCCTAATCATCTCCGAGTAGCCGATCCAGGTCAGGTAGAAGGAAATGTTGTCTTTACTTATCTTGATGCGTTTCATCCTGATGAAGCATTCGTCGGTGATTTAAAAGCTCAGTATCGTGCCGGTGGTTTAGGCGATACCAAAATTAAATCGATTCTGGAAGAAGTCCTTCAGGAGTTGATCCGACCTATTCGGGAACGACGTGAAAAATTGATGGCTGATCGTCAGTATATGCTTAATATTTTGAAAGCGGGTACTGAACGCGCCCGTATTGAAACTAATGAAGTCGTGAATGCGGTAAAAGATGCTTATGGGTTACGCCTTTAATTTCTGATAGGCATCGCATATTTGTTGAAATTGTTCCTTATCGCCACCTCGATCCGGGTGATATTGAAGCGCAAGTTTTCGATATTGCCTGGTAATTTCATCTTGAGTTGCGCCTTCAGATAGTGAGAGTGTTTGAAGTGCTTTCATTGCGTATTCATGGCGGTTAAAACTTCGCCAAAATTGAGTAAGTAATTGAAGAACATCATCTTCATTCGTTTGGTTGAAGTGTTGCCAATCCAGATAATAATCGGCTAGAGGATCATGAATGTCTAACGCTTGGCTGATGGATTGATTCGGCTTTATAGGCTCTAATTTGATTGCTAAAGATGAAATAAAGAGATTAAACCCATAAGGATAAAGTAGTGCTCTAAGTTGATATAAACTATTCATTACCGCAAAGTGTCGTCTAAATAACCGAAGCTCGTTAGATGGTACATCTATTGAGTTAAAAAAAAGATGTTTATTCAGGTGTGTAATGAGGTCATATTCCCGAAGTGAAATAGTTGTATCCACCAGCATAAATAGAATATCGCTATTGAGTGGATTACTGAAATCATAGGCCATATGACTTATCAATCTTATTAGTGAATGGTGTACTTAGTGTAGCTGATTTGCGAGTCGATATCGTCCTTGATAATCAAAGATCCGTTCTTGAATATTCCAATAATGATTTTTACTTTTTCGGGCAATCACAAAATCGGGATGTCTAAATTGATGTTGGTAATTTAAAACCTGATCGATATGGGTTATTTCGATGGGTGTTTGCCATTGTCGTTTACCAAAAAGAGCTATAAATTTTTGCATGGAATCTGATTTAGAAAAATTGAATTTTTCTTTAAGCTCCATGCCATCTTCATCGTAGTAGCAGATGATTAATATATTATTTTGTTTTGAAAAAGACATACCACTACAGCGAATAATCTTGGCATCTTTTAAATTTAATGCTTTTTTTAGCAAATCATCCGGATCGATTAACCGGTATTTACAATGTTGGCAGATCCGAGCAGCAATATCATTTTCGGTCAAACATTGCGGACATTGTTTATAACGAAAACGATAATGACATTGTTGGATCTGATGCTGTATTTCGATAATTCCCTGGCAGCGTCGTCCAAAATGTTCTAGTACTTCACCTTCAGCAGATATATGTCCCCAAAAGTTGTTTTCAAAGCCACATTCAGGACATTTGATTTGAACCAGAACACTATCCGAGTCTGGCTTTGGGCTACCTATTTCGGGTTGATAGATGTCGAAACCATTTCCCGCGTAGTCGATAACTAGACATTCTTGTTTCCCTTCGGATAGACGGAGCCCTCGACCAATAATCTGTTGAAAGAGACTGACGGATTCGGTGGGGCGAAGAATGGCGATAAAATCGACATGAGGGGCATCAAATCCGGTTGTGAGTACGGATACGTTAACCAGAAATTTAATGGTTCTGTTTTTAAATTGCTGAATAATACGGGCTCTTTCTGGTGATGGTGTTTCGGCAATCACCAGACCTGCAGATTCGTTGGCAAGATACCCCATAATCTCCTGAGCATGTTCAACGGTTGCGGCAAAAATCATAATTCCCTGTCGCTGCAGTGATAAATCCACGATTTGCTGAATGATGGATTGTGTTACTCGCTGTGATGCTTGTAATAGATGATTCATCCTTTCAGGCTCAAAGATCCCGCGATTATTTTGGCAATCATCAAATTTATATTCAGCAATAGCTGCATCAATGAGACGTGGGGGTGTTAAATAATGCCGGGTAATTAACACTCTGAGCGGTAATTCATAGATACAGTGCTTAAAAGCAGCCTCTTTGACAGGGCGTACAAAACCTCGGTAATCATATTCATAACACCATCCTTGATTTAAACGATAGGGTGTCGCGGTTAAACCCAGTACTTTTAGGTGGGGATTAAATTGTTTCAGATGAGTTAGGAGACGCTGATATTGAGTATCTTTTTGGGCATTGACTCGGTGACACTCATCAATAATAACCAATGAAAAATATTGGCTAAAATCGTTCAGATTATTGGCAACGGATTGAATACTGCCAAAACAGATGGGAAAATCAGTATTTTTGCTTTTTAGTCCCGCAGCGTAGATTGAGCATGATTGCCCTAATGCCTGATATTTGCTGGCGTTTTGTTCGACGAGTTCACTCACATGGGCTAGGACCAAGACGGGGTAGTGGGCTAATCGCGCTAGTTCAGCAATCACCAGACTTTTCCCAGCTCCTGTTGGTAAAACAATAAGGGCAGATTCATCTGAATGTCTAAAATGCTGAATCACAGCATGGACAGCTTGTTGTTGATAATCTCTTAATTGAAACAAATTAAAAATTGATCCAAGAATTTGCGTATCATTCTAGCGATAACCAGCAGATAACGCTACACTCGACACTTTATGTTCCGGACATGGATTAATTATGAAAATTGAACAGAATAAAGTGGCTTCGATTCATTATACGGTATCATCTCAGGGTACTGAACTAGACAGCTCGATTGGGAAAGAACCGCTGTCATATATCGCTGGACATGGCTTTTTGGTCCCTGGTTTGGAAAATGCGTTAATGGGAAAAGCCGCTGGCGATCAGTTTGAATTAGAAGTTGTGGCTGATGAAGCCTATGGCCAGCGCGATGATAATTTAACCCAAGCGGTGCCTAAATCCATGTTTGAAGGGATCGAGGTTCAACCGGGTATGCAGTTCCGGGCTTCTACAGATGCCGGTGAACAAACAGTTATGGTTTTAGAAGTGAATGATGAAGAAGTCGTGGTTGATGGGAATCATCCTTTGGCCGGTATGGATCTGTTTTTCAGCGTGAGTGTTGAAGATGTTCGGGATGCAACCGAAGAAGAATTGGCTCATGGGCATGTTCATGGTCAAGGTGGACATCATCATCATGATGGTGAGTGCTGTGGTGGTCATGGTGGTGAATGTTGTGGCGGTGGTGGACACGATGATTGTGACCACGATGGCTGTGGTTGTGGTCACTAAGTCTTCAGCCCTGATGTGATAAGAATCCAGGCTCGGTCCTGGATTTTTTATAGTTGTTTGATCATGGCAGAGATCCGTTTTTTGAATTGTTCCCAATGAAGGACCGTGATTTTGTTAACTTAAATGGCCTGTACTTTATTTGAATAAAAACAGGGAATGACCTATCTATAATCATCAGTGATATATTTTTGAGAGATCGACGATGAAGATCGGAATTATCGGAGCTGGCGCGGTCGGTGTCAGTATTTGCAACTATATATTGGCACTGGGAAACTGTAGTGAATTAGTGTTACTGGATACGAATCAGGAGCGAGCCGAAGGTGAACTTTTAGATTTCGGACATACCAGTGCGTTAACATTTACTAAAAATACTCATTTAACAGCTGGGAGTGATTATCAGCTATTAGTGAATGCGGATATCGTTGTGATTACCGCCGGGGCACAAATAAAAGAAGGTCAGTCTCGTCTGGATTTGGCTGAAGTGAATAGTCAGATTGGTGTTGACATTGCTCGACAGGTGGAAACATTTGCACCTCATACTATTTTGATCGTGGTATCTAATCCGTGTGATTTAGTTGCGTATGCCATTATTAAGAATACTTCGTTTGAGTCTCATCAGGTGATCAGTAGTGGTTGTGTTGTGGATACCGCACGGTTGATGAAATTAATTGGTGACCGGGTGGGGATTGACCCTAAGAATATATTTGGCTACATCTTGGGTGAACATGGGAGTCATTGTTTGATGCCGTGGAATCTGGTAAGCGTTGCAGGCCAAAGTATCGATTCTTATTGCCAACAAAACCAGTTAGCGAGCATTCAACCCGATATGTTATTGAATGATGTGCGTCAGGCTGGATATGAAATTTTTCGTCGTAAACATAATACCACTCATGGTGTTGCTGCTAGTGTTTTTCGAATTATTCAGGCTATTACTGTCAATGAACGCTCGGTTTTACCGGTTGGTGTGATGGTCGATGGCTATTATGGATTACACGGGGTTGTGTTGAGTCTTCCCACGGTTGTGAGTCGCTATGGTGTTGAGAAAATCTTAGAACAACCATTAGTGGCAGATGATTTGGCAACATTACAATCCATTGCGAATAAAATGCGAATTATCATTGAATCGGTAGCAATTAAGTTAAATTTAAATTGTTAAGGATTTCTTGATAAAGTGGCTTGATGAGGCCATTTTTCATTGATGTACAGTGCCGCAATCATAATGATAGCTCCCGAGGCTAAACGTAGTATTGGTGCGTTATGATTCCAGATGATTAGATTCACGGCAATTCCTGCCGGAACCAGCAAATTGTTGGCGATAGCTAACGTTCCAATATTGACTTGGGTCGCTCCTTTGTTCCAGAGAAAATACCCTAACCCTGATGCAATCATTCCAAGATAAATGAGGATCAGCCATTGAGTTGATGTTTGGGGGCGCATGGCATGATTGCCCCAGATAGTGTAACCCACAATGGCGACTAAGGCGGCACCGATATAGAACCAACCGAAAATAGCTAGTTGAGAAATATCTTGGGTTTGTCGAGCAATGATCCGTTTATAACTCACTTGGCCAATAGCAAAACAGAGGTTGGATGCCTGAACGAGTAAGAAGCCAATGATAAATTGTTCATTAATCTGCTGGTAGCGCATGGTAACGGCTCCCGCGGTAGCCAACAGGGCACTCGTGAGAAATCGGGCATTAAAATTTCGCTCTAGCAGATCATTGATCAAAGTAATATAGACGGGCGTTAAGACGGTAAATAATAGTATTTCAGGAACCGTGATGTATAAAAACGAGCGGTAATAAAATCCATACATTAACCCAAGTTGAACCATGCCGACAAATATGAGCTGGATTGCTAGTTTAATATTTATCATTTTTAACCGAATAAATGGTGCAAAAACCAGGGCGGCGAGGAGCAAACGGATTAAGACTGAGAACCACGCATCAACTTGGCCTGCCAGATAAACGCCAATTAAACTAAATGAGAAAGCCCAGAGGATCGTAACGATAATCAGTAAAAGCATAGAATAGATCAGGATTGAGTAAAAATACGATGGGGTACAGCGTACGCTATCTCTATTCAGTGAGAAACTTATTTATGAGATTAACGCTCAAGGCTGGTTGATCTTTCAGGGTTGGATTTTGCCCAAATTAAACATATTTTGAATAAGACTCTAGGTTTGCCTTGTTAATTTGGCTACAAAAGTAATAAAATTCAATGGATTAACTATTTCTATAATATGTAATGATTCTTCATCGTAGAGGCTATTTTGCAGCATATCTATGTCGTACATGGTTATACAGCAACCCCGGATTCGCATTGGTTCCCTTGGTTGGAACAACAGTGCCAAATGCTCCCATCCGTTGTATTTCATCGAATTCAGATGCCAGCTCCCGATACGCCTAGCTTGGAGCCGTGGCTTAAGACTCTGGAAGCTACTATTCAGATAAAACCATCAACTATTTTGATTGGTCATAGTTTAGGATGCATCACATTGTTGCGGTATTTAGCTCATACTCAGCAGCGGATTAGAGGACTATTCTTAGTGGCAGGATTTTGCGAACCATTAAAACAATTTCCTGAATTGGATGAATTTGTAAATACGTTATTACCGTGTGCTCAATTGCTGCAGCAAGCTGAAACCAGAGTGATGATTTATTCAGATAATGATCCGGTGGTTCCTCCTTCTTTGAGCTTAAATTTAGCTCAGCAACTCGATATGAAAAGAGTAGAAATTCCCCACGCAGGGCATTTTGTTGCTCGTCATGGCATAACTCAATTACCTATCCTGTGGCAGTTGCTTCGGCCATTGTTACTTTAATTGATTTAGATAGTGGTGAATAAATCGGGTATCGATGCCTTGAATGCGCATGCGAAGCTCTAAGGTTTTTAATTTTTGATATGTTTGTTCTACTTCTAGGGTCTGCTGTGCTGATTGTGGCTGGCTGGTGGCTGCCTGAAGTAGATCACAAAACTGAAGGGCCAACTGACGATCTTCTAGTTCCGGAGGAAGATATCCCGCGTTTTTAAGAATACGATAAGCGATTCTAAGTGATTCCGGGACCTGCGAGTCATCATCTAGTTTTAAAGGTTTTCCATGCCCGGGAAGTGCATCGAGCTGACCTTTTTGGATCGCTTGGGTGATGGCTTTTTCAGCTAATTGATCGATTAGGGACATCGTTGTTTGTTGGTTTAGGCTCTTTATTGTTAAGTTACGTCTTTCTTTTGGGGCTTGCAAGTTATGCTAGAAAATCCTGTTTTAATTCAGCCCCGAATGGATATTCAATGAAATGAGTAAGCCTCTAACTTATTGATTCAGTAACGTGTGTGAAAATAGCCATGGATCATGGGGCAATATAATGTGATCTAAATCACAATGAACGTATTTTATAATCGATAGTATCCATGTAAAATGAAACCGGTTACAAGCATTCCAATTATTCATAGGAGTATATATGCATCATCGTTCACTGAAACATTTTCCACCCGGTTTTTTTTGGGGAGGATCCACTTCGGCTTACCAAGTTGAAGGCGCATGGAATGAGGATGGTAAAGGCCCTTCCGTAATTGATATGGGGACCCGAGTTCCGAATACGGCCGACTTTAAAGTAACCAGTGATCACTATCATCATGTTGACGAGGATGTTGCTCTGTTTGCCGAGCTGGGCCTAAAAGCTTATCGTTTTTCGATTGCCTGGACACGAATTATTCCGGATGGTGATGGAGAGATAAACGAAAAAGGGATTGCTTTTTATAATCGTTTAATTGATGCATTAATTGCCCATAATATAGAACCTATTGTCACGATGTATCACTTTGATCTCCCCCATGCTTTAGCGCTGAAGGGGGGATGGTATAACCGGGACACTATTGATGCCTTTGAGCGTTATGCACGCGTTATTTTTCAGGCATTTGGTGACAGAGTTCGTTATTGGCTGACGATCAATGAACAGAATATGATGATTTTGCATGGAGATGCACTAGGAACAACCAATAGTGTTGATACCCACAATCCCTACAAATCAATTTATCAACAAAATCATCATATGTTGGTGGCTCAGGCAAAAGCAATGATCCTGTGTCATGAATTATTACCCAATGCGAAAATAGGTCCAGCGCCAAATATTGTGTCTGTTTATCCGGCAACGAGTAAACCAGAGGATATTATTGCAGCAGATAACTTTGCGGCCATTCGAAATTGGCTTTATTTAGATATGGCTGTTTATGGACGTTACAACACAATTGCCTGGAATTTTATGCAAGAGCTGGATTGTACGCCAGTGATTGAACCGGGTGATATGACGATTCTGAAACATGCGAATCCGGATTTTGTCGCGTTTAACTATTATTCTTCAGCAACGGTTCAGGCGAGTGTTTCTGGTGAAGATGCACGTAACTCCACCGGAGATCAACAGATTGTGGTGGGTGAATCAGGAGTGTACCGGGGAACATCAAATCCTAATCTTGAAAAAAATGAGTTTGGTTGGGAAATTGATCCGGTTGGTTTTCGCAGTACTTTGCGTCAAATCTATGATCGCTATCAGTTGCCATTAATTGTCACCGAAAATGGCCTTGGGGCATTTGATAAATTAGAAGCTGACGATACCGTGCAGGATCCTTATCGAATTGCATATTTGAAAGCCCATATCGAGCAGATGCAGTTAGCTATTACTGATGGAGTGGAAGTTTTTGGATATTGCCCTTGGTCAGCCATTGATCTGGTGAGTACTCATCAGGGATGTGCTAAACGATATGGTTTCATTTACGTGAATCGTGATGAATCGGATTTAAAAGATCTTCGGCGTATTCGTAAGCAAAGCTTTTTCTGGTATCAAAATTTGATTCGTACCAACGGTGCGGATTTGGTTGAATCAGGCGATTAAGTGTCCTCAATGTGTAGCAATAAATTTAAAGAGTGAACCCTGTGGTTCACTCTTTTTTTATCTAAATGAATAGATGGGATCCTGAGCATAACTTTGAGGGATTAAGCATTATAGATTTTAGCCTGCACCATTTTCCGGTATTCACTAGGTGTAAAATGGCAGATTTGTTTAAAACGAGTCGCAAAATGATAGCTATCTTTATATCCCACCTGTTCCGCAACATCCTGAATGGACATGCTGAAATCTCGTAACAGCTGCTGTGCGGCATTAATCCGTATTTGCTGTAGATATTGATGCGGCGTTTGGCCAACCTGCTCTTTAAATTTTCGATTAAAGGTTCTTAAGGGGAGAGAGCACTGATCCGCAATGATTTGTGCCGTAATGGCATCGGATAAATGCCGTTTCATCCAATCTTGTGCTAGAGCAATCGACTCATCAAACTGGAGTTGTCCTCCAATTTCATAAAAAGGTTGAGACGATGTTTTAGAAACCTCGTGCCCATATTGAGTTTCAATAATACTTGCAATGCGTTGACCAAAGAATTCAGTAATTAGATAGAGGATCATCTCCGCTTGAGAGTTAATACTCCGGGTACAGTATATGCCATCTGCAGATGTGATGGAGGCTTTGCGGTTGAGTTTTACTCGAGGATAGCGCTCAGCAAATTTCTCATAATAGTACCAGTGAGTTGTGGCTACCTGACCATCTAATAATCCGGCTTCAGCTAACCAGATGGCCCCGGTACCCGTCGCAATAATCTGACAACCGTTGCGATAATGTTCAAGGATCCATGGTATGAGCATGGGGGTCTTGTTTAAGGTGGCGATAGGATTTCCCCACATGGGAGGCAGTATAATGACCTGAGTGGAGGAATGATCTTCAAAAGTGGTATTGGGTTGGAGAACGAGTCCGCCAGTCAGTCTTTGGGGTTGCAGTGATACAGCGACGAGCTGGATGGTTAGTGGATCTGATTTTTGTAGCGAACGTTCCCGTAAGCTAGCCGCACTTGAAAGCATTTCTGTTGCTAATGAGATCCCGGTGACTAGTGCGCGAGGGTAAATGGCGAATGAAACATTCATAAAAAATCCATATTGGCCTATTTTTAATATATTTTGGCATAAATACCAGATTACAGACTATCATAAATTGGTAATCATAGTGTCATAACAGATTGGTTTAGGTAGTAGAATGACAAAGTTACCGGTTATCGTTGGATTTGGTGGAGTGAATGCGGCAGGTCGTAGTTCGGGATTCCACAGTTATAAACGGATGATTGCAGATGTTTTAAGTGAACATGAGATGCAATCCACTTGGCAGGATCTCGCCCATCGAATGGGGCTTGAAGCCGAGTCTATTGATGCTGAGGTTATCGAGTCTATCCGTCAAGGAACTTTAGTTCGTCGGATCGATAGTTTTGACCCTGATCATTTGCTATATCAATCTCAAGCCTCATTAAGTTCTGAAAATGATCGGATCAGTTTTACCTTGCGTAAGAGTAAATTACCTAATCAGATCCCGGATAATTGGCATCTTGAAGAGAAGGGTAGCAAGGTTATTGTGACGGTTCATGGTGCTCTGGATGCGTTATTACCTCAGTCGGTTTCCTTCCCGGTTAGCAGTGGTGCCAATATTCCACATGGATTTGATCCCGGTAAACTCTACAACGCTCGCTTTCACCCCCGGGGATTGAAACTGAGTGTTTATGGGGCTTCCGATATGATGAATTCGTTAGGTCTGGAATGGAGTCATGTCTTAAGTGCCATTACACCCGATCAAGTGAGTGTTTATGCCGGGAGTTCAATGGGGCAGATAGATGAATCCTCCATGGCCGGGATGATGGCGGCGCCGCTGACTAGTGGTCGGGTGAGTTCAAAAATGATGGCTATGTCATTTGCTCAAATGCCTGCTGATTTTATTAATAGCTATGTATTAAGCTCTATTGGTAATACCGGGACCAATATGGGGGCTTGCGCAACGTTTCTATATAACTTGCGGCAAGGAATTAATGATATCCAACAGGGCCTGGCACGGGTTGTGATTGTGGGTAATGCTGAGGCTCCAATTGTCGCGGAGTTGATGGAAGGTTACCGGGTCATGGGCGCTTTAGCCGAAGATCATAAGCTGTGTAATCTTGACGGTACGGATCAACCGGATAACCGTCGGGCATGTCGACCCTTTTCGGATAATGCCGGTTTCATTATGGGAGAATCTGCACAGTTTGTTATTTTAATGGATGATCAATTAGCATTACAGCTAGGCGCTAATATCTATGGCTCAGTTGCTGATGTCTTTGTAAATGCCGATGCTAATAAAAAATCTATTTCTGCGCCGGGTGTCGGAAATTATGTGACCATGGCAAAAGCGACCGCATTAGCAAAAGCTATTTTAGGTGATGAGGCGTTGCAATCTACCTATGTCCATGCGCACGGAACCGGAACCCCGCAAAACCGTGTAACAGAAAGTCATATATTGAATGAAGTCGCCAAAACTTTTGGAATTAAAAGTTGGCCTGTTACAGCGATTAAATCTTATGTTGGCCACTCAATGGGAGTTGCAGCAGGTGATCAATTGATAGCGGCATTAGGCGTCTGGAAATATGGATATATTCCGGGTATTAAAACTATCGATCATATTGCGGATGATGTTCATTGTTCTAATCTGAATATTCTGACCGATCATCATTTTGTCGGGCCTCAGGGTGAAAAATGTCAGGGGGTTATTTTAAATGCCAAAGGATTTGGTGGAAATAATGCCTCTGGATTGGTTTTGTCTCCTCAAAAAACGCTGGCAATGCTCTCTAAGCGTTATGGTAAACAGGCGATAGATGAGTATGTTGCACGTAATGAGACCGTTGCGCAGCGGGTAATCGCTGCTGATGATAAGGCGACCCAAGGTGATGAGACGATGCTTTATTCATTTGGCGAAGCGGTGATGGATGAAAAGGATGTTTCTATTGAGCCGACACAGCTAAAATTAAGCGGTTTTGAACATGCGATTCCATTGCCGCAAGAAAATCCGTTTAAAGATTATATTTAAAGTTTTAAATCAAAATGCCAGCAAATATCGCTGGCATTTTTGATGATGCGATGCATTGGCAATGGTCCAAACCATGATGGCTTAGGGCTTAGCTTGAAGTTCCAATACGGTATAATCGCTAAACAATGGGACTTCAAGATGGCTCGCAATCACTAAAATTGGTGCGGTATAGTGTGTTGCGAGTGCTGTACTTACGGTGCTAATGGATTGTTGATCCAGGCCCTCAAAGGGTTCATCCAGCAATAATACATCTGTATCCTGAAGTAAAACTCGAGCTAAACCCAGTCGTCTGGCCTGACCTCCGGAGATATTATTCCCTTGTGCTCCTAGCAATGTATCTAGTTGTTGAGGAAGATGTTGTACCCAATTCCAAAGACCTACCGCTGTTAGAACATCTTGTAATTGCTGCTCTGAAGCTTGTTCATTCGCCAACCGTAGGTTAGCGGCAATAGTTTGATTAAAAATATATGGGCGTTGGGGAAGATAGCCAATTTTAGATTGATAATGCAATCGTTGTTCAAGTGAGAGGGGCTCTCCATTGTAGTGGATATGTCCCTGCTGTGGCTGTAATTGATTGGCCAATGTATCGAGGAGTGTACTTTTCCCAATGCCACTGGGTCCTTTGAGCCAAACTGGCTTCGCGCTTTCAAAGACAACCGTGAGATCGGTAATCCCATTTACGGCACCTGTTTTGCGAACATCTATCTGATCTAGCGTGATCGATTGAATGGGCGCAAGTTCACGGTTGGGTTCGGGGGTTTCGATGGGATGCTTGGGACGCATTTGATTTAAACGTTTCACGCCAACCTGTGCTTGAGCTGTGCCGATAAAACTCATAGCTAACGGGCTCAATACTTCGTTTAAGCCCAATAGAGCAAATAATAATCCGGCAAATACGGAGCCGTTGACTGTTCCCGCCTCTAATTGAGGTGCAGCCAAGATACAACTACTGGCAATAGTCATGGCTGTAATGGCCAACATCATGTGACGAGTGGCCGCTGCGATGACCTGCATTCGATATTCAATGCTAAATTGCCGCTTATCAAAATGAAACAATCGCTGTGCGTAGTTTTGCCAACGCCCCCGAATAGATAGCGTAATAAGTGCGCCAAATAAATTAATGAAACGCGAACGCCGGTAGATCCCAATTAGTTGCAACTGCCAAATCAGTTTTTTCCCTAATCGATAACTTAGCCAGGGAAGGACGACACAATTGACGATTAATCCAGATGCCATGGGCAATAAGGCGACCGGAACAAATATTTGGATCACAATGAGATAAACAATACAGGCAACCCAGGCATAGATTCGGGGCATCCAAACTTGAAGCGGCCATCGATTTAAGAGATCAACATCACTAACGATTCGTTGCAGGAGATCCCCAATTTTTAAGGATTGGGGAAGGGCGTGACGAGATAGCTGATTCCAAACCCAGAGCCGTAATTCTTTGAGCAAACTGAGAAGATGATGATGTGCAGTCAGCTGTTCAAAATAACGTCCACTGGTTCTTAAAATAGCCATCAGCCGGATAATAGCTCCGGGGGTAAAATAGTTAAAACTAAGGATAGCGCCTGCGACTCCAGCTAAGCCTGCCGCAGTGATAAACCAGCCTGATACAGCCAATAAAAAGACTGCCGACAGGCTCGCGATGAGTCCAAGCAATAAAGCAAGCCATAACATGCCGCTTTCGGTATGCGTTAAAGTGCGAATGGTTAGTTTATGATTATACTTCATGCACTGATCTCTTGTTCCGTTACCATGTTTGCTCGGTGAAGTTGTCCCAGTTGCATTTGCAATGAACGGTCACACCAACTGATTGGATGAGTATCATGGCTGATAAGCAAGGTCGTTTTCCCTCGAGTTACTTTCTCTAATGTGGCATAAATTGCCGCAGTCGTTTCCGGATCAAGGTGTGCACAGGGTTCATCTAATAGCCAGACCGGGGCATCGGTGAGAATGGCCCGAGCAATTGAGAGACGCTGCAATTGTCCACCGGATAAGCCGCTACCTAATTCAGAAATAGGTGTATCCAGACCCAATGGCAAAGCCTGAACGAAGGCTTTGGCTTCAGCTTGAACTAGTGCGTGGGCAACCTGAATATCGGTGACGGATCCCAAACCAAGGATTAGATTTTGAGCTAGTGTTCCACTGACCCATTCAGGCGTTTGAGGTAGCCAGGCTAACTGTTTACGCCAATGATCTAAATTAACGTGACGCAGTGAGACCGAGCCAATGAACAGTTCCCCCTGATAATCTTGAGTAAAACCGAGGAGTAAATTCAATAAACTTGATTTACCAGCCCCTGATTCGCCGCTGAGCCACACGCGTTCTCCGGGTTGAATAGTCAGATTGATGCCTTGTAATAAATAGCGCTGATCAATTTGCCAGTCGATTTCTTTAAAACAAATAGGTTGTGTTGCTGCGTCGACAGTCTGTTCCGTCTGTGCATTGGGTTCGACGAGTTCAACCGATAGTATATTCAAAATACTATCTGCCGCAGCGATTGCTTTTTGTTTGGCATGATAATCAGCGCCCAGTTGCCGCAATGGGAGATAGAACTCTGGAGCGAGCAGTAACATAAACAGTGCATCATGTAGATTTAAAAAGATTTCACCTTTATATCCGGGGACCTGTTGGATGAGACCCAAACCCAGTATCAGCGCTACAATAGCAATGGATACAGAAGCAAATAATTCGAGCGTAGCGGTCGATAAAAAAGCGAGCCGCAATACCTTCATCGTCGTGGATTGATAGGCTTCTGCACTATAGCGAAGTCGTTGTTCCGCTGATTTTTCACGGCTTAAGAGACGTAACTGAAATAATCCCCGCGTTAAATCCACAAATTGATTCGATAGAACCGCGAGTACGGCAAATTGGCGACGATTGGCATCCGCTGCTTTTTGGCCGACCAAGATCATAAAGTAGATGACCATGGGGGCTGTGAGAATAAAGACAGCAAACGCAAACCAAGAGACACAGGCGGCAGTGATTAAAATTGCCAATGGAATAAATACACAGAGCATGGCCTGGATTTGATATCGGCTGAAATAATCATCTAGAGCATCAACTTGCTCATAAACAGTTGTTGAAAGTCCGCCATCCATATCGATGACTTGTCTGGCCGGGCCAAGCTTCGCTAAATGCTCGATTAACCGGGCCCTCAAAGAGGAACGAATTTCAGTACTAGCTTTCGCACAGCATCGATCTTTCATATAACCGGCTGCGGCCCGGATGAGTAATGTCGCTGTGAGCCAATAAACGAGATTTAATGAAAATTGATGGGCCAGAATAAGCTGGCTAATGAGAGTTGCCAATAATGCTGCTTGAGCAATAATCGAAAGCGTGATTATCGCCCCTGCAATAAGAGCAGCAACGAACTGTTGCCGTTGCTGCGCTTGCAGGTTTTTGAGCAGGTTACTGGACTTATTGGTTTGATCCTTGGTCTTGCTCAACCTCTTCACCTTCATAACCTTGGAATTCTAGCCATGTTGCATTGATAACGCCAAAAGCACATGCTAGAAGTACACCTAAAACCCAAGCAAAATACCACATAACTGTACTCCCTTAGTAGAGTGAATGACTGTTATCTTCAATGTGTTTCGAACTTAACCGTCCCCGCATAACCCAGTAATTCCACAGGGTGTAGAGCAGTACGATAGGCACCATGACACAAGCCACAAAAAACATAATCAGTAGCGTATGTTGACTTGAAGTTGCATCCCAAACAGTCAAGCTCATGGCTGGATTTGTGCTTGAAGGCATAAGGAATGGGAACATCGAACCACCCGCTGTGAAAATAATACCGGCAATCCCTAATGAGGAGAACAGGAAAGCTAGTCCGCCTTTTTGTTTTAGTGAGGCAAGAGCCGCGATTAACATCCCACCGATCCCCAGTACTGGCGCCACAATCAGAATTGGATATTTGCTATAGTTAACTAGCCATGCCCCTGGAGTTACAGTGGCCTGCTTCATCAGCGGTGTGAGATCTTGATTCGCATTAACGGCACTGGTTAAGGTATATCCATCAATGCCATAAGCCAGCCAAACACCAGCCAGTGCAAACAGTATTGCACTTAAAATCCCAGTAATCACTGTACATTTACGGGCCCGGATCAATAAGTCTGAATCCGTTTTCATCTGTAACCAAGCTGCGCCTTGAGTCACAACCATCATGACACTGACTAGTCCAGCCAAAATCCCGAAAGGATTTAGCAGGGCAAAGAATGAGCCGGTATAGAACGAGCGCATATATTCGTCAAAATGGAATGGTACACCTTGAAGTAGGTTCCCGAATGCAACACCAAAAATTAAAGGTGGCACAAATGAACCGAATGTAATACCCCAATCCCATGCATTGCGCCATTTGCTGTTTTCTAGTTTGGAACGGTAGTCAAAACCGACCGGACGAAACCATAATGCAGCCAACGCTAATACGATGGCGAGATAGAAGCCAGAGAATGATGTCGCATACACGATAGGCCATGCTGCGAAAATAGCACCACCGGCAGTCACAAGCCATACTTGGTTGCCATCCCAATGGGGGGCAATACTGTTGATCATAACTCGACGTTCGGTATCCGATTTACCTAAAACTCGCAGTAACGTACCGACACCCATATCGAAACCATCTGTGATTGTGAAACCGACAAGCAGCACACCGATTAAAATCCACCAGATGAATTTAAGAACTTGATAATCCATCAGTTAAATCTCCTTATTAGCTGTTGCTGATTTAACTTCTTGCTCTAAGGCATAACGACCTGTATGCAGACTTGAGGGTCCTTGTTTGGCAAAACGGATCATCAGGTATGCCTCAGCGACTAAGAAGATAGTGTAAAGAGCAATCATACCAATTAGTGTTGTCAGAATATCCGCTTCAGATAAGCTGGAAGCTGCAAGACTAGTCGGAAGAATTTCACCAATCGCCCAAGGTTGACGACCAAATTCGGCGACAAACCAGCCAGCTTCACATGCGAGCCAAGGAAGTGGAAGTCCGAACATACAGATTTTCAGAAACAGGCGGTTCTGACCAATTTTACGTCGAGCATTTTGATAAAAAGAAGCCAAGAAAATCAGCAACATCAACCCACCACAAGCGACCATAATTCGGAATGCCCAGAATAAAGGAGCCACTTGAGGAATACTATTTTGAACCGCTCTATCGATAGCCTCTGGCGTTACATGATACATATCTTCAGAGAAAGGTTTCACCAGTAGGCCATAACCCAGATCGTTTTTGACTTTATCAAAGTTAGCTTTTTCTTCATCAGTGGCAGTCCCGGCTTTTAATTTAGCTAAAAGCTGGTAAGCATAAATACCATTGATAATCCGCTGACGATGATATTTCATTAGATCCCGTAGACCACTCACTTGTTCATCGATTGAACGAGTTGCAATCAGGCCTAATACACCCGGAATTTTAATAGAGTATTGGGTTTCATGAAGTTCCTGATTTGGAAAACCAATGAGAGTCCATGCTGCCGGAGCGGGAGATGTTTCCCATTCGCCTTCAATAGCCGCTAGTTTAGTTTTTTGTACGTCACCCATTTCATACCCGGATTCGTCACCCAGCACGATGACACTTAGGCTTGCAGCCAGACCAAAGGCAGCCGCGATGGCAAATGATCGGCGAGCAAAAGCTAAATCCCGGTGTTTTAACAGGTAATAGGCTGAAATAGCCAGAATGAACATCGCGCCGGTACAATAACCGGCAGAAACGGTGTGAACAAATTTAACTTGCGCGACAGGATTAAGGAACAGATCGGTGAAACTGGTCAATTCCATTCGCATGGTTTGGTAGTTAAATTCAGCACCTACTGGGTTTTGCATCCAGCCGTTTGCGATAAGGATCCACAGTGCAGAAAGGTTTGAACCCAGAGCGACGAGCCAAGTGACAACCAAATGTTTCACTTTGCTCATTCGTTCCCAACCGAAGAAGAATAAGCCGACGAGTGTCGATTCTAGGAAGAATGCCATTAAACCTTCGATAGCGAGAGGGGCACCGAAGATATCGCCAACGTAGTGAGAATAATACGACCAGTTAGTACCAAACTGAAATTCCATGGTTAACCCGGTAGAAACCCCTAATGCGAAGTTAATCCCGAAAAGTTTTCCCCAGAATTTCGTCATATCGCGGTATATCTGACGACCTGTGATTACATATGTGGTTTCCATGATCGCCAACAAAAAGGTTAACCCCAATGTCAACGGCACGAACAGGAAGTGATATAGCGCGGTGAGGGCGAACTGCCATCGAGAAAGCTCGATCACCGTTTCGTTAATCATTATCTGCTCCTTAATAACGAATTATAATTGTAAAAGTAGTTCTAAATATGGGCCTTAATGAGCAGTTGGCCTCATTGGTCGCCACTCATTGATTGTTTTTGAGAAGTATTAACTTCCTTAACGTAACCTTCCCAACTTCACGTTAATATTATGCCATTACTTGATGTAGATTAAGAGTCTAAAGACGCATTTTACAGTAATTATTTGATTATGTTATCTGGTTAACTATAGTTGTTTTAATTGAGTTATTTCATTGGTCTAAAATGTTACTTTTTTGTATCTATATTTTACTTTATAGACCAATATCAGGAACATTTTCAAATCGATATTTAACGAAATTATATTGATTTAGATCAAGTTCATTAATCTGTTCATTAAAAAATATCAATAATTACTTTTTTATATATTCAGTGTCTTTTCGATATACATTTTAATAGCGAAGTTTTTATTTAATTTATTTTTCAAAAATTTAACATTTTGTTTTCATTTTTGAACTATTTATACTGGCCGATAATATGTATATAGCGACCTAATTCAATATAAGCAGGGTGATCGGCATACTTCAGTTCCATTTCGATGAGTTGATTATCATCAAATTGCTCCCGGGCTCCGGCTTTTAAGTAATCATTAATCACTCTGACACCGCTGGTATGTAAGACGTTTAACTGCCAATGTTGAAACCATTGTTGTATCTCTTTAAGTAAATATGAGTGGCTTGGTGTGAGTCGAACGGTCTTTTTAGCCTTGAGGCCATTGCGGATATAGCTGAAATTTCCACAAACTAACGCATGAAATCGTTGGGCTTCTTGATTATAGAACATGAGTGATAATCGGCCATTCTGTCGTAAAAAGCTTTTAAGATGGGTAAGCGTGTCAAATCCGTCCTCTAGCCATTCCAAAACCGCATGACATAAAATTAGATCAAATTGACCGAGTGCTTTGGGGAGATCCTGAATAGCACAATGCAGTAATTGGATGGGAAGGGGAGAGGGATGATGATCAATAGCATGTTGAGCCTGATCCAATAAAGTTTTGGATACATCACACAAAACGACTTCATGTCCCTGAGCTGCCAACTGTTGACTAATAAAACCGAATCCACCACCAGCATCCAGTATGCGAAGCCGTTGGGTGGTGATGGGGGTATATTGACGCAGATCATTCATCAGGACTGCGGCTCT
Source organism: Celerinatantimonas marina (assembly GCF_046054165.1). Taxonomy (NCBI): domain Bacteria; kingdom Pseudomonadati; phylum Pseudomonadota; class Gammaproteobacteria; family Celerinatantimonadaceae; genus Celerinatantimonas; species Celerinatantimonas marina. The sequence goes on along the minus strand of NZ_JBFNXK010000015.1, from coordinate 24,771 downwards.
GATTTTCCCTTTGATTGTTCCATAAATATTACGATTGAATTTATGGCTTAGTTGGTCGAAATTCTGGTCAGTCATAATGAATAAAATCAAAACTATATGCTTGGATAAATGAAGGTGCAAGAGCTTTAAGAATAGTCGGTTTTTTATGGTGGTATTTTGTTCAGATTGGATTGCGGTGGAATGAGTTGTTCTGGGGGAATGCCATACAAAAATTAAACGAATATCATCGGCTTAAAATAGGTAATGAACCTATAAGCCAGCTTTTGAACCTGATTTATGCGGCAAGAGATGTTATTGGTGGAGAATGCCCATGGGGCATACTTCGCCCTTGTTTATATTAGCTCCAGATCACTATCCAAAACTACGAAGATTAACCCTAAGTTATTAATGATAGTGCTATTGAGCCGATTGAGTCGGCAGAAGAAAGTTACTCCCTTTGGGATCACTGGCTTCGCTTTCATCTTTGAGCTGTACTCCGGTTTCTCCCAATTTTAAAGCGCCTTGAATTAAATAGCTGAGTCGATGACAGGCTTGTTGATAACTCATACCGGCTAACCGAACATTGGAAAGACAGTTGCGTTTTTCATCTGTAATTCCCGGATATGCATTGTAGGTGAAATAGATCCCCATACTGTCGGGAGAACTGAGCCCGGGGCGTTCTCCGATCAGCATGACAACCATTTTGCTTTTAAGTGTAAAGCACACATCATCACCGACGGCAACCCGGCCTTGCTGGACGATTGTCAATGGAGCGAGAGTGAGTTGTAGCTGTTGGATTTGAGGCAAAAGTAAGTCTAGAAAAGGCTGTGCATGATGACTGATGGCGGCAGATGATAGACCTTCACTGATGACAATGGCTAAATCAGCACCCTGATCCGCTCCGGCTAAATAGTCACGAAGTTGTTGTTGTGAATGAGAATCCAGTCGGCGACCTAAATCGGGTCGTTGTAAATATTGTCTGCGATCCTGAGCTTGACTGTGTAAGATAAATACTGGGGAATGTAACGCTTCTAGTTGCTGTTGCAGTGATTGATAATCCAATGGTTGAAGGACCGCATCCCTAGCCTGAGCATGGCATAGTTGAAAATTAAGGAGAGCTGAAGTAGGCAAGCTTGATCCAGCATGTCCTAATGCGATTCGAGCATCGGTTAACTGACGCAGGGATTGCCAGCGATCATGAATTAGAATTTCTTTGGTTTGACTCATCGTTGCTCTCCAGGCAGAGATAATTGCGCAAATAATTCAGGGAGTTGGCCTTGTACTGTAAGCTGATTATTTGAATTCATGATTTGATTATCTATTAACCATTGTTCAAATTCAGGCGCAGGGCGAAGATTTAGTAACGATCTGGCATAAAGTGCATCGTGAAATGAGGTTGTTTGATAGTTGAGCATGATGTCATCTGAGCCGGGGATCCCCATAATATAATTGACGCCAGCACATCCTAATTGGGTTAATAAGACATCCATATCATCCTGATCCGCTTCAGCATGGTTGGTATAGCAAATATCAACTCCCATGGGGAGTCCGAGTAATTTACCGCAAAAATGATCTTCTAGTCCGGCTCGAATAATTTGTTTTCCGTTATACAGATATTCAGGACCAATAAATCCAACGACGGTATTCACCAACAAAGGATGATAGCGCCGAGCCAGTGCATAAGCGCGAACTTCACAAGTTTGTTGATCAAGACCGTGATGCCCGTTAGCGCTCAGCGCACTCCCTTGGCCGGTTTCAAAGTACATGCAGTTATTGCCGACGGTTCCTCGGTGCAATGATAATGCGGCTTCGTATGCTTCATCTAAAATTGCCATTGAAACACCAAAAGACTGATTGGTTTTTTCTGTTCCGGCAATAGATTGGAAGACGAGATCAACCGGAGCTCCCCGTTCTATGGCTTGCAGATGTGTGGTGACATGGGTGAGTACACATGATTGCGTGGGTATTTGATAATGTTGAATGACTTCATCCAGCATTTTCATGAGGTCGGTTACAGCTTGATAATTGTCGGTAGCCGGGTTAATTCCGATCACCGCATCGCCATTTCCATATAGTAATCCATCAAGTACGCTGGCGGCGATCCCGGCTGGATCATCGGTTGGATGGTTAGGTTGTAAACGGGTCGATAATCGGCCTTTAAGGCCAATGGTATTTCTAAATTGAGTGACAACCTGACATTTACTAGCCACTAATGTTAAATCTTGCATCCGCATGATTTTACTGACTGCGGCGACCATTTCAGGGGTTAATCCTGGTGCAATGGCGGCTAACCGTGTGGCATCGGTATCATAGTTTAAGAGCCAGTTTCGAAAATCACCGACGGTTAGGTGGGCGATAGGCGCAAACGCTTGGGCATCGTGGCTATCAATGATGAGGCGGGTGATCTCGTCTTCTTCATAGGGAATGAGTACCTGATTTAAGAACGTTGTTAAAGGTAGGTCGGCAAGACATAGCTGAGCCGCGACACGCTCTTCGGCACTGGTTGCAGCCACACCCGCTAAAACATCACCACTGCGAAGTGGTGTCGCTTTGGCCATTAACGTGGCTAAATCTGAAAAATGATACCGGCTTGCACCTAGATCAATATGGTAAGCCATATGAGAAATTCCATTAGGGAGGTACGGACATGTACCTCCCATTTTAAGTATTAATCGAGTTTAGGAGACAGTTCAGAGTTTTGAGATCGAGATGACCAAGCAAAAATCAAAAATGTTCCGATTAAAATAACAAAGTAGATAGCGGCAATTATTAGGTTGAATACAGTCATGGCAACGAGTGCCACTATTGCAATGACAAATGCGATCCAGGCTGCAGCGACCCCTTTGGGCATATGAAAGGGTCGTTCCAAATCAGGTTCATTTTGGCGTAATTTCAAAAATGCGATCATTGATAGCGCATACATCGTAATCGCACCAAAACAGGCCATCGTAATAATTTCGCCAGTTCGACTGGTCAATAATGCCAAGATCCCAACTACGGTATTCGCCACCAATGCATTCACCGGGGTATTTAATTTAGGATGAACATAGCTAAGGGCTTTTGGAAAATAACCAACACGTCCGAATTCAAAAGTAGCTCGTCCCCCGGCCAATAAAATGCCGTGGAATGAAGCAATCAGACCAAACAAACCAATACCGACCAGTAGATGGACAAAAGGTGAACCTTCACCGAGTACGGTAGATAAGACCAAAACTAAAGGAGTATCTTGAGGATCGGTACTACCTGGTGCATAAACTGCGGTTGACCAACCGTTCACCCCGATGGCACAAACAAAGACGAGCAGACATAAAACGATCAGTGTTGCAAGTGCAGCGCCAAAGCCGATGAGGATGTTTCGTTGCGGATTAATCGTTTCTTCTGCGACATTGGCCACCCCTTCAATAGCGAGGAAAAACCAAATAGCGAAAGGAATCGCCGCGAAGATACCGGAAACACCATGTGGAAATGCGTTGATGGCTAAATTATGCCATTCCACATGAGGCATTGTTAAACCTGTGAAAAGTAGCAGTTCACAAACTGCCAGAATGGTGATGACAAGTTCAAAGATCGCCGCGAAACGAACCCCGACAATATTGACCAAAGTAAACAGTAAATAAGCCACAATGGCAATGCTCACGGTGTGTTCTCCGGGAACAAAGTGGTTAAGGTAGGCTGCGATTGCAAATGCAATTGACGGCGGAGCAAAAACGAATTCGATATTTTGTGCCATCCCCGCGATGAATCCCCATTTGCGACCTAAGGCTCGGTCGGCATAGGTAAATGCACCTCCAGCGCGAGGGATCGCACAAGCCATTTCGGTATAGCAAAAAGTAAAACAGATATACATGACAATAATAAATAGTGTTGCAATGGCAAGCCCTAAGGTACCCCCTTCCGGAAGACCCAAGTTCCAACCAAAATACATCCCTGAAATCACATAGCCGACCCCAAGTCCCCATAAAATGAAAGGACCTAAAGATCGTTTGAGTTGTTGACCTGACATGTGTTGACTCCTTTTTTACATGTTGTAGACAGGAGCAGAGCATTTATCAGGCCAAATGGAAATTACGGGAAAGGAATGAATTTCATAGTGTTTTATCGGGGACGGTGCTGCATCAAAAGTGATTGATGTTAAAATACTTGTCTCTTTTTAGTGCAAATGCACTGTGGTTAATCATATAGACATAATAATGTATGCTTTATACATAAACTCAAAGGATGAACCTGAGTTTTATCGTAAGTTATTGTAAATATCGTTGGGTCACTGACATAAAACTCAGGTTGGGAGATTCAATTTAGGAATGGACTGCTTAAATGGCATGGGGACGGGGTACTAAATCCCGACGAAAGTTTCTCTGCCAAGCCTGAATATCATTACGTCTGAGCGTTTCCATCATTTGTTCCCATCGGTCTTTTCGCTCATCCAGCGGCATTTGAATCGCTGTGGCTAAATGATTGGCAACAGCCTCAGTATCATAGGGATTGACGATAATTGCACTTTTCAGTTCTGCTGAAGCCCCTGCCATTTTAGATAAGATGAGCACTCCTGGATTATCGGGATCTTGAGCTGCCACAAATTCCTTGGCGACCAGATTCATCCCATCCCGTAGTGGGGTAACAAAGCCAATATGGGCTAAGTTATATAAAGCTAAAATGGTATTGCGGCGAAATCCACGATTGAGATAACGCAGCGGTGTCCAGTCAAAATCGGCATAGGTTCCATTCACATGGCCCGCGGCCTGATCAATCTGTTGCGCTAGTTGCCCGTAAGCTTTCACGTCGCCTCGAGATGTAGGGGCAACTTGCATATAGACCACTCGACGGTGAAAATCAGAATAGTTTTTTAAGAGCTGCTCATACGATTTAAACCGATGAAACAAACCTTTACTGTAATCGAGCCGATCAACGCCGATGAGAAGTTTACGATCACCTAATTCAAGTTTTAATTGTTGATATTCTTTGGAATGTTTCCCAGTTTTAACCAGATCGGGAATATCGTCAGTTTCGATCCCGATCGGGTAAACACCGGTCTGTAATTGATGGCCCTGACAGTCAATTAATCCAGAAGGTGAGATATCGCCCTTCATACTATAGCGAATGGCCTCATGAAATCCTCTTTCATCGGTGAGCGTATGAAATCCGACCAGATCATAATTGAGTAATTCGGTTAGAACATCTTTGTGATCAGGAAGCGCCCGCAGCAAATCAAGGGGAGGGAACGGAGTATGCAAAAAGAATCCGATAGGCGATGAAACACCGGCTTCTCTTAACATTTTAGCCATTGGGATCAGCTGGTAATCATGGATCCAGATCGTATCGTCAGGTTTTAAATAAGGAAGCAGATGATCCACATATTTTCGATTGACTCCCAGATAACCCATTCGATAGTGATGGCGATAGGTCATTAAGTCGGGCCGTTGATGGAACAGGGGCCAGAGCACACTATTGGCGTAACCCCGATAAAAATTATTGTATTCGTTTTGTCTTAATCCGATGGTTACAAAATTGATATTACCTCGACTTTCTTCTCGAATTTCAGAAACAGGGCGGTTTTCAATCCGGCCATTCCAGCCAAACCATAGTCCGCCTGAATCGGCCATAGCGGCCAGAACACCAACCGCCAATCCGCCTTGTGATCCTTTATTGAGTGCATCGGGTCGGGCCACTCGATTCGAAACAATAATCAATCGGCTCATAGTTCATCCTCCCAGCGTTGGCTTAAAATGCGAGCACAATTGATAATGCCCACCATGCTGTAAGTCTGCGGGAAATTCCCCCATAGCTCTCCGGATATCGGGTTGATATCTTCCGAGAGTAGACCTACATGATTCCGTCGTTCCAGTAGATCTTCAAATAGAGCTCGGGCATCTTTAACTCGACCAATAGCGGCTAAAGCCTCGATATACCAAAATGAGCAGATGGTGAATGCATTTTCCGGAGCACCAAAATCATCTTCGACAATATAACGGAAGATATATTTACTACCCTGAGGACGCAGCTGGTATTCGATCGCTTCGACCGTTCCTTTAAAACGAGGATCGTCTCCTTTGAGATAACCGAGTGAGCAGGCGAGCAACAGGCTGGCATCCATGGTATTTCCGCCCCAAGTCGCTGTGTAACTATTTAATTCAGAGTTAAAGGCATGTTCATCGATCGCCTGACGAATCGTTGTCGCATGCTTTTGCCAGTATTGTTCTCGTTGGGGTAATTGGATGACTTTAGCAATTTTGGCAAGGCGATCTGCGGCCGCCCAGCACATGATGCTGGAGAAGGTATGAATATGTTGGCTGCCTCTGAGCTCCCAGAGCCCTGCATCGGGTTGGTTATAATAAAGAACGGCTTTTTCACCAACGGCTTCCAAAAGCTGAAATAACCGCTGGTTTCCAGGTTGGCGAATGCGTTCATCAAAAAACATCTGAGTCGCGGATAAAACCGTTGCGCCATAGACATCATGTTGGATCTGGTCGGCAGCCTGATTTCCAAAGCGGACCGGCCCCATACCCCGATAACCGTCCAGTTTATGAATGATTCGTTCATCCATCTGTTTATCGCCATTAATACAAAACACGGGTTGCAGATATTCATCATCCAAGCTGGCAGCCAGATTCACCAGATACTGGAGATATTGTTCCATCGTGGCAGTAATCCCAAGCCGGTTGAGTGCATGTACGGTGAAATAGCTATCACGTAACCAGCAAAATCGATAATCCCAGTTACGTTGTGTTCCCTGTGCTTCGGGAATGGATGTGGTCATCGCAGCAACAATGGCCCCGGTATCTTCAAATGCGCTGAGTTTCAGTGTGATGGCCGAGCGGATCACGGCATCCTGCCACTCAAAAGGAATGGCTAGGTTGCGGACCCAGTTTTGCCAGTTGGTTTCAGTTTCCTGAAGAAAGCGGTTGGTAAGATGAGCAATCGGTTCTTCAATACTTTCATCCGAGCCAAAAATAAGAGAACGTTCCTGATCTAAGATGAACCATTTTTCATCGTGAATGCTGATCACTGAAAGGTCTGTGGTTAATCGTAACGACTGAGTCGCACCCACATAACTAATATGATTGCTTCCTTCAATGCAGCGATAGGGTTCATTGGTGTCGTTATCGGCAGGACGCAGTCGGATCCTAATTTTAGGTGAGCCGATAGGGATCAATTTGCGCATAATAGTAATTGGGCGGTGAGTTCGGCCAAATTGCCAGAATCGGGGAGCAAAATCGATGATTAATACACCGTTACCATGTTGATCATAAAGGGTTGTATTTAGTATGGCTGTATTTTTTTGATAGTATTGCTCACTGTAAGAAAACTCATCTAGATCAATACCATAAGTACCGTTTAATGTATTGGGATCTCCTGTTTTTAGCAGTGAAGCAAATACCGGATCACTATCAAATCTGGGCATACAACACCAGACTATTTCCCCCATCTTATTAATTAAAGCACTAATGGTACAATTACCTATTAATGCTAATTCGAGACTATTTCCGATCATTATGACTCCTCTTTGATTAGGTTAGTTTGAAAAAATTTCAAAACATCATCTGGAGTGTCGATATGATATTTTGCCTGGGTCTTTCCTTCTCCAATTTTAATTGAAATGCCTTGATGTTGATTCACCCAATTAAATGCATCTTCATCAGTAATATCATCACCCAAATACCAAGGGGTAAGTGACTTAAAAGGGGGGTGCTGCATAAATAATTCTAGTGCAGATGCTTTTGAAATTCCTCTTGGTTTTAATTCTCGAATATATTTACCTCCCTGAATTTCAAATTTATTATTTTGCTTAATAAATTTATGTAAAAATTTTTCTATAACGTTTTCTAATTCTGGTCTGTTTCGGTAGTGAATGGCAATTGATAATGGTTTGACTTCCCATAATAAATTATGAGTTTCACAAAAGAGTTTAGCTTCTTTATAAATGGATTCTTGTATAGGAATAACATCAGGGTGATGTAGGATCTGGGTTTGATTGGCATAGCGATATTGCATGCCATGACTACCACTTAGGGTTATTTGAGAAAGGTCCAATAGTTGATCAAGCGATGCAATACTTCGACCACTGATAATAGCAATGGATTGATTAGTTTGTATATTTAACTGAGTCAGCATTAGCTTAAGACGAGAGTTAACCACAACCATATCCGGTGTTTGTTGTAAATCGACCAAGGTCCCGTCAAAATCAAAAAATATAGCGGCTTGATCTAAATTTAATGAAGGTAATTTCATCTACTTTATCACTTCTATCGCTAATTTTATTATTATAAACATAACGCGAATAGGAGCATAAAACAAGTTTCTATGGTTTATGCTAATGAAATCCATATATTAATCTGGTAAGATATTCACATCGAGCAATTAAGTAGATGAATCATTTATATAGCTATAATGGATAAATAATTAGTTTAAAAATTTGTACTTATTGATATGATAATAGGATATCAATCATTAAATATCATTAATAATAATGAATCAATCGCTAAAACTAGAATTAACTAATATAAGGCATCAAATTCATCATCATGCTGAGTTGTCCGGCTGTGAAAAAAATACCATTTTACTATTAACTGAAAAACTGAATAAGCTCCGTCATCCGCCACAATTATTCCCTTTAGATCAAAATGGTCTTTTGGCCCGTTTCTCAGGCTCCCATGAAGGGCCTAATATTTTACTGAGGGCTGACATTGATGCTTTACCGATTCAGGAATCATCTGAAAAGTCATACGCTAGTGTTACGGCTGGCGTGGCGCATCTCTGTGGCCATGACGGGCACTGTAGCTCGTTGTTAGGTTGTGCCATTCAATTAAGCGAAACTCCCTTGGTTCGGGGGCAGGTTGATCTCTTGTTTCAGCCTGCAGAAGAGACTGGCCAAGGGGGGCCGATGATGGTTCGGGCTCTTAAACAACTGGGAGTTCAGTATGATGCCGCATTCGCTTATCACAATTTGCCGGGATATCCACTGGGACAAGTGGTTTTACGGCATCAACATTTTACCGCAGCAGTTCAAAGTATTGCGATTCAATTCAAAGGCCGAATTGCGCATGCCGCTGAGCCCGAACAGGGAATTTGTCCGGCTTATGCTATTGCACAATTGTTGCAGCTGGCTGAACGATGGAGCTTGAATCAGCCTGAAAAAGCAGATTTTCAATTAATTACACCGATTTGTGTTCATATGGGGGAAACTGCTTATGGCACGATGCCTGGTGATGGAGAAGTGCATTTTACATTGCGCTGTTGGGGCAATGAACGAATGGATCTGTTGGCTAAAAAATTCCAGCAACAAATTGAACAGATTGCTCATGACCAGCAATTAGCGGTTCATTATGACTGGCTTGACATATTTCGTAGCTGTGAAAATCATACTGAAGCGGTTGATGTACTAGAACAAATATGTCATCAATTTGGGCAGGAAGTTTATCATCGTCCCCAGCCATTTAAATGGGGCGAAGATTTTGGATGTTTTACGGAACATTTTAACGGTGCTATGTTTGGATTGGGCTCAGGGGAACAACAACCCCCGTTACACCATATTGACTTCGATTATCCAGATGAGCTTTTGGTCCCCGCAGCGAAAATGTTTGAGCATATTGCGCGCCATTATTGTGGATAAAATAGATAGCTATTGGGAATGTGGAAAAACAAATAACTTATTGATTATTTGATGTTTCACCGAAACCGAATATTGTCAGTACTCGGTTTTGGTGGAAAGCTGATGGTAGTTTAACGTGAGTATAAAACTGTAATATCAATGTCTGAATTACAGTTCAACATAGACTGCCATGTTAAATACTCGTGCACTGTCACCTGTCGCGATAACTTTATCCCAAGGCATAATCGAACTACGGACCTGAACACCTTTAAATGGTGCGTAACGTACACCGAATCGGAAACCTTTTAGACCGACTCCATTGGAGATCCCGCGATCACCATCGGGTTCGAGCGTGGCATAAGTTCCAACGTAGTGATAATCCGTATAGAGATAGTAAGAGCCAGGAATTTGACTATTCATTTCCCCATAACTTAATTTCAAGCTATAAAGTTTATTTTCAGTATCATCATTAGATTTGGCCCCAGTTAAGTTGAGCATCCAGTTTCTCCATAGCGGCTGTTTAATTTGAAGCTCATTAATCCGATAGATCCAGTTATTGGTTTTATCATCGATATACCAATGAATACCCCCGACATAGGTATTTTTGATATTACCGAATGCGGAGAGAACAACCGCCGTATTTTTATGGCTAAATCCATGGTTATAAACTAAGTCAAGAGGTCCATATTGCGCACCTAGATTTACATCTTTAACTTTGGTAAATAAGCTGATCCCTTTGAGGCCATTGTTATAAACCCAGTTATCATTGCGAACACCAATCCATTGATAACCAATAACTGCCGTCGTATTCGTATTAAATAGATTGGTTCCTGTCAGTGAAGCCCCATTACTGGCCATCCCCGGAGCTGTATCTAATACTGATCTAAAATCGTTGGTTGCTCCACCAAGTCGTTCATTTTCATTAGGTTTATACAGGAAGTCGAAATCATATGACCACTGTTTATTAATATTACCATAAAGACTTAAACGCACATCTTGATATAAATTGCTAACTTTTTTATTTCCTCGTCTTTGATTGTAATAATAGTTTTTAATGATACCGCGTAGATTTGGCAGATGTTCCAGTTTATTTTTATCTTGCTGAGTAAAAGCCACCGTTTGAATGTGGGAGACTTTAGGTTTATCGGCCAAATTACTGGACGTATCTGTAGATGCGACAATAATATCCTGATTTGTATCTTCCAAGGTATTATCTGGCTGTTGTTCTTTATTTGTACTGGCAATTTGAGTTTTGCTCTCAGAAGTATCCGTATCTTGGGGTGTCGGAGATTTACGTCGAACACCAATGGCTTTTAGATCATCACTGTATTCTCGGAGAAGTTTGTTGATTTGCGCTTGGTCATCCGCTGAAGCATTATCATATTTAGAGAGTGCTTTCGCGACCAAGACCGCAATTTGATAGCGTTCCATGGGCTTTTTCGTTTCAACTTCACTTTTGTCAATCAGCCCATCTTCAGATAGTTTATTGATGGCAGTATATGACCAGTTATCCCGAGGAACATGATCAAAAGGTGTAATAAAATCAGATGCGACTGAGTTCCCTATACTGCAAAAATATATCCCTAGTAATGCTGCTAAATGATTACGTCGTATATTTTTCATATTTTATATCCCTTTTAAAATTCCTCTATCGAGTCATCATTAATTTAATGAAGCCATTCAAAAACTTAGATTTATAATGCTCAAAATTTACTACCTTTATCAAATGAACCAGATTATAGAGATTGATATATACGTAGTATTATCATCCTGATTACTTGGTTATTTGAGTTAGTAAGCATTGATATGTAATTACAACGAATTTTGAGCATAAAAAAACCTGGATCACCACTAGTTATAAAAACTATTGGAAATCCAGGTTTTGCCCGATTAACGGTTACAATCCTGCGTTTACAAACTGTATTTAATGCTGATTTGTATTAAGTGTTACCAAATTTTATGATTCTTACAATCAGCAATGAATCAAAGTGTGATAGTAATCTCAGGGCATTAATTTAAATATATCTTAGTACCTTGATAAATCAGAATTATATAGTTAATTAACAATTTACATTATATTTTTGTGATACACATCACAAATGAACCCGATTACATACGTTCATTGTGATCCAAATCACATATGGATATATCTTTAATTTTAATTTTATAAATTAAATTTTAGTATTTCGGTTGTATTTGATGCTGATAATTAATTGCAATTTATAAAGTTAAAAATTTATTAAATTTATATTAATAATTATATAAAACGGGCTTGTAACCATTAGATTGGGCAAAACCCGAAATAATCCAAAACGAATCCGTGTTGGATTATTTCGGGTTTTTTTATCTCTGAGTTTTGAATGACTCAGAGTCATGAAAGGGATGCCCTCGATTATCGTGTTAGCTTCAGAATGTCACTATATTGATTAGGAAGAGCAAATGAATCATAACAAGCAAGAAAGAACCCCCTTTTTATTCTGTATGCTGGCTGTTTCGGTATCGCTCGGAATTTATCAACCGACTTATGCGAGTGCTGAAACAACTGTACTGGAAAGAAATTTTATATCTCCTCCTAATTCAGCCCGACCTCGAGTATGGTGGCATTGGATGAATGGCAACATCACCATTGATGGCATCGATAAAGATTTAGCTTGGATGCATCGAATGGGGATCGGTGGGTTGCATAACTTTGATGCGAGTATGCCGACACCACAAATTGTACCTAATCGTTTAATTTATATGACTCCCGGATGGCAAAAAGCATTCCGTCACGCGGTTGAAAAGGCCGATCACTACGGGATGGAATTCGGGATCGCTTCATCTGCAGGCTGGAGTGAAACCGGTGGACCGTGGGTTAAACCCAAAGATGGGATGAAAAAAGTCACCTGGTCCAAAATGGTGGTCAAAGGTGGCGCGCCTATCGCTAAAAAACTACCGAATTATCCAACGGTTACCGGTCCTTTTCAGAATGTTCATGCAGCCGCACTTTATTCTAAAGATGAGCTAAAAGCCAAGGCTCTTAGTGTGTCGGGTGATATTGGCGTTTATGCCGTTCCACTTCAATATGCAGCGGTTACCGACACACCCGATGTGCTTATTGCAGGCCATGTGGTGGATAGCAAAGCGCTAACGGATCATTCTTCACAGAGCACTTTGTCAGTGCCAATTAATGATAATAATCAGGCTATTTTTTATCTTTCTTACAAGCAACCCACAACGTTGCGTTCAGCTCGATTGATGATCAAAGATGGCTTGATGCCGTTTTCTCCAGAGCGACTGAACCCAGCTGAATTGCAGGCGAAAATTGATGGTAAATGGCAGCGTGTGGGTATGTTCCCAATTATGGCAACACCGACAACCATTGGCTTTAATGCCGTTTCTGCCAAGCAGTTTCGGGTGATTATCACCCCTAAATCTCCGGCTTCTTCCGCTGATCTGCTGGGTGGGGCTAAAGGCGCTGAAATATTAGATTTATTTCCACCGGCGATGACCGGCAGTGTATCGGTTGAAGCATTTGAGTTATCTCCGGAGCCACAAATTTCAGAATTCCAAGCTAAAGCTGGGTTTACGACCGTTCATAACTATTACGATTTAAATAATCAGTTTCATGAAAAAGGCGTTCAACTGACGAAGGTAGTTGACTTGTCCGATAAGGTTGCTGCGGATGGAACTATTCGTTGGGTTCCCCCTAAAGGGCACGACTGGGAGATCATCCATATGGGGTGGTCACTGACTGGGAAAACCAATCATCCGGCAACACCTGAAGCGACAGGGCTGGAAGTGGATAAATATGATGCTAATGCGGTGCGGCAATACATCACGACTTATTTGAATAAGTACAAAGCGGTCGTCGGTGATAAGTTGATGGGAAAACACGGTATTACGACATTAGTGACTGACAGTGTTGAAATTGGTGCTTCCAACTGGACTCCGAAAATGTTGCAGGAATTCAAAAAGCGCCGAGGTTATGATGCGAAACCATGGCTCCCTGCGTTGACCGGTGTCCTGATTGGTTCAGCGAAAGCCAGTGATCAGTTCCTCTATGATTTTAGAACGACATTAGGTGAAATGATGGCAGAAAATCACTACGGCACAATTGCCAAAGTGGCCCATCAGTTTAACCTTAAAGTTTACGGTGAATCTCTCGAAGATCAACGCCCCGTATTAGGGGATGATATTGCCATGCGTCACTATACCGATGTGCCGATGGCGGCGATGTGGGCTTATGATCAGAAAAAAGCACCGCGTCCGGGGCTACTGGGGGATATTCGAGGGGCGGCCTCAACGGCTCATTTCTATGGACAGAATCTGGTTGCCGCTGAATCAATGACGTCTGCTTTTTCGCCTTGGGCTTTTGCACCTTCTGATCTGAAGCATGTGATTGATTTAGAATTTGCATATGGGGTTAACCGACCGGTCATCCATACTTCAGTGCATCAGCCTGAAGATACGAAACTCCCAGGGTTATCGCTGTTTATTTTTGGACAATATTTTAACCGCCATGATACTTGGGCTGAGATGGCGCGTCCGTGGGTGGATTATATTTCTCGAAATGCCTATCTGCTGCAGCAAGGTCACTATAATGCGGATATCGGGCTATTCTATGGCGAGGAAACACCGGTGACCACGATGTTTGCATCGGGTGAGCCAACGGATCTCCCTAAACATTATGCATATGACTTTTTGAATAAAGATATGCTGGCACAGTTGAGTGCGGTCAAAAATGGTGACCGTGTTGAATTTGTCAGCCCCGGAGGGGCGCATTATCGGGTGATAGCCCTTTATGGCACCAGTCAATATATGACCTTGGATACTTTAAAACAGCTCGCTAAATTAGCTCATCAAGGTGGGCTCATCGTAGGGCAGAAACCTATAGCGAACCCAAGTATGAGTGGTGATCACCAACAATTTGGACAATTGGTGGATGAGATTTGGTCGCTTTCCAATGTGATTGATCAAAGTACCCATAATTTAGATGATTCACTGATAAAACTGGGGATTGCGCATGATGTGAATACGAATAATCATGCTTTTGAGCAGAACAAGTTATTGTTCGTTCATCGTCGTCTGGATAAAGGTGATATCTACTATCTGAATAATCGCACGGGCTCCCCGATGCAAGAGCAGGTAACCTTTCGGGTTTCCGGCTATCAGCCGATGCTGTGGAATCCGGTCGATGGTTCGACTCATGCGGTTAGTTATAGTGAAAAAGCAGGCCAAACTAAGGTTGATCTGCAGCTAAAACCAGAACAATCGCTGTATGTGGTATTTAAACAGCCGACTCAGGTAACTCATCGGAATGTTGCGGTTCCCAAAGTACTTCATCATTCAGAAGTGACAGGACCCTGGCAGGTTACGTTTGAGAAGGGTTTGAAATTGCCGGAACCGTTAGTTATGCAACAGCTTCAGCCATTGCAGCAGAGCTCGAACCCGGATGTAAAATATTTTTCAGGAACGACGTCATATCAAACCACGTTAAATGTTGCAAATGTACCAGATAAAGGAAAATCGCTGTGGTTGGATCTGGGCAAAGTAGGGGATGTAGCTCAAGTCTTTGTCAATGGTAAAAAAGTGGCCACACTTTGGTATGCACCAAAAATGGTTGATGTAAGCCGTTTCGTTCATCAAGGCGCGAATAAGCTGGAAGTGAAAGTGGCTAACCTTTGGGTGAACCGTCTGATAGGTGATAAACAAAAAGGGGCAAAACCTTTAGCGTGGACTTCTGCTCCAACCTTTAAAGCGGATGCACCGCTGCGTGCTTCAGGGCTGATTGGACCGGTGCAGTTGCTCCTCAAAGGTATGTAGGCAATTTATTAGTATAGAGTGAGTTAAAATAAAAACGCCCGATAAAATTGATCGGGTGTTTTGTTTTTCATCCGCATCAATATTTTGATTGTGCAAGTGTGATTAGGGACATCCTATAATCATTCAATTGACTCTGGGGCACGTAAAAGAGCCGCTTTCCCGGTGACTAAGTATTGGCGAATGAGTGGAAGAAATTGCTCACATGGTTCGTCGATGACCCCTTGATCAATGAATAAATCATAGCCTGTCAGTTGGCGTAATTTTTCCATTCGCTGACCGAACATCGCCAGTAACCCATGATAGGTTTTTCCCTGAGTGACAAAATAGTCATCTTCTAATAGCTGGTCACTAACGCTGTTTATGTTCGAGCAATCAGCTCGCAAGGCTGCGAGTAAAGCGGAACGCTGTTCGGTTAATAAATGGGCACACAATCGAGGAGAGATGGTCTCTAGGATGGATTGATAATCGACGATACGCAACCCAATATATCCGAGTTCCCGACGTTCAAATCCTCGGCCGACATATGGAATACCAATCCGCTGAATTTGGGACCATTGCAGCGACCACCCGCCATAACTATGGTGAAACTGAAGATGGTCGTGGCAAACTACAACACCGTAGTAAGGTTGAACTATTTTAGAAAAACCAATGCGCAGTCCAATGTAGGCCAGAATGATCATGAACGAAGCGGCGATACTGAACAGCTTCGTGCCAAATATATAGAGCAATAGAAGGCTTACTAAGGCTGTAATAATACCGGACAGAATAAAAAAAGATCCATTCTGACGATGTGCCAAAGGGAATTTGATCGTTTCCATGACAGCGGTCCGATAAAAATATATGTAAGCAGTATGTTACCCAATTATTATAAATTCAAGTATCGATGCTGCAAGATCTGATTTAGCGGATCTATAATGGACCGGAGAATAAGCGGGTGATGAAATGCCACTCACTGATAGAAAAATACCACTGAGTGGATTGATATTATTGGTCTGAGCTTGGTTTTTCCCAGAACCAATAGCCTTGATTAATCCAATTTAATAGCAGCGTTGCAAATGCTGTATCTAAAAGTGCCTTTTGCAATGTGGTTGATTCCGGCTCCATCTGATTAGCAAGCCATTGATATAAATTGGGGATCCCTTCAAAAGGATAGGATTCGCCATCAATGAAGAGTTCGTTGAGTCCTTGTAGATATAATACTTTCAAGCCTTCAACTCGTCGAAGTTGGTAACCTTGCTCCAATTGGGTTTGTAATTGTTGAATCGATGTAAATTGTTCATCATCAGTTAATGGAACAATATCAATATCTCGCCGGGTTTCAGAAAAATAGCGACCGAAGAAATCTCGCATTTGGCGACTATCATTCACCATGCTTTGAAAAAGACTGGCTAGTTTTTGCTGCTGGTGACGGGTAATTTCTCCCCAGGCATGACCTGCACTGAGCTCAGGATCAGTATAACGAGTATAAGATTGTTCCTGATCGAGCAGGTAATCGGCGAAAGCGCTGAATAATTCACATTGATCAGGGGCTCTGAAGCCAACAGAAAAACTCATCGAGTTGGTTAACGCAGTACCATGATGAGGGCATCCTGGAGGAATATACAGCATATCACCTGATTTTAGTGTTTCATCGATGATAGGTGTAAAAGGAGCACACTGACGAAGTCCCCCGCCATTAGAACATTCAGGGAGAAGCTGTCTTGCTCCAACTTGCCAGTGTCGTTCACCATTGCCTTGAATGATAAATACACCATATTGATCAATATGAGGCCCTACACCCCCATTTGGGGTCGCATAGCTCACCATAACATCGTCAAAACGCCAGTTAGGGATAAAATAAAATAATGCGGCCAATTGGCTACATTGGGGATTCCAGTGATTGGTCGCTTGAACAAGTAATGTACTTTGTGGCTGTTCTAATTCAGTAAAATCACTAAAAGGTCCTTCCTGGGATTGCCAATTCCCCTGGCGAATAGTGACCATTCGGGATTGGACTTCTGCTTCCATTGCAAGCCCAGCTAGTTCATCGATGGTTAAAGGATCCACAAATGAATCAATAGCATTGCGGATCAAGATCGGTTCACGTTGCCAGTGATCGACCATAAAATGGTTAATATCAAAATTAAGTTTCATGGATGAATTTATCATTAGAAAAGATAGGTAGCTCAAGCTACCTATCTTATAAGATTAAATATCTTGAGCAAGCTTTGTTGCCTGTCCAATATAATTTGCAGGCGTGAGCTTTTTCAGTTCTTCCTTAACTTCGGTCGGTAGCTCCAAACTATCAATAAAGTTTTGCATAATCTGTGCATCAACTCGTTTACCCCGAGTTAGCTCTTTTAATTTTTCATAGGGTTTTTCAATCCCATAACGCCGCATTACGGTTTGAATAGGTTCAGCTAAAACTTCCCAGTTGTGATCCAAATCATTCTGCAAATTAGCAACATTGACTTCTAACTTACGGATCCCTTTGAGAGTCGATTGATAGGCGATTAGCGAATACCCTAATGCAACCCCTAGATTACGTAATACCGTTGAGTCAGTTAAGTCTCGTTGCCAACGGGAAAGAGGAAGTTTGCGAGCGAGATGGCCAAAGATTGCATTGGCAATCCCCAAATTACCTTCCGAATTCTCGAAATCGATTGGGTTGACTTTATGCGGCATGGTTGACGAGCCAATTTCACCAGCAATAGTTTTTTGCTTAAAGTGCCCCAGACAAATGTAGCCCCAAATATCACGATCGAAATCTAGAATGATGGTATTAAAACGAGCCACGGCATCATATAGTTCAGCAATATAATCGTGTGGTTCAATTTGAGTGGTATAAGGGTTCCAGATCAACCCCAAGCTTGTTACGAATTCTTCTGAAAATTGATGCCAGTCGATGTCAGGATAAGCGCTTAAATGTGCGTTGTAGTTCCCTACGGCACCATTGATTTTCCCTAATAATTCAACTTGGGTCACCTGACGGATTTGGCGACGCAGCCGAGCGGCTACGTTGGCCATTTCTTTCCCGACGGTTGACGGTGATGCGGGTTGGCCGTGGGTTCTGGAGAGTAAAGGAATATCTGCATTTTTATGTGCCAGTTCAACGATAGCATCATGCAGTTGATTCAGATAAGGAAGCAGTACGTGATCCCGTGCTTCTTTGAGCATGAGCCCATAAGATAGATTATTAATATCTTCAGAAGTACAAGCAAAATGAATAAATTCACTGACAGCTGCAATTTCAGGCTGATCAGCCACTTTTTCTTTAAGAAAATATTCAATCGCTTTTACATCATGATTGGTTGTTCGCTCAATCATTTTGACTCGAGCGGCATCCTGTTCACTAAATGAACTGATGATATCTTCTAAAAATTGATTTGCATGATCACTAAATACTGGAACTTCAACGATGTTCGGATGCGTACTTAGTTTTTGTAGCCAGCGGACCTCTACAGTGACTCGGTATTTTATTAAGCCAAATTCGCTACATAGCGAACGAAGCTCAATTGTTTTGTCACCATAACGGCCATCAATGGGGGAAATGGCTGTCAGAGCTGACAGTTCCATAGCGTTCTCCTGCTTTTTGTTAGTGCTTAGAGCTGTGATAGACATGTTTCAACATGTGAAAGTAGCTTATTTCTTGCAAAAATAAGCTGCAACCGTTTGCCTCCTACCTGTTGCCACAATACACCAGCACGAATCCCACAAAGGAGTGTCGCTCTGACTTTATTCTGGACAGAGGTTTGCTGCAGCAAACGAGCCTCTCCGGTGACCTGAATACGGCTTCCAAGAGGACTAATAATATCACTATAAATGGATGCCAGGTTAGCTTGCACCTGTTCATCAGTGATTTCAAAATGTGTAAGTTGCCGTTTGACCTGAGATAATCGTTCTCCGAGCATCGATTGCATATCATTTCGTTTGAGTAGTCGTCGGGAGAGCGCTATCAAACCGATTAAATAACGAGTGATTTCAGGATCACGTTGCTCATTTTGGTTCCCGAGCTGTTGACGCATGGTCTGAAGGCCAACTCGTAATGAAGCTATTGAACCATATACCGATTCGGTTGTTGGAGGATCCGTTTGTAATAAGCTTTTTAGGGAAACTATAAATACATTATTATCGCATTGTCCATCCCGGGCAAATTGTTGAACAAGATGTGCAGCCTGACACAATCCGGCAAAAGCAATAACTTGTTCTTGCATGGTATGAGGCATTACTGTTGTTCCTTATAGCGAGCTTCAATAATCCCACCGCCCAAGCAAGTTTCTCCTTGATAAAAGACAGCTGATTGTCCCGGGGTGACCGCGATTTGATATTCATCGAAATTAACGATCAAAGTATCGCTATCTTGAGGAACAACCCTACATGGAATATCGGCTTGGCGATATCGGGTTTTAACGACACATCGAAATGACTCGGCCTTTATTTGGCGATCCACCCAGTGAAGCTGCTTCACTAACATAGCTTCAGAGCGAAGCCGAGGATGATCATGACCTTGACCGACAATGAGCGCATTACGTTCAACATCTTTATCAACGACATACCAAGGCTCTTCATTGGCGTCTTTCATTCCGCCAATGTGTAATCCCTTACGTTGACCCAGCGTATGGTACATCAACCCTTGATGTTCTCCGATAATTTCACCTTCACAAGTTTCGATAGGCCCAGGATGTGCTGGAAGATACTGTTGTAAAAATTCAGTAAATTTACGTTCACCGATAAAACAGATCCCGGTCGAATCTTTTTTATCCGCTGTCACTAACCCTTGTTCTTCGGCAATTCTTCGAACATCGGGTTTTTCGAGTTCGCCTACTGGAAACAGCGTCTGAGCCATGTGTTTTTCACTCAGTGTGTATAGGAAATAGCTTTGATCTTTGTTGGGATCTAGACCTCGCAGCATTTTCCAGTGTCCATCCTGGAAAGTATTGCGGACATAGTGTCCGGTAGCGATTAAATCGGCCCCTAATTCTTCTGCTGCAAATTCAAGAAACGCCTTAAATTTAATCTCTTTATTACACATGATATCTGGATTGGGAGTTCGTCCAGCTTTGTATTCTTCCAGAAAATGTTCGAATACATTATCCCAATACTCAGCTGCGAAATTAACTGTATGTAATTCAATCCCCAGTTTGTCGCAAACAGCTTGAGCATCGGCTAAATCGGCAGCTGCAGAACAATATTCTGTTCCGTCATCTTCTTCCCAGTTCTTCATGAATAGTCCTTCAACTTGATAGCCTTGTTGTTGAAGAAGATAAGCTGAGACTGATGAATCAACCCCACCAGACATGCCGACGATTACTTTTTTGTTGCTGTTTTCGTTCATGATTATTCATTACCTGTAATTTGAGGCAATTCTAGCAGAATCTGATCCCCTGATCACTATGGGCGGTTGAGCTTAAATGGCTAAGTTGGGTGTAAATCCAATCCCCTCTGAATGCCATGTCAATTTCATCTGGAGGATATAAGCTGAATACGGCCCTTATTATATAGCTTTAACGTTGTGGGGAACGAGGAGAACGATACGACTTTCTTTTAGGTGATTTTAAAAGCGTCGCAATTTGTGGGTCCCCACTTATGTCTCGAGATTCCCCGGGTTGTAATGACGTCAGTTTCCAGGGACCGATTTGAACTCGAATTAAGCGTAAAGTCGGAAATCCTACGGCAGCCGTCATGCGACGGACTTGACGATTACGACCTTCGGTAATGGTGAGTGACAACCAACTGGTTGGAATATTTTGCCGGAACCGAACCGGAGGGTTTCGCTCCCAGAGTTTGGGAGGCGCTATCTTTTGAGATTTAGCCGGGCGAGTTAGGCCATCCTTAAGTTGAACGCCATGTTGCAATTGCTGTAACGCTTGCTCCGTAATATCGCCTTCGACTTGAGCCCAGTAAGTCTTGGGCATTTTTTGTGAAGGCTCGGCCAAACGGTGTTGTAAGGGGCCATGATTGGTTAATAACAGAAGTCCTTCACTATCTCGATCTAATCTTCCTGCGGCATAGATGTCTGGCTCATGGATAAAATCAGCCAGCGTTTGACGTCCTTGTTCATCATTAAACTGACATAAAACCTGAAATGGTTTATTGAGTAATACGACTCGAATGGGCGATGGGAGTGCTTTTTGATGCGAAATCGGCATATGAAATAGAGTAAAAGTATTTGTCCTTATTGTAGCAAAGCCTTAACAATAAAGAAGATGAAGGATATACAGGTAATTAGGGCGATCGTTGATTATTTTTTAGATCACCGAATAATAATGAAGAAAAGCAGGTCAATGACCTGCTTTGGCTATTTGCTTACATTGAGCGCAGCTTATTTAGACTCTTCATCGAAAACGATGCTGACGGCATGATTGCCTTTGGGGCCTTGCTGCATTTCAAATTGAACGTGCTGACCGGCTTTTAAAGTACGGTACCCTTCCATTTGAATGGTTGAGTAATGTGCAAAAATATCTTCACCGCCTTGATCTGGGCAAATGAACCCAAATCCTTTAGCGTTATTAAACCATTTAACTGTTCCGGTTGGCATACGACATATCCCTATACTTGTGTTCTTACCAATTTGCCACCATCATTATGTAAATTGTGTCATTTAAGTAATGATTTTCGGCGACAAATTACAATCTAGTAAAAATGTTCCAGCAGTCAAGTGACAATTTTCAAATCTGCTGGCGTTGTCGACATAAACTGGTTAATGTGGTAGCTGAGAGTCTTTAATACTATATTTGAGTTATGAGTAAATCATCAGGTTGGCTAGACTTTGAAGAGTTAACCAAAACAAATCTTGGAACAGAAGTCGTACCGCCTTCAATGTACAGGGTCATACTGAATAATGATGACTATACCCCTATGGAATTTGTCGTTGAGGTGTTACAACTTTTCTTTAATATGGACCTTGAAAAAGCCACACAGGTCATGCTAACTGTTCATTATAATGGTAAGGGTGTTTGTGGTGTATTTACTGCTGAAGTGGCAGAAACAAAAATGGTACAAGTGAATCAATACGCGAAGGAGAATGAGCAGCCATTGCTTTGTACTATGGAAAAGGCCTGAGAATATTTTTTACCAACATCGTCAATGTTAATGATGTTGAGTCGTTTAGCAGGAGTCAGCTATGTTGAACAAAGAACTAGAGGTTACTCTGAATCAGGCGTTCAAAGAAGCTCGCCAAAGAAACCATGAATTCATGACGGTTGAACATTTATTGTGCGCCCTCATCGACAATGCGTCGGCTCGGGAAGCTCTGGAAGCTTGTGGAGTGAATTTGTCCCAGCTAAAAGAAGAGCTTAATAATTTTATTGAGCAAACTACACCTGTTATTCCACCTAACGACAGCGAACGTGAAACCCAACCCACATTGGGGTTTCAACGTGTTTTGCAACGTGCTGTTTTTCATGTCCAGTCATCGGGAAATCATGAAGTAACCGGCGCTAATGTATTGGTTGCCATTTTTAGTGAACAAGAAAGTCAGGCTGTTTATTTCCTCAAACGTGCGGATGTCAGTCGGCTGGATGTCGTCAATTATATTTCTCATGGTGTTCGTAAAGCGGATGATGAGCTGCCGAATAGTATGGGCGCTGAAGAGAGTGAAGTCACTGCATCTGAAGATCAAAAACAACTGGATAATTTTGCGACCAATCTAAATCAGCAGGTACTGAATGGTAAAATTGACCCATTGATTGGTCGAGACAGTGAACTTTCTAGAACCATTCAAGTATTGTGTCGTCGCCGAAAAAATAATCCATTGCTAGTGGGCGAGGCTGGGGTCGGCAAGACAGCGATTGCTGAAGGATTGGCTTATCGCATTGTTCACGATGAAGTGCCTGATGTGATTAAAGGGGCTACCATTTATTCTCTGGATATTGGCTCCTTGCTAGCGGGAACTAAGTATCGAGGTGATTTTGAAAAACGGTTTAAAACATTACTGAAACAATTGGAACAGGCTGATAATGCGATTTTGTTTATTGATGAAATCCATACGATTGTCGGAGCCGGTGCCGCATCTGGTGGCCAGTTAGATGCAGCCAACCTTATCAAACCATTGTTGAGTAATGGTGTGTTGCGGTGCATGGGATCAACGACTTATCAGGAATACAATCAGATTTTTGAAAAAGATCGGGCTTTAGCGCGTCGTTTTCAGAAAATCGATATCGTTGAACCGAGTGTTGATGATACCACTAAAATTTTGATGGGCTTGAAAAGCCGCTATGAAGCACATCATGATGTTCGGTATACCAATAAAGCGATTCGAGCTGCTGCTGAATTAGCTGCCAAATATATCAATGAACGGCATCTACCTGATAAAGCGATTGATGTGATTGATGAGGCTGGTGCTAACATGCGGATGCTTCCTGCTAGCCGGCGTAAAAAAACGATTGGTGTGACTGACATTGAAGTTATTGTTTCTAAAATAGCGCGCATTCCAGAACAGAAAGTGTCTTCTACTGATCGTGAAGTCCTTAAAACACTAGGTGATACTTTAAAAATGATGGTCTTCGGGCAAGATCCAGCCATTGATGCTTTAGTGGATGCGATTCGGTTAAATCGTTCTGGATTAGGGGCTGAGGAAAAACCAGTTGGGTCGTTTTTATTTGCGGGGCCTACTGGGGTCGGAAAAACTGAAGTAACTCAGCAATTGGCTAAAGCTATGGGAATCGAGCTGATTCGCTTTGATATGTCCGAATATATGGAACGGCATACGGTATCCCGTTTGATCGGTGCGCCTCCAGGTTATGTGGGTTACGATCAAGGGGGATTGTTGACGGATGCCGTATTAAAACACCCTCATTGTGTGGTTCTTTTGGATGAAATCGAGAAAGCGCACGAAGATGTCTTTAACCTGTTATTGCAGGTGATGGATCATGGCACCTTAACCGATAATAACGGTCGGCAGGCTGATTTTAGAAACGTGGTCTTGGTTATGACCAGTAATGCCGGAGTGAAAGAGACCCAGCGCAGTACTATTGGCTTTAAACAACAAGATCATAGTTATGATGCGATGGAAGAAATTAATCGGATTTTCTCTCCAGAGTTCCGTAACCGCCTTGACAGTATCATTTGGTTTAATTCATTGGATGAAAACGTCATTGATCGGGTTGTTGATAAGTTTATTGTTGAACTCCAAGCTCAGTTGGATGCGAATGGTGTATCTCTCGAAGTCGATAATCAGGCTCGGGAATGGTTAGCCAAAAAAGGTTACGATCCGCTGATGGGCGCACGGCCAATGGCTCGAATGATCCGAGAACAGCTGCGCAAACCTCTGGCAAATGAAATTTTGTTTGGTCAGTTAAATCACGGGGGACATGTTGATGTCAGTGTTGAGGGTGACGAACTGATTTTTGCTTATAACAAGGTTGCTGAAGAGCAGCTTTAGTCGTTGTACTCATTCTTATAAAGCAAAAAACCAGCCTGAG
>NZ_JBFNXK010000014.1:0-112201 GCF_046054165.1 Celerinatantimonas marina | reverse complement strand
TGGCTCAAACTACAAGCCATCCTTGAAGGCTATGAACTCGCTTTGTCTCTTGAACAGGACTTGTGATCAAGAGACAGCTTCAATGAAGTGGTTTTCTAAAGGATGGCGGCCCTATGGCACTAAAAAGCTAACTCTGCATTTTCAACGCAAATTTCAACTTCCTGGTGTAATAGGTTAATTAATAAAATCGAACGTTCCAAACCATCGGCTTTTTGATAAATGGCATCAAGCCCCCGATAAGGTCCATCTTTAATCCATACTTTGTCACCAATTTTCGGTAACAAACACAGTTGTTGGGACACAGCTTCATTCAGTTCATCGGTATCTGAACGAGACATCAACTGATAAACCAAATTAGCAGGCACCTTAACCGGGGTATTACCCACACGGACAAAATCCGAAACCCCACGAGTAGAACGGATCGAGGTAAAACTGGTTTGTTCCGTCATTTTCACAAATAAATAATTGGGAAATACCGGTTCTATAACTTTTGTTTTCTTTCCCCGGAGAATTCGTTCGCTTGAAAAAACTGGGAAAAAACTTACCACTCCCTGATTAGCCAGATGCATTTCGGCACGCTTCTCATTCCTAGCTTTGCAATAGAGCAGATGCCAAGGCATCGAATTATCCATAACTGACCTTCTATATCCAATAAACTCACCTAATTGTTATAAAGAAGAGCAGATACTAAGTCAAATGATGAGTATGTAATTAATAGCTCATTGGCGATAATTTGAGGCTTAGACGATCGCCACTTTGATTAGATAATGAGACATGAAACCCCCGTGAATCCAGCTTTTCACTATGGGTTGAATAATTCACGTGTTCAATCAGACCAAGGCCAAATTCTGATCGAATAAAAGGGGGTTTGATGTCAAGCACACCAGCATTAACGGAATAGATATTTTCATGATCCAAGACCGCATAAACCATCCCAATCGAAGCTTTCACCCCCGCACGACAAATCATTTCATTCAGATGCTTCATGAGTAGATGTGGCGTAATCGCCAGAGGGTCATGTTCACACCGATAGGCATTCCAAGCTTGCTGTAAAAGCGAATTCAAAATAACGGCAGCAACAGCAACTTCGCTTCCGGATAAACTAAAATCAATAATAGCAACAGCCGTATAGACATCATCCAGCCCACCGACCAATGGGAGTATCGTACTGCCTTTTAACTGATGAATATAAAGAAATTTACCTATTTGCTGGCCGGATTCCGGTAACATCTGAGCTAATAACTGACTGGCAGCAACATCATGACTTTTAAAGAAATCAAAATGTTCCTGCAGCTGAGCAATTTGCTGCTGTTCTTTCACTCGGGGAAGCTGCTGAATATTAGTCTGAATCACCGACCCTAATATTTCAAAATCGAAAAATGGCTTGAGCAAAAAATCGCACGCGCCAAGTCGTAACGCCTGACGAATTTCATCCAGGTTGCTGTGTGACGACATGGCAATACAAGCCCAAGGCCCTTGACCCAAAAACCTGATTAACTCAATACCATCTCGGTTAGAAAGTGACAAATCAATGAATACAACATCTGGATTATCATAAAGACAAGCTTCCATAACCTGATACCCGTCATGAATTAAGGTTACAGTAGCCCCCTGGCGACTTAAATAAGTCTCCAGTCGACGAACGAATACATCCTCTTCGTCAATAATCAATACATTGATGTCACTCAATAGCCATTGCTTGTTACGACTCATCGGCTACCTTGCTCCTCGAATATAAAACGAGAATGCCAAATTTTGGTCTGTGACTCTTCTGTTATATTTTCATGCTAATCGAGTCATGCCATGATTTGTTATTAATTATTTGATTCAATTTCGTCCATGTATTGTCCCATATCAACAGACGAATCAGGCTGTTGAGCAGGCGGATGACCATTGTAAAAACGATAACGCCGATACTGTAAATAGGCATCTTTCACAAAGCTGTACGAATCCAGAGAACCATCCACTAATGGCTCCTGATCGACGACTTCCGAGCGACGATTCACACCATCAACCGTCCAACGGATTGCTGTTTGCAACATATTTAGCTGAGTAAACGGAAAATAAAATTGATCGACAATATCACCGGTCAACTGCCGAGCAGTCGAAGGACCTAAAGCAGGAAGCATCAAATAAGGGCCATCACCAACCCCATAGTGCCCTAAGACGTCACTAAAATCAGACAGATCTCGTTTTACACCTGCACGCCCCATCACATCAATCAACCCAAAAACCCCAAACGTCGAATTAAATACAAATCGAGTAAAATTATTGAGTGCGGCTTTAAACTTTAGCTGCATTAGATTATTCACCATACTTCCCGGTTCTTCTAAATTACGCATAAAGTTATTCACGCTACGCCGTCCTCCCGAAGGAACATGATTTACGTATCCATGAACGACAGGCCGATAAATCGGTTTATCAAGATAATTATAGTTAAAATTCCAAATCGGACGGTTAATCGATTCTAGAGGGTCATAATCCTGAGTCGATCCATCTTTTTCTGCGGCATTTGCCTGAAAACAAACAAAAAGAGGGACGATCACCCAAAACATGATGGTCTTTTTCAACACAATACTACCTTTTGTCCATACCCGATCAGAGCAGCGCCTATACCTTACCGGGAGTAAAAGTAGCATGCAAAGGCAACTGTCTGGATCACATGATCATTATTTCATAATGAAACTGACATAAACGCAACCTGTTCCATCATGCTATCCCATACGACATCCTGAATCAGTGGCTAAAATAGCAACTCAGGAAAACTGATTATACATTAAAAATGACAAATCTGTGTCAACGGCGAACAGTTTCGTCTTATTTTAACTGTACAATACCATTCCGTAATCATGGTATATAGATTGCCTGTTATTGCTGATGATTCATAGTGAGCTGTCATCTGAAGTTCGTTTAAATAAGATGCTATCATTCTTAGCCTCGTTTAATTTAAATGCTCTTTCGCCATAACAGCAGGCTCAAAACTCGTGGATAGCTTAGGATCCTGATGATGAATATTCCTCCGATGAAACCAACGCCACCCATAGCGCCACTGGCTCCTGTCACTCCAACTGCAGCCACTTCAATCACAAAATCTGTAGCCACTCCTGAACCAAATTTATCAATAGCATTGACGACGTTGACGCTACTGAGTTCTTTTTTGGATCATACGGCAACGATACCATCATCATCCCAACTCAACCAAAGCCCGACGATCGCCACAGTCTTACAACAATTTTTGAATTTACTTAAACCCTTTGATCGAGAAATAACGCCTACAGAAACCAAGCGTTTATTGAATTTAATGTTAAACTTTCAGCCGCTCAATAGTGGCACATCAACTCCCTTGAGCACCCCCTTTAACCAGCTGCTCAGTAGTTTGTTACTTCCAAAGTTATCTCCAGATGCCGCGAAGTTGCTCCAACAACTGATTAAAACCGATCCTGCATTACTTAAAGAAGCGGCAACATTTACAGAAACCAAAAATTTGATGGATACGTTAAAACAAGTAACCGGACAACTTCAGTCGGCTCAGATAGCTAGTGTCCAATCTGCACAAGATAGTGCACAATCACTATTTTTTAATATTCCACTTCCTTGGGATCAGCAAACCCGACGGATTGAAGCTAAAATTTCTCAGCAAAAATCATCTCCAAACCGCCCGGAAGATCATGGCTGGCATCTAAAAATGCTCCTTCCTGTCGAACAGAATCAACATATTTTGGCAGACATCCGTCTGTCAGCAGCTACAGAATTCAAATTACAATTTTATTGTCCATCGGATACATGGTTACAACGAGTTAAACAGTCAATGCCTTTGCTACAAACACGGCTGGAAGAACTGGGCATTTCGCAACTCACGGTACAAACTCAATTAGGACATATTCCTGATACGCTTATTCCAACCCATCAGGGCCAATTGGACATGCATATATGACACAATATGAAGATAAAGCGGCAATAGCGCTTGGCTATAGTGGTCAAGGTGCCCCCACCGTAAAAACTAAGGGCTACAATCAACTTGCAGAAGAGATTATTCAAGCCGCCAGAGAAGCAGGGATCATGATCTATGAAGATAAGAATTTATTGGCAATGCTGGATCAACTCACCCTTGATGAAGAAATACCAGAACAACTTTATACAGTCATTGCAGAACTGATCAGCTTTGCCTATTTGTTACAGGGTAAATTCCCAGCACACTGGACCAATATCCATAACAAAATCGAAGACAAAGCTTAATTAAAAACTAAGAGTTGAGGGGTTTACCATGCAGCGTATACAGTAGCTCCGCTTCTGCTCGTGGTAACTCACATTCCTTCATCACTTCCTGAATGTCGGCACCCAACTCAACCATTTTAACCGCCCGAGTATACAAACGGCTATCTGGGTCTTGAGTTACAATCTCATTCTGTCGAGATACCGTCTGTTCAACAACCGCTTCCAACTCGGCAACCCGTTGCATCATAGCATGATTCGCTGAATGGATTTCAATGAGCTGCTTTTGAATCGAATCATGGCTCTTAACCATTCGCTTCGTTAACAACTCATAGCTCGATAACTTCCGTTGTTGCTCCTGCCATACTTGTCTGCTTTTACGGACATATAAATATCCGCACATAAATGCGATCACAGCAATAACAGGAGCAATCCATTGAAACCAAATCATCAATTATAGTGAACTCAACTCATCCCATTCATCATCGGATAACAGTTTATTGAGATCCACCAAAATTAACAACTGACCATCCCGGTTACTCACGCCTTGAATAAACTTAGCACTCTCTTCAGTGCCCACATTCGGAGCAGTATCAATTTCGCTACTACGCAGGTAAACCACCTCAGCCACACTATCCACTAAGATACCAATCACCTGTTTTTCGGCTTCAATAATAACGATACGAGAATTATCAGTAACTTCTGCGGATGGAAGTCCAAACCGTGAACGTGTATCGATCACAGTCACGACATTCCCACGCAGATTAATAATCCCTAATACGTAATCAGGAGCCCCAGGCACCGGAGCTATCTCACTATACCGCAAGACTTCCTGAACCTGCATGACGTTGATACCATAGGTTTCTTTTTCTAGCTGAAATGTCACCCACTGCAAAACTTCATCTCCTGCAATGTTTTCGGCAACGTTTCTTTGTTCGCTCATCGGTTTAATCCTTTTATCAGCGCCTTAAGACAAAAGCGTATCCACTAATAAGTTATAAAACGAATTGTGTAATATTCCCAGTTTAGAAATCAAATAAATCGATATACTTTCTATAATTAAATTAATTACCGTTGATATTCACACCCTGATTCAATAATTTAATCAGTTCACTTACATGTAATAACGCGCACATTCGTTGTTTAATCAATCCGGCCAACCACGGGCGTTTTCCTGAAGAGACCCGCCATTTTACATCATCCTGATTCAGCCATTCCGTCCCCAACAACCGTTCACAACAGAGTCCCCAGTCCGTTTCACCAAGCATAACCAGATAACGATAATCCACTTCCAACGACTCATGTGGCAACACCCACTTAGCCGTATCAATTGCATTAATTTTCTCTTCCCGCTGAACCATAATGCCAGCGAACCAATCTGGTTTGCCAAAAATAGAAGTAATTTCTCGGATTTGATGAATTCCGCCTAAATCGGTTAGAGGAACCGCATAGGTCACCCCAGCAACCTCAAAAAAGAGCGCCTGGAATGAATGTTCCGTTTCTATATTATGCCATGGTTCCGGCGCTTCTGGTGCAATCTGTAACTCAGCTGACTCTTCTGTTTCCGTTATTTCTTGAGACAACTCTGATGCAGGTATTTCAACCCCTTCATCGGCTACCACCTCAATCTCTACTTCCGGTAATTCTTGGGGAATAATCGGAAGGACCTGAGGTAAAACGGGAGGCTCAGAGAAAGGCTTGGGTTGAACTTCCGTCTGTTTCAGTAACTGTTCTAACGGTTTCACTCTGGTGGATGACACTGACGGTTCAGACTTCTGATACCGATCATCCGCTCGTAATGAAGTTCTCTCTGGAGCAACGACCGGCAACAACTCACCATTTGATGCCGCCGAAGGATCGGCCATCACGTCTGACGGAGATTCAGTTACCTCATGACTATTGAGTAACGATACAAAATAATCATCCAGAGCCTGCTCTGATTGATGCGAACTCATACCCGTTCCTTCGCTAGCCGAATGAGATATCGAAGTAATGTTTCATAAGCAAATACACCTCGGCACTTTCTCATAAAAAACGAAGGGGGCAAATGACGGACACTGGCATCCCGAAATTTAGTATCAATAGGGATGACAGCGTTCCAGACATTCTCATGATATTTCTCCTGCAGCTCTTTCAATGCCGTCAGAGAGGCTCTAGTTCGTTTATCGTACATGGTCGGAACAATAGTATAGACGATCGGATTCGGACAAGAACGCTGCATAATCTGAAACGTCTTGATCATCCGTTCCAATCCCTTTAACGCTAAAAATTCAGTCTGTACCGGAACTAAAACCCGCTGACAAGCCGCCAGAGCATTCACCATCATAACGCCAAGCACAGGGGGACAATCAATAATGACATAATCATACTCGTCTTTAACCTGTGAAAGAATGTTTTTTAAAATCAATCCCATGCCTTCACTTTGCCCTAGCGTTTTATCAAGGGTCGCTAATGCCATACTCGCAGGAATGAGATGTAATTTGTCGTGTTGAGTATGAATAATAGTCTCATGAATATGCGATGCACTACGGTTCGAACGGCTCTGAAATAGCTCATATAAACTATGATCCAATGAATCCGAATCATAATTCAGATAACTAGTTAACGATGCGTGCGGATCGGTATCGACCAGCAAAACCCGCTTACCATTCTGAGCTAATAGCCCGGCCAGCGTCACCACCGTAGTGGTCTTCCCCACGCCACCCTTCTGATTTGCAACTGTCCATACTAACACTATTCATCCTGCCTTGTTGTGTAGCGCACACCGCCACCTTGTAGAGGAATGGTCAAGATAGTTTTACTATCGGCTTTAGTACGATTCTCTTGAGAATTGCCTGATGGTTCTGGTACCGATGTAGCATTCTTGATCAAAGGCTTTGGAGCTACCCAAGCATAGCGCGACAAAGCGATCACAACCCGCCTGTTTTCCATGCGATGAGCCTCCGAATCGTTCGCCATTAAAGGCGTATACTGACCATAACCTTCTACCGCTAAGCGCTGAGGAACAATCCCCTGCTCCGTCAAATAACGAAGTACATGCAGTGCCCGTGCCACGGATAATTCCCAATTCGATCCATAGAGCTCCGTATTGATCGGTTGATTATCAGTATAGCCTCGTACCCGTATATAATTATTGGCAGAATCTAAAACAGATGCGAGTTGATCCAATAAAAACTTCGCAGAATTAAGCAATGAGGCGCTACCACTAGCAAATAGTAACCCACTGTCTAATCGAATAATAAGCCAATCTTGACTACGTGATAAAACAACATGGTGTTCCTGTATGGCCGTACTCAAATGTTGTTTTAATTTTATTTCCAAACTTGCCAGTGACTGACCTTGCTGTTTTTCTGAAACAGTGCTCAATTGAGGTGGCAGCATAGGCTGTGGCAATAAAGCTGAAGAACGGTCAATCGATTGTTCCCCCCCCTCGGCTGAACTGACAACTTGCTCCTGCTGACCTTTCACATCAGGAGCAATCGCTCGTTTTCCTTCGCCCAACTGCAACGCACTCTGGGGATAAGGTAAAATATCTGGTTTCTGTGGTAATTGTTGTTCCTGAGACAGGATATTGACGGCCTCACTGAGATGTTCCATTAACACTGGATACCGATCCCGATTGACGATAGCCAATGCATATAACATCACAAATAAAGCAAACATCAAGGTCATGTAATCGGCGTATGAAACTAGCCATCGGTGGGTATCTTCCCGATGACCTAAATGACGACGTCGCCGATGGATCCGTCTCATAGGCGAAATCCGGATGAAAAACTACTTAATCGACGCTCTAGCGATAAACTACTTTCACCTTGCGCAATAGCAATCAACCCGCTTAAGACCATTTCCTGATAAACCATTTGCTGACTGTTAATCTGACGTAATTTATTCGCAATAGGAAGATACACAAAATTCGCAAATCCAACGCCATAGATGGTAGAAACAAAAGCAACAGCGATGCCATTACCTAACTGTTCAGGAGTCGCCAAATAGGCCATCGCCTGGATCAGGCCAAGTACGGCCCCCAGAATACCAATCGTAGGGCTATATCCCCCCATCGATTCAAAAATCCGAGCCTGACTCTCTAGTTGTTCTTGCTCTAGATCCATTTGCTGTTCTAGCAATTCCTGCATCATTGCTGGTTCAATGCCATCGATCAGCAATCCTAATCCACGACGGCAAAAGTCATCTACCTCATCACCATAGGCATCTTCCAGACTTAAAAAGCCCTGCTGCCGAACCTGAGTTCCCCACTGACGCAATTGCCGAGCCGACAGAGCAAATTCATACTTAGGGGGCTTAAATACCCATCCCAGATGCTGCCAAGCTGCGATAAAGTGATGCCAAGACGACTGGATCATAACCGCCCCGAGTGTACCACCGACCACGATAATGAAAGCGTGAACATTAAATAAAATGAGAAGGCTACCGCCACTTAACCACTGACCCGCCACCAGCGAACCAAAGGCCAGCAGCAAACCTATCAGGGTCAGCTTATCCATGACCAATTTCCGTCACAATCGCTTGACCAAAGCGATCAATCGGCAGTTGCAGCTGTGCTAAACCCGCTTTTGCAATAGCCTGAGGCATTCCATAAACAACACAAGTTTGCTCATCCTGAGCCCAAATCGTTGAACCATATTTGTTCAACATTCGCGATCCTTCCCGACCATCAGCCCCCATACCAGTCAGAACCATAGCCAAAACTTTATCCTGATAAACTTTAGCAAGCGACGCAAATGTAATATCAACACTCGGTTTATAATTAATCTTAGGATCATCTGATTCGATAATGCGAATTTTTGCCTGAGAACCATGCCCATCCACCAGCATCTGTTTGCCTCCGGGAGCTAAGTAAGCCCAACCCGGTTTAATGACATCCCCATCGGCTGCTTCTTTGACACTAATTTGACATAAGCTATCTAATCGAGAGGCAAACGCCGCTGTGAATGTCGATGGCATATGCTGAACCAATAAAATAGGAAGCGGAAAATTAGCCGGTAAACTGGTTAAAATCGTTTGCAGTGCCACCGGTCCACCTGTTGAGGTTCCAATCGCCACCAATCGGTAGTTCTTCCCCGAACGTCGAATAGCTATGGGCTTAGAAGGCGGAGTGGATTCAGGTTTTATCCCCCCTCTAGCGCGCAAAGATGAATTAGCAGAACCTACCGATGTATTTTCAGTTGAGGAATGAAGTGCTCGGCCAGTAGATGTTCGAAGATCCCGAGTTTCAGAACCCAATGGGGAACGGGTTGAAGGAATAGATGATGATGGCGTTGTCCTTCGCATTAAAAACCGGCGGCGAGCAATCGCTTTTACTCGTTGTTGCAACAACTCAATCGCTTCATCTCGATTACGGGCAATATCTTCAAATTTCTTAGGAATAAAATCCAACGCTCCCGCATCTAACGCATCCAAAGTAGCCTTAGCACCATCATGCGTTAAGGAGGAGAACATCAAAATAGGTGTCGGTAACAATCGCATGATTTCACGGACTGCCGAAATACCATCCAGAACCGGCATTTCAACATCCATTGTAATCACATCAGGCTTTAGTTGAAGCGTCATATCAATGGCCTCTCGACCATTTTTAGCTGCAGCTATAACTTCCAGAGAAGGTTCTGCATCCAGAATTTCCGTAACTCTACGTCGAAAAAAACTTGAATCATCAACAACTAAAACCTTAACAGACATTCAATCTCACTTATTATTTATTAGACTTATACACGCCGAGCATAACGTTTGAGTAAACTTGGAATATCTAAAATCAATGCGATACGCCCATCACTTGTAATGGTTGCACCAGCCATTCCCGGCGTTCCGTGAAGTAACTGATCTAACGCTTTAATAACGACTTCTTCCTGGCCAATCAAACTATCAACAACAAAACCGACCTGCTGAGTATTGACCTGTACAATGACAACATGTCCTGATTTAGTTTCATTTCCACGAGCTCGAGAAGGCATCAACCATTTTTTCAAATAAAACAACGGAATCGCTTTCTCACGAACAATCACAGTTTCCTGACCATCAACGACATTCGTTTTAGTTAAATCCAAATGGAAAATTTCATTCACTGAAGTTAATGGTAGCGCAAAAATCTGATCTCCCACATCAACCATCAATGTAGGCAAAATGGCCAAAGTTAACGGAACTTTAATCAATAAAGTCGTACCGACTCCCGGGTGGGAATCAATATCCACCATACCGTTCAACTTAGTGATCCCGGTTTTAACCACGTCCATCCCAACGCCACGGCCAGAAATATCGGAAATTTCGGTTTTAGTTGAAAAGCCAGGTGCAAAAATTAAATTATACGCTTCTTTATCACTCATTCGTGCTGCGGCATCGGTATCGATCACACCACGCTTAATCGCAATTCCTTTTAATTTCTCAGGATCCATCCCGGCACCATCATCCTGAATTTTTAACAGAATATGATCGCCTTCCTGAGAAGCCGCCAGCGTAATGACACCTGTTCGGGGTTTCCCCATCGACTCACGAACATCCGGCATTTCAATCCCGTGATCGACCGAGTTACGGACCAAGTGCACCAATGGATCCGCGAGCGCTTCAACCAAGTTTTTATCTAAATCTGTTTCTTCACCAATCAATTCCAAACGGATATCTTTTTTCAGACTCCGAGCCAAATCACGAACCACTCGCGGGAAACGGCCGAATACTTTTTTAATCGGCTGCATACGAGTTTTCATGACAGCGCCTTGTAAATCCGCAGTCACAACATCTAGATTGGCGGTGGCCTTAGCAACCTCTTCATCATTGCTATTCACACCTAAACTAACCAACCGGTTACGTACCAAAACTAATTCCCCGACCATATTCATAATATCATCGAGAGTACGGGTATCCACACGAACGGTGGTTTCTCCCTGAGACACGGCGGCTTTCTGTTGGGCCGGAGTGGGTGCTTTAGTCGCAGGCTCAGCAGCTTTAGCTGCCGCAACAGGAGCTGCTTTGGGAGCCGGGGCCTTAGCTGGCGCTGGCGCTTTAGGTTCTACGGCTTTAACGGGTGCTGCTTTGGCAGTTCCGGCACTGGCAGCCGGTTTAGCCGCCGATGCGACATCTTCTGCATAATGCGCTTTATCCCCCTCTGCCCCAGGGGCTTTTCCTGAACCATGCAACTCGTCCAGTAATTTTTCAAACTCATCATCATTAATTTCGTTGCTATTTTTCGCTGCGGGCGGCGTTGTGGCAACAGGGGCAGAACCAGCACTGGAGGGACCTGCACTACCGTGCAGCTCATCTAATAGTTTTTCAAACTCTTCATCAGTGATTTCATCTCCGGAGGCACCATTACTTGAGGGAACAACTGGTTTGGGAGGTTCATTATCAGTCACTTTAGCGCTACTGGAACCGTGTAATTCATCAAGGAGCTGTTCAAATTCGTCGTCGGTAATATCATCAATCGTTCCAGTACCGGATCTACTCACCGGTTCATCTACGACCGGTTCGGGCTCTGGAGCGGGTTGTGAAACGACAGGCTCTGCAACGACTTCGGGTTCACTGCCTTCCGGCTCACTGAGTTGATGAAGTTTTTCTAGTAATTCGGGATCTGCTGGGGAAGGTTGTTCTCGGGCCTGAACGGATGCAAACATTTCATTAATGGCATCCAGTGCTTCAAGAATGACATCCATGAGCTCGGGATTAACACTGCGCCCGCCATTACGTAACGTATCAAAGACGTTTTCAGCACCGTGGCAAGCGTCAACTAATTCATGTAACGATAAGAAACCAGCGCCACCTTTTACTGTGTGAAACCCTCTGAAAATCGCATTCAATAAATCACGATCATCAGGTGAATTTTCTAATTGAACAAGCTGCTCTGACAACTGTTCCAAGATTTCCGAGGCCTCAATCAGAAAGTCCTGCAAAATTTCTTCATCGACTTCAAAGCTCATGAATTGCTCCGTTAAAATCCTAAACTGGATAGAAGGTCATCCACATCATCCTGCGATTGAACAACATCATCCCTGCCTTCTTTGTTATGAATCGGACCTTCGGCTTCAATGCCCGACCCGTTTATATTTACGTTAGTTTCAGGTGAATTAGGCAATACTTTCCCTGTATCCCCACCAAACAAG
Source organism: Celerinatantimonas marina (assembly GCF_046054165.1). Taxonomy (NCBI): domain Bacteria; kingdom Pseudomonadati; phylum Pseudomonadota; class Gammaproteobacteria; family Celerinatantimonadaceae; genus Celerinatantimonas; species Celerinatantimonas marina. The sequence goes on along the minus strand of NZ_JBFNXK010000014.1, from coordinate 99,887 downwards.
GTCAACATTTCAACCAGTCGATCCTCTACTTCCTGAACTAATACAATTACCTTACGAATCATCTGGCCCGTTAAATCTTGAAAGTCCTGAGCCATTAGTATATCAGTTAACAACTGTCTAAGTTTATCGGCATCGCCCACAGAATTATTAAGAAATTCATCTAATTGATGACAAAGCGACTTAAATTCTCCCAATCCTAGCTGACGTTCCATCAAATTTCGCCAAGATGGCATTACCCCAGCAATCTGCTCATGCAATCGGTCGGCTAACGGCAAACTAGCTTCGACGGCATCCATGGTCTTATTCGCCGCATTATCCGTCATTTCTATGACATAGTTTAGTCGCTCCCGGGCATCAGGAATTTCCTGATTAGCTAATTCATTCATCCGAATATTGACTTTAAAGTCATTGAGCGAGTTGTGTAGTTCCCTAGTTAACTGACCCACACGTTTAAACAACTGATCCGAATTGGCGGCACAGGCCCGGGTAATAATCTGATTCGCTTCCGGTATATTCCCTTGTTCTAGAAAGGCAGCCAGAGCGCGCGCATCTTCAAGAGAAATCATAGGGGCTTCATTAGTCACAATAACTCATCCTGTTACTGTAAACGTTCAAAAATTTTATCGAGCTTCTCTTTCAATGTTGCCGCTGTAAAAGGTTTCACAATGTACCCATTTACACCAGCCTGAGCCGCTTCAATAATCTGTTCCCGTTTGGCTTCAGCCGTTACCATCAGCACTGGGAGATGTTTTAAACTATCATCGGCCCGGATATTTTTAAGCAGATCGATCCCTTGCATTCCAGGCATATTCCAGTCGGTCACTACAAATTCATAGTCACCACTTTTCAGCATCGGTAACGCGGTATTTCCATCATCTGCCTCATGGGTATTATTAAAACCAAGATCGCGCAGCAAATTTTTAATGATACGTCTCATCGTTGAAAAATCATCAACAATCAGAATCTTCATATTCTTATCCAAAATATCCCTCCCACAAGGATAATCACGGCACCAAGACAATGATGCTAACAAACTGATAGATGAAGCTTAATTATGCCCTACACAACACTATCTTAGTAGACCTGACTCAATAATTATTAGTCTATAACCCGCTATTGTGTCCAATCTCGCATGCGAACTTTTAACCGAGCTAACGCTTGACTATGGATCTGGCTCACACGAGATTCTGACACGCTCAAAACCTCACCAATTTCTTTGAGGTTTAATTCTTCGTCGTAATATAACGACAAAACCAGTGCTTCTCGCTCCGGTAGCCCTTGAATACATTCGGTTAGCGCCTGCTGAAAACGTTCATTAGCAAATCCTTCCAGAGGATAATTCTGATTTCGAGAGTCATCGTTGGTAATCACATCTTCACTGACACCTAAATCATCAATCCCCAAAATGCGACCAGAACTGACATCGCTCAACATGGCATGATATTCGGTCAACGACACCTGTAGATGGGCGGCAACTTCAACGTCTTTGGCATCCCGCCCTTTCTCTCGTTCAACGGCAGTGATCGCATCGTTAATCATTCGACTATTCTTATGCACGGAACGCGGAACCCAGTCACCCCGACGAATTTCATCCAGCATGGCGCCACGAATTCGGATCCCGGCATAAGTTTCAAAACTAGCCCCTTTACTTCCGTCGAAGTTACGAGAAGCTTCAATAAGCCCAATCATTCCCGCCTGGATCAAATCATCAACAATCACACTGGCAGGCAAACGAGCCATCAAATGATGGGCTATTCGCTTAACCAAAGGGCTATGGCGGGCGACAATTGTTTCCGTATCATCCGCAACCATACTGCTATACGCATAGGCTTTGTTCACGGTCATCCTCTCTAACTACTACTTCCAGCTTTAAGCAAGTTTTCAATGAAGAACTCTAAATGTCCTCCAGCTTGCTCGGGAACAGGCCAAGCCGCAGCTCGTGTTGCCAACGAACGAAACGCCAATGATGCGGGCGACTTCGGAAAACCATCGACGATCACTTTCTGCTTACGGACCGACTGCCTGACATTGTTGTCATAAGGAATGCAGGCAACAAGTTCTAATGTTGCATCTAAAAATCGATCCGTTACTCGTGTAAGTTTAGTAAAAAGTTCCTGTCCTTCGCGTAAACTACGTACCATATTGGCAACTATTTTAAATTTATAGCACCCATGCTCTTTTGACAGGATTTTTATCAGAGCATACGCATCGGTTATGGATGTGGGTTCATCGCAAACCACCACCACAATATCCTGTGCCGCTCTGGAAAAACTCAGGACCATGTCAGAAATCCCAGCAGCCGTATCCACCAATAATACATCAATAGGTGTTTTTAACTCACTGAAAGCGCGGATCAACCCGGCATGTTCAGCTACGGATAACTCAACCATCGACTGAGTCCCCGATGTAGCTGGCGCAATTAAAATACCATGCGGTCCCTCAACCAGAATTTCTTCCAGCGAACATTCTCCGGATAAAACATGAGACAAGTTTTTGGTCACTCGCAAACCAAGCATGACATCCACATTCGCAAGCCCTAAGTCGGCATCAAGAACCATCACTCGTTTACCCTGAGCGGCCATCGCAACTGCCATATTCAAAGTAATATTGGTCTTCCCGACACCACCCTTACCTCCGGTTACCGAAATCACTTTCACTTTATGGTTTTTTTGCATCATTCTTAAGCCACTTGCTTGATTAAAATCGTTTAATCGTTGGTTATACATGAACAGACCTACAGCCCCTGAGCGTTACTTTCCCAATAATATGAATTGGTTTCCGATACATCCATTTGCAATGCCTGAGACACCAAATCATATGGATTCGCCACATCAATATCTTCAGGAACACGTTGGCCATTTGTAATATAACTAATCGGTAGTGCATGAGTGAGCGTAACATTGAGTGCCTCTCCCAAACACAAGCTCTCATCTAATTTCGTCAAAATTATTCCGGATAAAGGAATACGGTTGAACTGCTGTACCGTTTCCTCAATCACTCGACTCTGAGAATTGGCCGACATCACCAGATAGCTACGAATATTGACTCGACTATTTTTGACCAGCGCATCCAGCTGTTCATTTAAACGTAAATCACGTTGACTCATGCCTGCGGTATCAATTAAAACCAGCCGCTTTTCTCGGAACTGATAGAGCAAATCCGACAATTCCTTTTCATCATTGGCGACGCGAACCGGACATCCCATGATTTTACCATAGGTTGACAACTGCTCATGCGCTCCGATCCGGTAAGTATCCGTGGTGATCATGGCCACTTGTTCAGCCCCATAGCGCTTTGCAAAGCGAGCGGCTAATTTGGCAATGGTCGTAGTTTTACCAACCCCAGTCGGGCCGAGCAACGCAACCGCGCCCCCTTCTCTTAAGACATCATCATTGCCGGTTTCAAGCTGAGCAGCCAACATCTCTTGAACTTGCTGCCATGCCTGCGAGGGCGAACTATCTTCAGGGATCAGACTGGCCAATTGATCGGCCAGCGCATCTCCAAATCCAAGCTTCTGCAACTCTTTAATCATCAATGCCCGGACGGGTTCCTGTCGTTCAACTTCCTGCCACATCAACCCTGAGACTTGATGCTCCAACAATTTTCGCATAGCGGCCATCTCGGCGCGTAGCGATTCAATCGCCGGATCCTGATCACCACTTGGAGCAGCTGAACGACGTGCGGCCATGGCCGGTTTCCGTGGGGCCGGACGGTTGGTCTTCCACTGATGTTGCTGAGCCAGCGTTTTGGGAGCCTCTGCAGCCGCCGCACGCCGAGGTGCTTTGGCAACCGGTTCGGACTCACTTTCTTGTAGATGCCGCTGTTGCTGACGCCGTAGGAAATCGGTCAGGTTATCTTTTAAGCTGGCCTGTTCGTCAAAGTTTCGTAATACGTCATTTTTTTGGGGTGCGACATATCGTTCCGGTGCTGGTTTTTTACTCGGCATAGACGAAATGTTGACACTATCTTCAGCCAGTTCTCGCGTTGGAACGTCATCTGAGGAGCCATAATCGACTGCGGCAACGATCTCAATGCCCCCGGTTACCTTCTTATTGGACATGATCACCGCATCACTCCCTAATGTCTCTTTTACATCATTGAGTGCACTACGCATGTCTTTGGCAAAAAAACGTTTAATTTTCACTGGCTACTGTCTCCCGACCTATTGCCCTACAGAGCTGACAATACGGATTTGTTTCTCTTCGGGAACCTCTTGATAAGAAAGGACCCGAAGTCCGGGAATCGCGTTTTTCACAAATCGTGACAAACTAGAACGCAGAATTCCTGATGTCAGCAAGATTGCAGGCTGGCCTACTAATTCTTGATTCTGAGCGGCTTCAGAGAGTGAGCTTTGCAGTTTTTCTGCAAGCCCTGGTTCAATACCGGCACCCTCGTTCCCCGCTGCCTGCATAGACTGATGCAATATCTGTTCCAATTCAGGAGAGAGTGTAATTACCGGAAGTTCAGTATCCGCTCCTATGAGCTCTTGTACAATCATACGTTTTAGTGAAATTCGACATGCTGCCGTTAATACATCTGGATCCTGACTTTTCGAACCATATTCAACCAAGGTCTGAACAATAGAACGAATATCCCGAACCGGAACGCCTTCCTGCAATAAATTTTGCAAAACTTTCACTACAATCGACAGTCCCATTGTATCCGGGATTAACCCTTCCACCAGTTTCGGATAAGTTTTAGCCAGCATATCCAGCAAGTTCTGAACTTCTTCATGGCCCAGTAACTGAGCGGCATGGTTCATCAACAGCTGACTTAGATGTGTTGCCACCACCGTTGCAGAATCGACAACGGTATAACCGAGGGTTTGAGCATGTTCGCGCAGATCACTGCCAATCCATTTAGCATCTAAACCAAAAGCCGGATCATGCGTCGGTGTCCCTTCAATATCCCCAAAAACCTGTCCCGGGTTAATCGCCATTTCCCGATCATGGAACACATCTGATTCGCCAAAAGTAATCCCCATTAAAGAAATTCGATATTGATTAGGTCCCAAGTCCAAATTATCTCGAATATGAACCGCCGGGATCAAAAAGCCCAATTCCTGAGACAGTTTTTTCCGAACCCCTTTAATTCGAGCCAACAATTCGCCGCCCTGACTTTTATCCACCAACGGGATCAATCGATAACCGACTTCCAAACCAATCACATCCACAGGCTGAACATCATCCCATCCCAGCTCCTTAGGTTCAGCCGAAGGCATATTCTCGGCATTATGTGACAATTTGGCTGCATCATCCGCTTGTTTACGATTCACGCGATGACGCCAAAAGGCTCCCCCTCCACACAATAAGGCGAAGGTTAAAAACGCCATATGGGGCATACCGGGAACAATCCCCATGATCATCAAAATGGCCGCAGCAATCGCCAACACCCGAGGGTTTTGTAATAATTGGGCCTGAACCGCTTCGCCCATATCCTGCTCAGTATTCTGCCGAGTCACGATAATGGCGGCGGCAATAGACAACAACAATGAAGGCACCTGAGCGACTAGACCATCCCCTATCGTCAGTAAGGTGTACACCTGTGCGGCTTCACCAAACGACAACTGATGCTGTACGACCCCGATAATAAATCCCCCTAAAATATTGATCATCAAAATCAATATCCCGGCGATCGCATCCCCTTTCACAAATTTACTCGCACCATCCATGGAGCCATAAAAATCGGCTTCGGATGTCACGTCTAATCGACGGGCCTTCGCTTGCTCCTGATTAATCAACCCGGCATTTAAATCCGCATCGATCGCCATCTGCTTACCGGGCATTGCATCCAAGGTAAAGCGAGCACTCACTTCGGAAATACGTCCAGCCCCTTTGGTAACGACCACAAAATTGATAATGATCAGGATAAGGAATACGACCAGACCGACGGCATAACTGCCACCGATCACCACGGAGCCAAACGCTTCAATCACATGTCCGGCCGCCCCAGCCCCATTGTGACCATGTAGCAATACCACTCGCGTTGACGCAACGTTCAGGGCCAAACGCAGTAATGTCGCCACTAACAACACCGTAGGAAAAGAGGCAAAATCCAAAGGGCGCTTGGTATAAACAGCCACCAGTAACACCACCATCGATAAGGCAATGTTGAAAGAAAACAACATATCCAACAAGAAAGGGGGTAATGGCAAAACCACCATGGCCAAAGCAAACAAAACTAAAAGTGGTGTCCCAATGCCTTTGACATTGCGATAATTGATGTTTTTTAAATTCTGCGGACGGAAATGTTGTAACGAGTTAAGTAAATCCATAAAGCGACGATTTTCCGACGTAATCCTAACGAATGAGGATACTCTGGCAAAAGTCGTGCCGTTTTAAATTAAACTATTAAAGTTCAGGTATACAATGGCTCGTTATCTGAGTCGTCACTCTCATTAAAGACGAATAGCACCATGAAGCAGATTGATCACATCCACTAATACTGAAGCTCTTCCGGAATAGGTAAATCAGCCCGGGGCTGTTTAGGTCTGGATGTTCTGCCCTTACGATATTGTTCCAACTGGAAGACATAAGCTAAGATCTGAGCCACCGCTACATACAAACCATCTGGGATCTGCTGACCAATTTTCGTCGTATGATACAGTGAGCGGGTCACGGCAGGTGACTCCAGCACAGGGACCTCGTAATGCTTCGCAATTTCTCGGATCTTGAAGGCCACTTCATCCGCCCCTTTGGCTAACACAATTGGAGCACCGCTACCTTCAGCATCATACTTCAGTGCAACGGAGTAGTGAGTCGGGTTGGTAATCACCACATCCGCTTTCGGAACATCGGCCATCATCCGGCGATTGGTCATTTCTATCTGTAAGCGGCGGATCCGCCCTTTAATTTCCGGGTTCCCTTCGGTATTTTTATGTTCGTCTTTAATTTCCTGGCGTGTCATTCGCAACTGTTTTAAATGATTCCAACGCTGAAACGGAACATCGATCCCGGCGATCAACAATAAACTTATCACCATCAATAAAAACAGCCACTGCAATAAAGAAAGTGCGTTGGCAATCGCTCCCGGCAAAGTTTGCATGCTTAACGCCAGCATAGATGGAAACTTCCATTTAAACAGCCACCAAACCACCAAACCAATGACGGCCACTTTCGCAATACTTTTCGCAAGTTCAACCAGTGCCTGCACGCCAAACATACGCTTGAATCCAGAAAGTGGAGACATACGACTCCATTTCGGCTGTGCAGCCTGCCAACTAAACGCCATTCCACCTAGCAACGTGTTTCCAGCAAATGCAGCCAACAGAATAATCAGCAATATCCAACCCATCGGTTTGATCAACAGCAACAACATTCCACCAATGCTATGGAGCATTAAATACGGATCAAACACCTCGGCTCGTTCCAGAGAGAATGCACTTTTCATCACATTGGCAATCGCAATCGCCAACTGTTGCCCCATAATCATCAACGCAATCGCTGAGCCAATCAAAACCAAGGCCGTTCCCAATTCTTTGGAACGAGCAATCTGCCCTTTTTCCCGAGCATCACTTAATCGTTTGGCGGTGGGTTCCTCGGTGCGTTCCTGGTCGTTATCAGCCATTTGCCATTACCTTAACAATCGATGTTTAATACCGTACACGCCAATGATCGTGCAGACCACCATTGATGCTCAAAGTGTGCCAAAAAATTACCAATCGTTAGCCATAAGATAAACAGCCCAAATAGCATACTGACCGCGAAACCGATGGAAAAAATATTCAATTGCGGCGCCGCCCGCGTCATCACCCCAAAAGCGATATTGATCATTAACATCGCCACAATGGCGGCAATCGTCATTGCTAAAGCCGCATAAAAAAGTTGTGAGTACCAAGCGGCAATTTGTTGGAAGTGAATGCCGGACAGCCCAAATTCCCCAATCGGCAATGTTTTAAAACTCATCACGATCAACCGGATCAATTGCAGATGACCATCCAGACCTAGAAAAATCAAAGTAGCCAGCAACATGTAAAATTGCCCGACCACCGGACTATTTTGACCATTGGTCGGATCAACCATTGAGGCAAAACCTAAACTGGTTTGCATTGCAATCACTTGACCGGCTAACACAAAGGTCTGCATCACCATCTGCGTAATAAAACCAATCGCAAAACCAATCAGAAGCTGTTGGATCACAACCAGAAAAGAGCGCACAGAAAACAGTTCAATCCCATGCACTGCCGGCAAACTGGGCACCACGGCAAATGTGACGGTAATGGACAGAAGTAACCGAACCCGAGCCGGAACCGCTCGACCGCCAAATGGAACCATCACCATCAATAGGCCACCGATACGCATCAGGGCCCACATGTACAGGCTCAGCCAATTCAGAACGATATCGGCAGGGTAATTCATCAACCCACAACCTGTGGGATCATATTCACCATATTAATAAACAGATCCATCAACACGCGAGTAAACCAGTGTCCAAAAATCATCAGCACCAGCAATGTCACAATGAGTCGCGGTAAGAAGCTGAGGGTTTGTTCGTTAATCGAGGTGGCGGCCTGGAAGACCGAGACAATTAATCCGACAATCAGGCTAGGAACAATGGCTGCAGAAACCAGAATAACAACCTGACTCAAGGCATGGCGAAATACGTCGACAAAAACTTCGGGTTGCATCCTGATCTCCTCTCCCTATAAGCCAAAGCTTTTGGCTAACGTTCCCATGACCAAACTCCAACCATCCACCAGTACAAACAACATGAGTTTGAACGGAAGTGACACAATCATTGGCGACAACATCATCATCCCCATTGCCATTAAGATCGAGGCAACCACCAAATCAATCACCAAAAATGGAATAAACAACATGAAGCCGATTTGGAAAGCCGTCTTCAGTTCAGAGGTAATAAACGCCGGGATCAACACCTGCATTGGAACCGACTTTGGATCGGGAACTTTAACATTGGCAATTTCGACAAACGTCTGCAAATCCGTCAATCGGGTCTGTCCCAGCATAAAGGTTCGCATCGGTTTTTCCGCTTCATGAAATGCCTGAATCGAAGTCATCTGATCGTTGAGATACGGCTGCAAAGCCTTATCATTGATCTGATTGAGAACTGGAGACATGATAAAAAAGCTTAAAAACAGTGCGATTCCGACAATCACTTGATTCGATGGGGTCTGTTGTAATCCCAACGCCTGCCGCAAAATAGCCAACACCACGACAATTCGAGTAAATGAAGTCATCATGATCACGATGGCTGGCAAAAAGGTCAAAGCCGTCATCATGGCCAGAATTTGCAGGGTTACTGAGTATTCCTGACTGCCATCTGGATTTGTGGTAACCGTTAACGCGGGTAAAAAACTATCCTTAGCACTGGCAGGGATCGCTATCACCACTAAAATCAGCAACCACCACCATTTACGATTTACGACCATATCCCTTTAATACCCGATTCAGTTGCTGAGCAAATCCCATAGAGTGTCCGACTGTCGTCGACGAAAGAGGCTCATCCAACTTGTCTAATAATTCAATCCGCTGATTGGTCACTCCCAGTAAATATTGCTGTTCTCCAACCTGCACCACCAATATTCGCTCTCGGGTTCCCAATGTTAAATTCGCGACGACTTTTAACTGTTGCCCTTGACCATAGGCATTAAACCGTGTCTTTTTAGCGAGCCAGGCACACACTCCAATGGCCACCAAAACCAAAACCATCGAAAGCCCCCACGAAAGCCAATCGGCCGTTCCCATCGGGGTTCCATTAGCATTCAGAGACTCCTGAGCCCATCCCAGGGTTGGGATCAATGCAAACAGGGCAATCAATATTCGGATCATTTCAGTTTTTTAATTCGTTCAGTCTGGCTGATGACATCCGTCAAACGGATCCCAAATTTATCGTTCACCACCACAACCTCACCATGTGCGACCAACGTTCCGTTCACCATGACATCCAAAGGTTCGCCAGCTACCCGATCCAACTCCACTACCGAGCCCTGGTTCAATTGCAACAAATTACGAATACTGATATTGCTACGCCCAACTTCCATCGAAATCGTGACCGGAATGTCTAAAATGGCGTCCAGCTTATGCTGTTCGTCTTCACTGAGGCTGGCAGCAGGACTGGTCTGTTCACCAAAATCCTCCAACTCAACTTTTTCAGCCCCCATTGATTCGGCCATAGCGGCTGCCCACTCATCTGCCATATCATTTTGATCTTGTGGTTCGTCACTCATCATTTAGACCTGTTTAATAATCCATCTCTTCATCTGTACGGCGACGACTACGAGCCACCACCATCTCAATATCACTTTTAACTGATTCCGGGCGTTTTAATTTTTCAGAAATACGCAAAGCTAAATTTTCACCCTTACGACCTACTTTCGCTCTAAAGCTCGGCAGCTCTTCAATCGAGACCAATGCATTTCCCGGCATATCAACCGGGATCACATCGCCAGGCTGCATGTTCAGCAAAGCTCGAAGCGAAATATCAACCTGCAATAACCGTGCGGATATCTCCACCGGGACATCCATAATTTCTTCACGCAGCGCGCTACTCCAACGCTGATCTGTATCTTCTTTATCACTCTGAACGCCGGCATCCAGTAATTCCCGAATCGGCTCAACCATAGAATATGGCATGGCAATATGAAAATCGCCACCACCGCCATCTAGTTCAATATGAAATGAACTGACCACAATCACTTCGGTTGGACTCACAATATTGGCCATCGCCGGGTTCACTTCCGAATCCAGATATTCAAAGTCGACATCCATGACCGGAGCCCACGCTTCTCGATAATCTTCGAAAACCAACTTCAGTAACATTTGAATAATACGACGTTCAGTCGGCGTAAATTCCCGGCCTTCAATTTTGGCATGGTAGCGTCCGTCGCCCCCGAAAAAGTTTTCAACCAGAATAAACACCAAACGGGCTTCCATCGTAATCAGCGCCGTTCCTTTTAATGGACGGAAACGCACCATATTCAAACTGGTCGGAACAAACAGGGTGTGAACATATTCACCAAACTTAAGCATCTGGACGCCGTTAATCGAAACTTCGGCCGTTCTTCGCATCATATTGAATAGGCTAATCCGCATATGTCGGGCAAACCGCTCATTCACCAATTCAAGCGTTGGCATCCGACCACGGACAATACGATCCTGTGACGAAAAGTCGAACTCAACTACATCGCCATCGGCAACCGTTTGCGTGTCATCTTCTTCAATATCATCAACGCCATGAAGCAGCGCGTCGATCTCATCTTGGCTAAGTAAATCGCTCACAATGTCTCTTTGTCTATTGCATTACAAATCCAGTGAATAAAACCCGTTCTATCACTGACTTACCTGTCAAATCTTTCAATGCTTTACGCGAATCGGACAACGCCTGATCCCGGATCTGATCTTTTCCCTGTGGAGTCGACAGCTGATCAACCGTAGCGGCACTAAAGGTCCGAAGTAAAGTTCCCTCAATTAACGGGATATTTTTCTTGGCTAAATCTTCATTCTCATTGCCACGAACCAGCAATTGAACTTTGATCTGTACCAACCGGTCACGCTGCCCTCCTGTGACATTAAACACAAAAGGTCTTGGCATTCCAACATAGAGTGCGGGCTCTTTGATCGGGGCCTTTTCAGTAGTTGTGGTCTGCGCAGCCTTTTCAGCCTGAGCTTCATCGCCACCACTAAATAAAAAGAAATAAGCAGCGCCACCGCCCCCCAACAAAATCACAACAGCCAATATAATGATAATCAGTAACTTTTTCTTACCGCCACCGGATTCTTCAACTTTAAGCTCTGCATCATCAGCCATTGTATTACCTCAAAAATTTACTTTTTCATCTGGCCGCAATTATGGCACATTTCTGACAATTTCGGGTAACCCCCATCATGCATAATAATCAATTCCATCATCAACTGCGGCACGGCGATATAACATCGACGGATGAAGCTCCTCGGCTTCAAGTTCCCCCGCATTCGCCATGCCTCCCATAAATGGACTTCCTGGCTGGTGTTGTGAAGACTGATTAAACGCATGCCCCGGAGTATTAGACTGGCCGCCTTGTTGATGGCTAATCTGACTCTGCCCTAGTTGGATCCCTTGCTGGGCTAACATATCACGTAATTTAGGTAATGTTTGCTCCAACATATCGCGCGCCTGAGGATTATGAACATGAATCTGTACCTGAGCCTGATCATGCTGCAAATTCAAGCGGATCTGCATCATTCCCAAATGGGCCGGATCCAATCGGATATCCGCAGATTGAATTTTATTTGAAACCAGATAATTCACTTTTTCATTCAGTTCCTGAGACAGATTCGGATTCTGCATCGACATCTGATTAAATGGCTGGTCACTTCGGGATGCAGCGGCTGTATTAGCTGCCATTCCCTGATTCTGAGCCAATTGTTGACCAAATGATGGATTGTGACTCCCACTTCCTAAATGAGCCTGATCGGTTGGAGAAATCGCTGCCGATGCGCTTGCCACTGAGGCGGCAATCGCTCGTTGATGCGAGATATCACTGGCCCCTTTATGTTCGGAAAGCATAGCCTGACCAGCCAAGGCCGATGCGGCGTGAGTCGCCACATTCGGGCTCAATTTATCAAATTGTTCCGCCTGTGTAGCCCCCGTTTGCGCCGAAGCCTGTTGGAGTTGATCAGCGGAAAACTGTAGCGGCATATCTTTTGACAATTGTCCGCCATTCAGCTGTTGAGTCACGGCCTGCGCCAGCTGATGCTGAACTGGATGATTCTCCAAATGTTCAACCGATGTTTTAGCTATTGTCCCCCCTGCGGCTCCGGCAGCCGTATCGGCAAGGAAACTAGAAACCGTTGATGATCCCGGAGCCGACGGGAGTGGTTTTGATTCCCCGGAAGAAGCTAGCCTCGCCAGTTCACTTAATTTAGGATCGGCTGATTTGATCGGCTGAGTCGAATCGACTTTTTCATCGCGGCCTTGCTCTTTCTTAAGCAGTGCTGCAATCGCTTTAAGTTCTTTTTGCAACGATGGATCAGAATCTGCGGCTTGTTCAATATTCTCTGTAGAAATAACCTGCCCAGCCATACGCGGTGTCGCTGATTGTTCTGTATTCACAAGTTGCCGGGCAGCAGAGGCCGATAGCAACTCTTGATCGTCTGAGTCCGATACACTTTGCCCATCTGTTTGAACATCTTTCTGAGGCATTTGAGATTGAAGTAATTGTGCCGCTTGCAAAGCAATTTGGAGATCACCCTCCGAATGTTCGGCTTGTTTAGGATCAGATGATTCATGCATCGTTTTCCCAGCCACTTTATCGGATGACAGAGACTTATCATCCGAAGACTGGGTTTTGCCAGCCAGCACCCGTTGTTGCAGTTGTTCCGCTAATTCTGAATTAGATAACTCAGCTGCAGATGAAGCGGTCTCCGAGCTCGCTGCATCTTGCTGACCACCGGCCGCAATGGCCTGCATATCTGCCCCTAGTTTGGCCTTGATTGAATCCGCATTGATCTCTGCCTCAGTCGCTGTATTAGTTTGCAGATGCTCCGAATCCGCGTCCCCTTTACCATTGCCCGATAAAGTTTGAACCTCACTGAGTAACAGGGTTTCATTTGAAAGGCCTTGAGGATCAGAAGATTTTTTCGCATTTTCTACAGCCGAGTTAAGCTTGCTTTGCGTCTGGGTCCCGATCCGTTCACTCTGACTGGCTTCATCCGTTGCAGAAACTTCATCTTCAGTTTCAACATCTTCAACATCGGCTTCATGTACCGACACATCAGCCTGCTGGGCCTGTTGCAACCGAGCCAATAATTGCTGAGAAGAAGTTGTGATATTCTGATCATTTTGAACACTTTTTACTGATTTGGAATCACTTTGTTCCTGTGCGGATTGATGGGCATCCTCGTGGACCTGAAGTTTAGGATCCGCTGAATGTGCTTTATCAGAAACGCTCGCTTTTGCCGGGGTCGTTTTTTGACTTTGATGAGGTATCTCTGTTTTTTTAGACGCATTCTGAGCAACCGCTTTATCGTCATCAACATCACTCTGCTTAGATGGCGACTGAACAGAGTCCGAGTGTGATTTCTGAACTGTTTTTTTATCATCAACTTGAGGTGATGAAGATGGACTTTTATCACGCAAGCGATCATGGTGAGCTTGAACCGATGTTACTGAATTTGCCCGATGAGACACTCGTGCTGGCAGTGATTTGCCGCCTGAGATCCGCCCGTCACGATGATGTGCCTGCTGAGCCTGGCCCAAAGCCTGATTAAATGATTCAAGACCAACCGACTTCACAGAACCTATGCCAGTGCCTGTGTTACTGGGGCCTTGATTAGGTTGAACAGCATTCACCGTTGCCATAATCTTACTTCCTTGCTCACAAATAAGAATTCACAGAACCGATGTGCATCACATCAGCTCACAGTCAACAAGCAATAATTAAGCCAGATAAATAAAGTTTAAATAGCTCTCGTTCAATCAAAGCGCAGAAATTTACCAATAGCTCAGAACATACAGCACAAATATGACTGTACACTTCCCTATTAATTTGCATAAAACGTAGACAAAAGACCGGATCAAACAGACTGCTGTTGACGGCGATAAAAGCTCATCATTGCGAACTCATCACTCATTTTTTGCTCAGCCCGCTGTGCTTTTTTCTGAAGTTGCTGATTCTGGCGCTCAATTAATTGCTCAATGGCCTTGCGCCGATTCTGAATGGCTTGCCATTGTTGCCGCTTGTGGGCCACATTAGCTTGCAATTGCTGAACGCTTTTCTGCTGCTCAGACTCGGCTTTTTCAATGGTCTGAATAAATGCCTGATACTGATGGAATCCTGATGCGGTTACCCCCGAAGCCCCACGGGCCAGCGATTGTTCCATATAACTACGCCGATAATCTTCTAATTGCCGCAGCTGTTGCTGGAACAACAATAATTGATGTCGGGCCTGCGTCAGTTCAACCGTCGCGCGCTGTTCCTGAGTTTGAAGCTGTTCTAATAAAATAGTTAATGCCTGCTGTGCCATTTAACGGCTCCTATCGTCTATCCTCCCTGGGCTGACTGACGCTGAGCGGTCTGCATCAGCTGCTGTAAATTCGCCAGGCTGGTGTCAAAATTAATGACATGCTTCATTCCCTGCTGCAAAAATTGATCCATTTGCGGTTTTAAACTCGTGGCCAAATCAATCCTAGGATCAGAACCTCGCTGATAAGCCCCCAAATTGATTAAATCCCGGTTTTGCTGGTACACGGCATACAGCATTTTTAAGGTCCGAGCCATCTGCTGATGCTCTTCTGTCGTCACGGCGGGCATCACTCGGCTAATTGATTTTTCAATGTCGATAGCTGGATAGTGACCACTATCGGCCAGTTCCCGCGATAACACGATATGTCCATCTAAGATAGCCCGTGCCGCATCCGCGATAGGATCTTGCAAATCATCGCCTTCAGTCAGCACGGTAAAAAATGCCGTGATCGATCCTTGCCCTTCAGGACCATTTCCGGCCCGTTCAACTAATCGGGGTAATTTGGCAAAAACTGAAGGGGGATATCCTTTAGTTGCCGGAGGTTCTCCAATCGCCAGTGCGATTTCACGCTGCGCCTGCGCATAACGCGTTAAAGAATCCATCAGTAACAATACGTTCAGCCCTTGATCGCGAAAATACTCCGCAATCGCCAATGTGGTATCACACCCTTTCATTCGCATCAGCGGTGATGCGTCCGCAGGAGCAGCCACCACCACTGACCGCGCACGCCCCTCTTCGCCGAGAATTTCATCAATAAACTCTTTCACTTCTCGGCCACGTTCCCCAATCAATCCGACCACGACTACATCGGCGGTCGTTCCGCGAGTCATCATGCCTAACAGAACGCTTTTCCCAACCCCGGAACCGGCAAACAATCCCATCCGTTGTCCTTGACCAACCGTCAGAACACTGTTAATGGCCTGTACCCCAACATCCAATGGTTTTCGAATCGTCGCTCGTAACATCGGATTGATACGCTCGCCGCTCAGCCGAGCCTGCTCATGACTAACGATATCACCCAAGCCATCCAACGGCTGGCCCAGCCCGTCAATCACTCGCCCTAACAACTGAGGCCCAACCGGGATCCCATGTTGTTGATTCATCGGAATGACTCGGGCGCCGGGTAAGACTCCGGTCAATTGTTCACTGGGCATTAAGTAGAGTTTTTCACCCGAAAAACCAACAACTTCAGCTTCCAGTTCACCTTCCAATGTTTCAACCCGACACAGCGATCCGACTGAAGCTCGGCATCCAATGGCCTCTAATGTCAAACCAACGACCCGCGTCAATTTACCGGCAACGGTGGGAGAACTTCGAAGCTGTCCGACTTCAATCTTCTGGAATTTCTGGAGTAGATCCATCCTGATGTTCTTCTGTTATGGGGGCATCACTTGAAGACGTCACCGATTGGGGTCCATCAGTGGCAAGATCCGCATCACTGAAAGGTGCCGCCGGTTCAGTCACGGCTCGAGGTTCATAGGCTTTGGCGACCGCCTCCGGTTTTGAAGGCCGATCAGCTTGGGCGACTTGCTGATTATTGAGCGCTGTAAACCGCCGCAGAGCCTGTTCGATCACCTCTTTCATCGATAAATCAATTCGGGAGTTCTCAGTCGTAATCTGACAATCCCCTCGGGACAAACTAGCATCGGTTAATAACTGCCAGTTATTTTTTTGCAAGGTCTCAGCCGGATAAACACCTTCAATAATCATCAGATCATCCGGATGGAGATAAATTTTAAGCGTTTGATTGGCAACCGGCATCGCCTGCAACGCTTCTTTAACCGTTTGGATGATCACCTGTTCGTTGGTGGTGAGCTCACAATGCAGGATAGATTGGGCGACTTCGGCAATTAATTCAACCAGTTGTTGCTGAACGGCCACGGTTACCTGCTGCAACGGGTTTTCCAACTCATCGATCAATTGCCGCCAATATCCTGACAACGTTTCGATTTGCTGCTGCCCTTGCTCTAATCCTTCTTTAAGCCCTTGAGCCGTTCCCTCTTTATGGCCTTGGGCCAACCCTTCCAGACGCCCGGCTTCCAATCCTTGCTGATGGCCTGCCGCCTGACCTTCAGCAAAACCTTCTTCATAAGCCGCCTGACGAATTTCTTCGATATCTTCAATCGTCAGTGGTTTGATCTCTTCAGGTTCTTCAACCGAATCAACAACCGGCTCACCATCCTGATACCAAGTCGACTGCCGGTTAAATGCATTCTCTTTCGGCTCTACCCGACGCGGACCAAAATCAGGTAAATCCAAAGGTTCAATATCATCTCTGTTCGTTAGATGTTCAATGTCTTCAGGTCGAATATATTCAGTCATAATTATAAGAATTCATCACCACCGCCACCGCCGCCGATCATAATTTCACCTGCGTCAGATAAACGTCGTGCAATCGATAGGATCTCTTTTTGTGCCGCTTCGACTTCACTCACCCGAACCGGCCCCATAGCTTCTAAGTCATCCTGCAACATTTCGGCTGCTCGTTTGGACATATTCTGTAATAATTTATCTTTCAGCTGATCATCGGCACCTTTAATCGCTTTAATCAGAACTTCCTGAGGCACATCACGCAGCAAGGTCTGGATACCTCGATCATCGACGTCGATCAGGTTTTCAAAGACAAACATCAGATCCTGGATCTGTTGAGCCATCTCTTCATCGGACTCACGAATAGAATCCATGAGCATTCCTTCCATATTGGTATCGAGATAGTTCATGATATTGGCAGCCGCTTTCAGGCCACCCATTTTCGCGGCCTGAGCCCCAGCCTGACCGGCAAACTGTTTCTCCATAATTTCATTCAATTCTGTCAAGGCTGCTGGCTGAACTTCTTCCAAATTGGCGATACGCATCATCAGATCCAAGCGCACTTTATCTGGAAACTGCGACAAAATTTCCGCTGATTGTTCGGGTTCCAAATAAGACAATACAATCGTCTGGATCTGCGGATGTTCATTTTGGATGATACTGGCCACCTGCCGGGCATCCATCCATTTCAATGAATCCAACCCTTTAGAGCCGCTCCCCATGATGATTTGATCCACCAGATTCGCGGCTTTATCTTCACCTAACGCCGCATTTAAGGCATTCCGCACGAAATCCTGGCTACCAATCCCAATATTGGTGTATTTCTGAATATCTTCAATAAAACGTCGATGCACCGCAACCACACGGTCATGGTTGAAGTCTTCCATCGATGCCATGGCCATCCCTAACCGTTGGACCTGTTTCGGTTCCAGATGACGGAAAATTGTCGCGGCATCATCTTCATTCAGACTCAGCATCAAAATAGCGGCCATTTCAGTGCCTGAAGTCTGACTTAAATCATATTGTTTTTCTTCATCGGCCATCGTTAATCACCCAGTCTTTAATTACCATTGCAGCCAGATCTGGCTCATTCGAAACCAAGGCTCGAACTGCTTTGAGTATATCTTCATCGCGATGCATATCTGGTAATTGTAGCTGCCCATCTTTAATTCCGAAATCAGCCTGTGTCAAATCAGACGATAACAATTCTGCATCATCACTACTATCATAAGCCGACAGCGCTGTTTCCAAATCACTGTCACTGCCTTCTTCATCCGGGTTATTGTTGAGCAAGCGGTTTAGAGTCGGACGCACCACTGCCAGAATCAAAACGACTAGGACTAACACCGCTCCGGCAATCCGCATCGCCCGCCAGAACCAATTTTGTTCCCAAACCGGCAGTTCAGCAACACTTTCAACACTCGGCCGGGTAAACGGAACACTCACCACTTCTAAAATATCCCCACGGCTCATGTCAAATCCAATCCCGCCTTGCAATAAACGCCGGATATCCGCCAATTCGGCTGCACTGCGCGGTTGACGCTGGGTCTGACCATCAGCCCCGGCCGCAGCGACATAATCAACCCCAACCGAAACACTTAACCGGCGGATCACTCCAATTTGCTGCCGGGTATGGCTAACAGTTGTGTCCAACTCATAGTTACGAGTTTCTTCTTTATGGCTGTGCCCGGAGGTCTGTGTTTGATTCGCCTGTGCCTGTGCAGCTGTTTCTGGAATATCGGATCGCGCTGGCGGTTGATTACTCAACGCCCCCGGGATCCCCAATGGATTACGACCAGTACTGTTATCCTGCACGGTCATTTCACTTCGGATCGCAGGTAAATCAGGATTATAACGGCGCTGTGTTTGTTCGACGGCGGTAAAATCCATTGAAACATCCACTTGTGCAGTATAATTTCCAGCACCTAGGACAGGGATTAAAATGGAATCTATTTTTTCTTTATATTGCTGTTCTCGATCTTGTTCGACCTGTAATTCATGTCGATGTTGGATCGATTCGGCACTTTCGCTCCCGGAATTCAACAACTGACCATTTTGATCGGTGACGGTTACCCGGCTAGGAGTCAAATTTTGGACGGCCGAAGCCACCATATCCACAATCGAGTCGATTTCATTTCGTTTCAACCCCAAAGTGACATTACGCAGTGATACCACCACCGTCGCCGATGGCTTTTGATCATCTCGAGCAAATACATTGTAACGAGGAATGGCTAACAGAACTTTAGCCTTAGAGACGGCCTGGATCTGCTCAATAGCATTTTCTAACTGACGTTCCCGACTTAATTTTAAACGCTCTTGTTCCAAGCGTTGGCTGACACCAAACCCCATATCCTGCAGTAAAATGTCATCACCGTTAGTTTCAGTCTGCTTGTCACTCATGCCATTACGCATCATCTGCAGTTTAATCGACTGATACTGATCCGCTTCGACATAAACAGTATTGCCTTTTACATCATATGAAATCTGATGCTGGTCGAAAAAATCTAGAGTCTGAACCAGTTCATCGGTCGTCATCGTCCCTAAAGGACGCATCTCCGGTTGTTTGGCCCAGAGCAACAAAAACACAGCCAATGCCAAACAAATGGCTAAGGCAAAAATCATAATCAGCTGGCGTACGATATCGCCATTTTGCAAAAAACTCAGACGTGAACTCTGCTGCTCATTTTCTTCAAGATTTGCAGATGCACTATCAGGCCCGGATAACAACACGGATTCTTGATTGACGGGCATTTCGCTTCCATCACTTGCCACGATCGTCTCCTCACTTCACCTTAGATGGGCATCGACATAATTTCTTTATACGCATCCGTTACTTTGTTGCGCACTTCCACCGTGGCATCAAAGGCAATGGATGACTTTTGAGCAGCGATCATGACGTCTCCGATACTGACGCTCTTATCGCCTAAATCAAAACGAGTTCGCAAATCATTGGTTTGACTTTGCAATGAATTTACATTGTTAATCGCATCAGCTAATAACTGGCCAAAATTCTGGCCCGCGTTATTCCCCGTCGGGGTCACCGTTGATGAAGGCATATCCTGCGCAATAGCCGATTGCGCCTGAAGGCTTCCTCCAGATTGCTGGGCCATTCGTTGCATTTCTTGCAAAAGCGAAGCGGATGTGACTTTCATACTTGAGTTCCTTAACTGCCAAATTCCTGACTACACCATCTTTTGGATGGATTAAAGCAATAGTCAGGCCATGTTTAAGAACATGGCTAATCAGGCAGAAAGTAACGCTAATTTGGTAGGATCAACAGATAAGTATTTAGTAATAAAATCAGAGCCTCGCATTGGTTTTGCATAATGATAACCCTGTACAAATTCACATCCCAATCGTTTGGCAATCTGGGCTTGTTCCAGAACTTCCACCCCTTCAATCAGAATCTTATGTCCAAAGCTTCGACCAATGGTCGCGATAGCTTGGACGATCTGCTGATCCGTTTTTCCCTTTTCAAGGCCTGCCGTAAATGCCTGGTCAATTTTCAGATGTGTGACCGGCAACTGCTTTAGATACGTCATCGAACTGTATCCCGTCCCAAAATCATCAATGGCAATATCAAATCCACGCTGACGTAACCGTTCAAAACTTGCCCGGGCTTGATCTGGATAATTCATGACCGATGATTCGGTAATTTCCAAACAAATCCAATGCGGATCGATCCCCCATTTTTGAGTCAGTTGAGAAACCAGAGTTTCACAGACCCCTCGAGAAACGGAGACAGCTGAAAAATTAACCGATAAGCGAAAATCTTTCGGCAAATAAGGTAACCAGTTCGCTAATGTTTCCATCGATCGTTCATAAACCCAGTGGTCTAAACGTACGATTAATCCTGTTTGTTCAGCGACCGGAATAAAAGCTCCCGGACTGATAATTTGACCATTACTATCCCGCCAGCGAACAAGAACCTCCGCTCCCACTAATTGTTGATTAATCAATGAAAACTGAGGTTGGAAATAGAGAACAAGCTGTTCGTTATCAATGGCATAACGCAATTTAGCTTCCATGGTTAATCGAGCTTTAACCACCAAATGCTGCTCGGGCTGATATTGGCAGACTCGCTGCTGAATAGATACAGCCCGATTAAATGCCGAATAAGCTTGCGTTAAAATTTGTTCAATATCGACAACCCGCTGCTGTTCAGCTAACCAGCTCACCCATCCCACATGACAGCGCGTCCGGATGCGCAAATTATCCAAGCATAGCCATCCTCGACACAACGTTGCTATCTTCTGTGCCACAGCATTATATGAATCACGAATTGAACCTTCAGCCATCACCAGCACAAAATAATGATCGCGCCAGTGAAATAACTGAGCCTGAGGGTATTCTCGTAACAATAATTTCCGACTACGACTTGCAAATGCTCGGCGAGTTTTTAAACCCAAATTAATACCATAACTTTCCGTGACATCATGCTGCCGGGAAAATTCAAATAAAAACACACCAAACGCTTGCTCTTTTTCCATGAAGCGCTGGATACACAAATATAATTCCTGACGACTGGCTAAACCTAAACCAGCGACTTTATCAATATTTGCGAAATGACGGACTTGACTAGATAAAATTTGATTTTTCAGTCGGGACTGCCGAAGCATTAATAACAACCCCAACAATAACAAAGCAAAAACACCCACTAATAATTGCCATAAATCAAATGGTTCAAAAGAAAGGCGCTTTTGAAGTAGGGGGGGAGCGAGCGATGTAGAAGAATCCAATAGCTTATTGATCTGAGAAAGTATCGGATTTTCAATCCCATCATTAGCCGCCATTAATGCATACTCTATAAACTGAGGCATAGCATAAAAGTGCATCGTAGGGGCTAGCTGGGAAAAGGTCGTCTTCATATGTGCGGGCAACAACACACCGTCAACTCGCCCCTGTTGCAAACTGCCCAACCCTTGTTTAAGGCTATACACATGCAACAATTCTTGCCCATTTTCCGACCAAGAAGGCGGAGCATAAGTAATCCCTGCATAAATAGCTAACCGGTATTGAGATAAATCCGACACGTTTTCATGAACATGCAAAGGATAGAGCGATGCAAGCAACCATCGTTCTTGATAGACTTTTTGCGAGAAACGGTACAGATCCGTCGAGTGCTGTGAGGTGGGCACTAAAAAAAACTGAATGAGATGCTCATCAAGCGCACGAACGCCTAATCGCCGAGACTGAAACGCTCGCCAACGGATCGAAAACTCGGGAGCTAACGCCTGTTGCAAGACATTCACTAAATATCCGTGAGGTCGTCGATTCGGCAAATAAGCACTTAAAGGTTCATCGTGTGCAAGATACCCGATAGTCAGCTGACGATGAATCGGCTCCGCAAAGGCCAATGCACACTGAGCCAGTAACAACACACACAGTCCGACGGCTTTGATGAACTGAGCCACTGCACTCCTCGGGAAATTGATATCAAAGAACACGTATGGCTGAAACTTTAACAAAAAAGATGGGATGGACCTAGTAAAAAAGGTTTATTAATATATAGGATATTTATTTTGAGAGAAATGATACAAAATAGGCACCTGCATATCACTTGATTGCAGATGCCCACGGACATTTTGAAGTTTTATTGAATAGCTATATCAACAAACTGCTCAAAATAATCAGGGAATGTTTTAGATGTACACTTCGGATCATTAATGGTCACAGCACAACCTGCTAAGCTCACTAATGAAAAACACATCGCCATTCGATGATCATTATAAGTGTCAATTGCGGCATGCTGGAGTTTTGCCGGTGGGGTCACAATCAGATAATCATGCCCTTCTTCAACCTCAGCCCCCACTTTGCGAAGCTCGCAAGCCATGGCTGCTAGACGATCCGTTTCTTTTACTCGCCAGTTATAAACATTGCGAATCGCCGTTGTTCCTTGGGCAACCAAGGCACATGTGGCTAATGTCATAGCGGCATCCGGAATTTCATTTAAATCCAGATCAACGGCCTGCAATGGTTTGACATGACGAGCGCGAATATAATCATCACCCCACTCTATATCAGCTCCCATTTTTGCCAACACATCGGCAAAAGCGACATCGCCTTGCATCGATAAACGACCGACACCTTCGACAGTTACATCGCCAGCCATCGCTCCGGCGGCTAAGAAATAGGAAGCTGACGAAGCATCACCTTCCACTAAAAATTGCCCGGGGCTCTGATAAGTTTGCTGTCCAGCAATGACAAACTGCTGATAATTTTGATTTTCGACTTCAATACCGAAACGATTCATCATGGCTAATGTAATATCGATATACGGTTTTGATACCAGTTCACCTTGGATATGAATAGTCGTTGCAGCATCAGCCAATGGCGCCGCCATCAAGAATGCTGTTAAAAACTGACTGGAAACGGATCCATCGATCGTAACATCACCACCCCGTAACCCCGTTCCGACAATATGCAGTGGTGGATAATCTTGATTTTTCAAGTAGTCAACCTGTGCGCCAGCCTGTCGCAACGCATCCACCAACGCGCCAATCGGACGTTCTTCCATCCGAGGTTCACCGGTCAGTTCAAATTCACCTGACGCTAAGGTGAGCGCGGCACATAGAGGTCGCATGGCGGTTCCGGCATTACCGAGAAATAACGCCTGACAGGTTCCATCACCTTGCAATGGGCCGGCTAAACCATCGACTTCACAGGTGGTTTTGTCTTCGCTTAGACGAACCGATACTCCCAGCGATGCTAACGCATTCAACATATGTCGAATATCATCACTATCGAGCAAATTGGTCAGGGTTGTAGTTCCTTTTGCCATGGCAGCTAATAACAAGGCGCGATTAGAAATACTTTTGGAGCCGGGTAAACGAATGGTTCCTTGAACCGATTGAATAGGCTCGAGGGTCAGCTGTTCTGTCATCTATTCCTCAACTGATTAACGACGGTGCTTCCAATGCGGAAGCACCGAGGATTACGGCTTAACCGTGAGTTTTTTCAAAATCACGCATAAGTTCAATTAAAGCCTGCACACCTTCCAAAGGCATTGCATTATAAATACTGGCACGCATCCCCCCTGCAACCCGATGCCCTTTGAGGGTTAACAGATGTCGTTCAGCGGCTTCAGCCAGAAATGCGCTATTCAGTTTGTCATCCGCCAGGAAGAAAGGCACGTTCATTTTTGAACGGCATTCTTTAGCTACCGGATTACTATAAAAATCACTCTGATCGATGTAATCATAAAGCAATGATGCTTTCGCCTGATTACGTTCAGCCATTGCAGTTAAGCCACCTTTAGCTTTCAACCATTTAAATACCAGGCCAGATAAATACCAGGCATAAGTTGGAGGCGTATTGAACATCGAGTCTTTATCAGCTGTAATCGCATAGTCAAAAATACTCGGTGTATGGGCCATCGCCTGACCGATCAGATCCTCACGCACAATCACAATAGTCAAACCAGATGGTCCAATATTTTTCTGCGCGCCAGCATAGATGACACCGAATTTACTGACATCCAAGGGTTCAGATAACAAGGTCGATGAAAAATCACCAACCAGAGGGACACTGACTTCAGGAACCTGATGTACGGCGATGCCTTCAATCGTTTCGTTGGGACAATAATGCAAATAGGCAGAATCTTTACTATAACGCCATTCATTCACCGGGCGCAGATGAGTCACACCATCTTCTTTGATCACCGCATCAAAAACATCCGCAGCGGCATATTTCTGACCTTCGGCCAATGCATTTTTAGACCAATGACCCGTTGTGACATAACTGGCCAGGGTTTTATCCCCTAATAAATTCATCGGAACGGCCGCGAACTGTCCCCGGCCCCCCCCATGACTAAACAACACTTTATAGTTATCAGGGATCGAAAGCAGGTCACGCAAGTCTTGTTCGGCTTGTTTTGCCATTTCGATATATTCTGAGCTACGATGACTGATCTCCATCACCGAAACGCCCATATCATTCCAGTTATTAAACTCTTGCTGTGCCTGAGCCATGACTTCAGTTGGTAACATGGCCGGCCCTGAACAGAAATTGTACACCTGTGTCATTGGTCTTTTCCTTAAAACTACTTTTTATTATTCTTATTTGCGTTAAAACAAATCGAGCGGCTCAATCGCCGCTCGACTTACACTATTACTCGCTCTCATCAGGCAGATTTGGCTGCTCATCAGCAGGCGGTAGCGGTTGAGTCAGATCTTCTGGACTATCTTGCTCATCTTCTTCGTCTTCGTCAATACGTTGCAATGCAACAACATGCTCTTCTTCAGAAGTTCGAATCAAGGTAACGCCCTGCGTATTACGACCGACTTTAGAAACTTCATTGGCCCGGATCCGAACCAGCGTTCCGGCATCGGTAATTAACATCACCTGATCACTGCGCAACGGGATTGTTTCACCTGATTCAGAATCAACATGCTCATCTTCGACACGCACCTGAACCGCTCCCACAACAGCCCCATTCCGCTCATTGACCTTGATCGAAACCACCCCTTTGGTCGCACGGCCTTTGGTTGGATATTCACTCTGACAAGTTCGTTTACCATAACCATTCGCCGTTGCCGTCAGAATATCACCATTTTCCTGAGGAATAATTAGCGATACCACTTTTTGGCCATCATCCAAACTAATCCCACGAACCCCACCGGCAGTACGGCCCATCGAACGGACATGATCTTCACTAAAACGCACGACTTTCCCGGCATCAGAGAACAACATGATCTCATCATTGCCATTGGTCAACGCGACCCCAATCAAAGAGTCATCATCACGCAGGTTAATCGCTTTAATCCCGCTAGAGAGTGGACGACTAAAGGACGATAGATCCGTTTTCTTCACTGTACCGTTGGCCGTTGCAAAGAAGATATAATAGCCTTCTTCATATTCACGAACTGGCAGAATCGCGGTAATTCGTTCATCTTCACCTAAAGGCAACAAGTTCACAATCGGCTTACCACGTGCCTGACGACTAGCCAAAGGCAGTTGATAGACTTTCAGCCAGTATACTTTACCGATACTGGAGAAACACAGCACGGTATCGTGAGTGTTAGCAATCAATAATTGGTCGATGAAGTCTTCATCTTTCATCCGGGTCGCTGCTTTACCTTTACCCCCACGACGCTGTGCTTCATAGTCGGTCAGCGGTTGATATTTAACATAACCGCTATTCGAAAGCGTGACGACCACATCTTCTTCATTGATTAAATCTTCAATGCACAGATCTGCACTGTTGGCATTAATCTGGGTACGACGCTCATCGCCAAACTGCTCACGGATCTCGATAAATTCATCACGAATGACTTCCATTAACCGAACCGGACTGCTTAGAATAAAAATCAGTTCTGCAATCTGTTCCAGTAATTCTTTATATTCGTCGAGAATTTTCCCGTGCTCTAAACCGGTCAATCGATGTAACCGCAGATCCAGAATAGCCTGAGCCTGCACATCCGTCAGATAATACAAACCATCTCGCAGACCATAACGATCATCCAGTCCTTCCAAACGCACCGCATCTTCACCGGCACGTTCTAACATGGCCGAAACGACACCCAATTCCCATCCCCGGGAAACCAATGCTACTTTAGCTTCAGTTGAAGTAGGTGATTGCCGGATCAGCGCGATCACTTCGTCAATATTCGCCAAGGCAATCGCTAAGCCTTCCAATATATGGGCCCGTTCGCGTGCTTTACGCAGCTCATACACGGTACGGCGAGTGACGACTTCTCGACGGTGACGAATGAAGCTCTCAATCATATCCCACAGATTGAATACTTTAGGCTGACCATGATCCAGCGCGACCATGTTCATCCCAAATGACACCTGCATCTGAGTCTGAGCATATAAATTATTCAGCACGACTTCGCCGACGGCATCGCGTTTTAATTCGATAACGATGCGCATCCCTTCTTTATCAGATTCATCTCGAAGTCCGGAAATCCCTTCCAGTTTTTTATCTTTTACCAACTCGGCAATTTTTTCGATAAGACGAGCTTTGTTCACCTGATAAGGAATTTCGTGAACAATAATGGTTTCTTTACCGTGTTTGTCTTCTTCGATATCGGCTTTGGCCCGAATCGAAACCTTCCCTCGACCGGTTCGATAGGCCTGAATAATCCCGGCACGGCCATTAATAATCCCCGCAGTCGGGAAATCTGGACCTGGGATATATTCCATCAACCCATCGATATCAATCTCCGGATTTTCAATCATCGCCAGACAGCCATTGATAACTTCAGTCAGGTTATGCGGCGGAATATTGGTTGCCATCCCGACGGCAATGCCCGAAGAACCATTGACCAATAAATTGGGGATTCGAGTCGGTAACACCTCAGGAATTTGTTCCGTATCATCGTAGTTAGGAACAAAATCAACGGTTTCTTTATCCAGATCAGCTAATAGCGAATGGGCAATTTTATCCATCCGGATTTCGGTATAACGCATGGCTGCAGCTGAATCACCATCAACTGACCCAAAATTTCCCTGACCATCGACTAATGTGTACCGGAGTGAAAACGGCTGCGCCATACGAACAATTGTGTCATAGACCGCAGTATCCCCATGAGGATGATATTTACCGATGACATCACCAACGACACGGGCAGATTTTTTATATGGTTTATTCCAGTCGTTACCTAATACACTCATCGCAAACAAAACACGACGATGTACTGGCTTCAAGCCGTCACGGACATCTGGTAGTGCCCGGCCGACAATTACACTCATGGCATAATCAAGATAAGATGTCTTTAGCTCATCTTCGATATTGACCGGTGTAATCTCTTTGGCAAGATCGCTCATAGAAGAAAGAATCCCTAATTTTTAACGCTTATCTGCAATACTGCAGCGAAGCGCTGATTTTATCACAAATTCGGATTGGCCCAAAAAGAAAACAATGAATATTCTATTTTCATACCTATTCAGGCCTTTTATTTTTGACTGTCATCCTCGAATCATCTGTAAATGAAACATTAAAAACACACTTCATTTCATGACGCGTATATCAGTGGACTGATTTTTCAGGAATTAGTAGGCGTAAGCAAGCTTAAAACTTATACTGATGCACTAATTTTTGCGAATCGTTTGAACCGCGGTTGATAGGGCATTCAAACATATCTTGTGCTTTATTTAGCTCGTTCACTTAGAATCAGCCCTCATAACGATTACGAGCCTTAAGTATATTGATTTAAGTAAAACCAACAAAGTAATGACTATGACAAATGAAAATGTAGATCCCCATGAAATAGATAAGTTTGCATCACTTGCCAGCCAGTGGTGGGATCAGGATGGTGAATTCAAAACGCTGCATCAAATCAATCCCTTGCGCGTGGAATTTATAGAGCAACATACAAATGGCTTATTTGAACTTAAGACTTTAGATGTTGGCTGCGGAGGTGGAATTCTCTCAGAAAGTTTGGCCAAACGCGGTGCGAAAGTTACAGCACTTGACATGGGTGAAGCTCAAATCGAAGTAGCTAAACTGCATGCGCTGGAATCCCAGCTCGATATTGATTATCAGCTGAGTTCAGCCGAACAGTTTGCCCAAGCCCATGCCGGTCAATACGACGTCATCACCTGTATGGAAATGCTGGAGCACGTACCGGATCCATCTTCAGTCATTGAGGCATTGAATACCCTACTCAAACCGGGAGGGCATCTATTTTTATCAACGGTTAATCGCACCCCAAAATCCTATGCACTGATGATTCTTGCGGCTGAAAAACTACTGCGAATGGTCCCCAACGGAACTCATCAGTATGCGAAATTTTTAAAACCCTCGGAACTGCTCGGTTGGTGCGATCATTTAGGGCTGCAAACGCAACATTTAACTGGGATCCGAGTCATTCCTTTTATTGATAGTTATCAGTTTTGTGCCGATGTTTCCGTCAACTATATGGCTCATCTCACGAAACCAGATTATTAAGTGCAGTCTTTCTCCCATTCATATCTTTTACTCAACACGTTTGGCATATCGGAGATTCAGAAAACAGCTCACCGAATACGCCGATACGTCAAACGCGTTATTTCTGTTAAGGGAACATTGCGAATGGATATTCTGGTGACACAATCATCATTCCAACAGATTTAACAATTATGTAAACTTACTATCGTAAATTTCTTAATTTTTTTAATATAAGGTTGCAAAAATCGGAGCCAAAATCAGATAAGGAAGAACTAGTAAGTAAGCACTAACCTATTTTATTTATCCACAGACTATCCCCCACGCCACACCTTGCATATTCGATAAAACCTCATTATCTTGTATCCATTGAATTAACAAACACTATATCTAGTGTTTTATTTGAACAAATCATCGATTCATTCCATACCCGATCAAGGTGACTGAAAACTATGAATACCAATCTTCTGGTGACAAAACGCAGTGGTAAAAAAGAGCCGATCGATCTGGATAAAATTCACCGCGTCATAACATGGGCAGCAGAAGGACTTAACGATGTCTCTGTATCGCAGGTGGAGCTCCGTTCTCATATCCAGTTTTATGATGGTATCCGCACGGACGATATCCATGAAACGATCATCAAAGCAGCTGCGGACTTAATCAGTGCCGATACACCCGATTATCAATATCTGGCGGCTCGTCTGGCCATCTTCCATCTGCGTAAAAAAGCATATGGGCAATTTGAACCGCCCAAACTCTATGATCACGTGGTTAAACAATGTGAACTCGGCCATTACGATCAGCATTTGCTCGCCGATTACACCCCCGCTGAATTTGCACAGATGGATGAGTTTATCGATCACTGGCGTGATATGAATTTCTCATATGCCGCAGTTAAACAGCTGGAGGGGAAATACCTTGTTCAGAACCGCGTCACCGGCGAAATTTTTGAAAGCGCTCAGTTCTTATATGTATTAATCGCGGCATGCTTGTTCAGTCATTATGAACCAGCCGTGCGCATGGGTTATATCAAACGTTTTTATGATGCAATTTCGACATTCAAATTGTCGCTCCCCACACCGATCATGTCCGGGGTACGGACCCCAACACGCCAGTTTAGCTCATGTGTTTTGATCGAATGTGACGACAGCCTAGCTTCCATTAATGCCACAGCATCCAGTATCGTCACTTATGTCTCGCAACGTGCCGGTATCGGAATTAATGCAGGTCGAATTCGCGCACTAGGCAGTAGTATTCGTAACGGTGAAGCCTTCCATACTGGCTGTATCCCGTTTTATAAATATTTCCAGACCGCTGTAAAATGCTGCTCACAAGGCGGTGTCCGCGGCGGTGCGGCAACATTATTCTATCCCTTCTGGCATCTGGAAGTAGAATCACTGCTGGTTCTTAAAAACAACCGAGGGGTTGAAGAAAACCGCGTACGCCATATGGACTACGGCGTTCAGATCAATAAATTGATGTATCAACGCCTGATTAAAGGTGAAAGTATTACTCTATTTTCACCCAGCGATGTCCCTGGGCTATATGACGCGTTCTTTGCCGATCAAAATGAATTCGAACGGCTCTATGCGCAGTATGAACAAGACCCCAGCATTCGCAAAAAATCAGTCAAAGCATCCGAATTATTCTCGGCATTGATGCAGGAACGCGCCTCAACGGGTCGGATCTACGTGCAAAACGTCGATCACTGTAATACGCACAGCCCATTTGATCCGACTCTGGCTCCAGTACGCCAATCCAACCTATGTCTGGAAATTGCTTTACCGACGAAACCGCTGAAGCACGTCTATGACGAAGAAGGCGAAATTGCGTTATGTACATTATCCGCTTTTAACTTAGGTGCCATTAACAACTTAGATGAGTTAGAAGAACTAGCCGATCTAGCCGTGCGGGCTCTCGATAGCTTGTTAGATTATCAAGACTACCCACTTCCTGCGGCTAAAAACGGGAGTATGAATCGTCGAACACTCGGGATCGGAGTCATCAACTACGCTTATTATCTGGCTAAAAATGGCGTTCGTTATAGTGACGGCAGTGCCAATGCACTGACACACCAAACATTCGAAGCCATGCAATACTGGTTGCTCAAAGCGTCTTTGAATTTAGCGAAAGAACGAGGCGCTTGCCCGGCATTTAACGAAACAACCTATGCCCAAGGGATTCTCCCCATCGATACCTATAAAAAAGATTTGGATGGGATCTGCGCTGAACCTTTACATTACGATTGGGAAACACTGCGAGAAGAGATCAAAACTCATGGTTTGCGCAACTCAACGCTCTCAGCGCTGATGCCATCCGAGACGTCCAGTCAGATCTCCAACGCGACTAATGGGATTGAACCCCCACGAGGTTACATCAGTATCAAAGCCAGTAAAGATGGGATCTTAAAACAAGTGGTCCCAGATCTACTGAAACTGAAAGGCCAATATGAATTATTATGGGATCTTCCATCTAATGATGGCTATCTGCAATTAGTTGGAATTATGCAGAAATTTATTGACCAGTCGATCTCAGCCAATACCAATTACGATCCGGCACGCTTTGAAGGCAACCGCGTACCGATGAAAATTTTATTAAAAGATTTGCTGACCGCTTATAAATACGGGGTCAAAACACTTTATTATCATAATACCCGTGACGGTGCAGCCGATGACCAAAATGATCTTGCTGCAGACGATTGTGCCGGTGGAGCGTGTAAGATTTAATTCAGGGAACTATCGATGAGTTATTCAATTTTTCCACAGCATCAATTAGATGCGACTAAACAAAATATGTTCTTTGGCGAGCCGGTGAATGTGGCTCGCTATGATCAACAGCGCCATGAGATCTTTGAGCGTTTGATCGAGAAGCAATTATCTTTCTTCTGGCGTCCGGAAGAAGTGGATGTCTCTCGAGATCGGATCGATTTTCAGAAATTGCCCGCTCATGAGCAACACATTTTTCTGAGTAATCTGAAATATCA
Source organism: Celerinatantimonas marina (assembly GCF_046054165.1). Classification (NCBI taxonomy): domain Bacteria; kingdom Pseudomonadati; phylum Pseudomonadota; class Gammaproteobacteria; family Celerinatantimonadaceae; genus Celerinatantimonas; species Celerinatantimonas marina. The sequence goes on along the minus strand of NZ_JBFNXK010000014.1, from coordinate 67,762 downwards.
AACGTTACTCGACAGCATTCAGGGGCGTTCACCCAACGTGGCATTGCTACCACTGGTGTCGATCCCGGAGCTGGAAACTTGGATTGAAACTTGGTCATTTAGTGAAACAATTCACTCGCGATCCTATACCCATATTATTCGTAATGTGGTGCAGGATCCGGCTGTTGTTTTCGATGACATCATGATGAATCAAGAGATCCTTAAACGAGCCGAAGATATCGCTTGTTATTATGATGATCTGATTGAAAGCACTCAGCGCTATAACCTCTATGGCGAAGGTGTGCATACGCTCAACGGCGAAACGGTAACCATCACACTCCGAGAGCTGAAGAAAAAGCTCTACCTGTGCCTGATGGCGGTCAATGCATTGGAAGCGATCCGCTTTTATGTCAGTTTCGCCTGTTCCTTTGCTTTTGCAGAGCGAGAGCTGATGGAAGGCAATGCTAAAATCATCCGCTTGATTGCTCGTGATGAAGCGCTGCACTTAACCGGAACTCAGCATATGCTAAACCTGATGCGTGACGGTAAAGATGATCCAGAGATGGCCGAAATCGCCATTGAGTGTCAGGCTCAAGCCTTCGACCTCTTTACTCGTGCAGCTGAACAAGAAAAAGCCTGGGCTGAATATTTGTTTCAGGGTGGCTCTATGATTGGCCTTAATCGTGATATTCTGTGCCAATACATCGAATATATCAGTAATATCCGTATGCAAGCGATCGGTCTACCCAGTATCTTTGAAACTCGCTCCAACCCGATCCCTTGGATCAATACGTGGCTGATCTCTGATAATGTTCAGGTGGCGCCTCAGGAAGCTGAAATTAGCTCCTATCTGGTGGGGCAAATTGATTCCTCACTCGATCACGATGATCTCGGTGATTTTGAGCTCTAATGAGTAGACTACGGATCAATAACCAGAGTGTGCCTATCCAAGAAAATGAAACGTTACTGGAAGCCGCAGAACAGGCCGGATTCACGCCCGACTACCAGTGTCGTAATGGTTTTTGCGGGACTTGTCGGGCCAAACTGGAGCGAGGGCATGTTAGTTATCACTCGCAACCATTAGCTTGCTGTGATGAAGATGAAGTCTTGCTATGCTGTGCCTATCTCGATCCATCGGATAGTGCCGAATTCAAGCTCAATCAAGGATAACTGCCGCTCATCTTTTACACAATGGCCGCTGAGCGGCCATTTTTATCCCACCCTACGCACATTAGTTGCCAAATGTCAGCGCCAGCGCTTTAAGCTGTTCAACTCGTGCTTCAATATTCTCGGCAAACAAGGCCACAAATTCAGCTTGTTTCAGATTATCATCAGAGAGCTGATGCACTTCACTCACATTACGGTTAATTTCCCGAGAAACTACATTTTGCTGTTCAACAGCGGCTGAGATCTGGGTCGTCAGTGCAGAAATACCGGATACCGATGACACCACCAGCGAAACGGCATCTTGAGTCTGCTGAGTCTCACTGACACAAGCTTCAGCCGCTTTCTGGCTGGCCGCCATAATCGCAACCCAAGAACGTAACGTAGACTGAATGCCACTAATTGAATCCTGAATTTGTTCTGTCGCCCGGTAACTCCGTTGCGACAAAGCCCGGACTTCATCGGCAACAACCGCAAATCCACGCCCTTGATCGCCTGCGCGAGCGGCTTCAATCGCGGCATTGAGCGCCAATAGATTAGTTTGCTCAGAAATGCCTTGGATTTCTTGCATAATCGATTCAATTTTTTCCGCTTCCTGGTTAAGATCCTGAGCGGATTTCGATGACCGAGTAATATCTGCTGCCAATGCAGAAATTTGTGTCGAAGTCGTTCCCATCACCTCATTCGCATGTTGACAGGACTGTTGGGCTTCATCCACTTCTGAGGCAGTATGCTGAATATTTTTAGTAATATCATCAATGGTTTGAACCATCTGTTCCATCGCCACAGAAATCTGATGTAACTGATCACTCTGCTGACTCGAGCCCATTTTGGCCTGCTCGGCTGATCGAGCCAACTGGGTACTGGTCTGATGGATAGGTTCGGCACTATCCAATACCCGCCCAACAATCGTGCGGATGCGTCCTTGATAAATATGAATGTGAAAATCACAAATGCTTTGTTCAGATCGCCCGCTATAGATCCAACGAGACGGACTATCAAAACGCTTCCTCAGTTTTTTAAAATAACTAGGCACCGTAATTAACTCATTCTGATAAATCAGAAATGGCAATACGACTAAGATACAAGAAAGTAACGGATAAAAATGAGCACCGGCAATAATGCAAATCGCCAACACTGCAAATAACAAATGCCGGAAAATCACATGATGATACCACTGCTCAACCCTTTGATTACGATTAAGGCGGGCATACATTTTTTCGGCCCGCTGCCGGTATTCCGGTTCAAGCCGGATCCGCACCGACTGATATCCTACCAGCTGTTTTCCTTCATACTCTGGAGTAATAAAAGCATCAACCCAATAATACCGGCCATCTTTACAGCGATTCTTAACTGCCCCTCGCCAGTGTCGACCGGATTTTAACTTACTCCAGAGATCTTCAAATGCCGCTTTGGGCATATCTGGATGGCGCACAAGATTATGATTATGCCCCAGTAACTCCTCTCGGCTATACCCCGCAATTCGACAGAATGCATCATTCGCATAAGTGATAACGCCCCGAAGATCAGTTCTTGACACCAATTTTTCCTGAGCAAACGTAACCTCTTCGTCAAGAATTGGTTGATTTCTTTGTCCCATGCATAGCATCCTTATCAACATCCACGTACTCAAGCGTGACTATCGTATAAAAGATTGAGCTAAAACATTCCTGAAACTAGGCCCGTTTCTCATCACTTTCGCACCTCCATCCGCGAACCATAAAGAACCGGAACAACCGAGTATCAGAATTGTTCATTTAGAATAATTTTTATCAGCATCGACGTTTGTAGCCTGTCTAACGCCTATTCTTTAAAAGGTAGTCAGCTTCTCTTAGGATCGACAGTTTTTTCTGTTATTTCATCAAAGCGACGAGAATAAAGATTTAAACTATGCTTTATTTACACAGTAGCCTTTATATAATTGGTGGTTAGACAATGAAAATAGCTGGGCAATAACCCTTTGGGCTGGAGCAAAATCTATGGTAACAAACGGTGAAGGATACTATCAGCTGATCCAGTATCTGACAGAAAATTTATCTGTTTTTGAACAGTCGGGAACCCCTATGACCGGCATAACCGTTGCCGAGTATACAACGGATAAAATTGCCGAAAGCGTGATGGCCGTCTGTCAACAACACCCCCACTTAAACAGTGAGAGCCGTTTTAGCGTCATTCGCGAAAGCGACTCCGTGGTCAATGATTTGCAAGAAGTTTTATCCAGTGTCTGGAATACCCCGCCCACTCAGCAACAAAGTGAATTTTTAGATGAATTTATTGGTTTAATCAAAAACTTATTCGACAGTGCTATCTACGAAATTGATCCGTTAGCTGAATAAGCCGGAATATCGTCTTTCGAGGTTACAGAACGAATCCCGCATAAATGTTCAAAACAGCTTTCTCTAGCAATTTGAACAAATGCCCGCAAGTGGCTTTGCTGTTGCTGTTGTTCCTGCATCGCCAAATACAAATTTTGCCACAATTCTCCCTTACCTAATTGCCGGGCTACTACATATCCTTTCTGAACATACTCATGAAGTGCCCAATTGGGAAGCACCGCAACCCCCAAATTACTGGCAACCAGTTGCATCATCATCATCGTCATATCGACCTGCCGAACCGCTCTAGGTTTCACACCTGCAGGCCCTAAAAACAAATTAAACAGATCCAACCGAGAGGTTTCAACCGGATAACTTAGTAATGTTTCCTGAACAAAATCGGTTGGAGTAATGATATCTTTCGTCGCCAAGCGATGATTTAATGCCACCGCCAACATAGGTTGATAAGCAAACAAGGCCCGATAACAGATCCCTGGGACAGGTAACGGATCAGAAGTAATGACGATATCCAACTCACCGGCCGCTAACTCGGGTAACGGTTCAAAACTAAAACCAGAGGCGAAATCAAGCTCAACATCCGGCCACAAACCACGATAAATATCGATAGCCGGCATCAACCAATTAAAACAGCTATGGCATTCAATCGCCAGATGCAATCGGCCAGACTGACCGGCAACTAATCGTTCCAACTCCCGTTCCGCCTGAGTGAACTGAGGCAAAACCTGATCCGCCAATTCCAATAACCGTAATCCGGCAATAGTGAAGCGCAATGGTTTGCTTTTACGAATAAACAATTGGGCGCCAATATGTTTTTCCAGTGCTTTCAATTGATGAGATAATGCCGACTGCGTCAAACAGAGTCGAGACGCAGCCTCAACGAGTGTTTCTGATTCACGTAGATGAACTAGCGTTTTAAGATGTTTAAGCTCTAACATAGCGCGAGGCTCCGCATCGTTGCCATATATTTATCTGAATTAGTTTAAAATAAAGTGAAAAAATCTAAGAGAATAGTATTTCATATCGAAAATAAACTGCCCTCTTGAAAGCCCTGCCAATTAGCGCCTTAATAGTGCTCTTTTTAGTTATCTTAACGTCTAACGCAATCATGCAGCCAATTGAAAAATCTTACAAACTCGACTCTGTCTGTTATGACATTCGAGGACCGGTCCTAGAACAAGCCAAACGTCTGGAAGACGAAGGCCAACGTATTCTTAAACTCAACATCGGTAATCCCGCGCCCTTTGGCTTTGAAGCCCCGGAAGAAATTTTAGTCGATGTGATCCGTAATCTACCAACCGCTCAAGGTTATAGTGATTCTAAAGGACTTTACTCGGCGCGCAAAGCGGTCATGCAACATTATCAGGCGATGGGTCTGCGTAGCGTCACAGTCGAAGATATCTATCTAGGGAATGGCGTCAGTGAAATGATCGTGATGTCCGTCCAGGCACTGCTCAATAACGGAGACGAAATGTTGGTTCCCGCTCCTGACTATCCTTTGTGGACAGCTGCGGTTACCCTTTCCGGAGGCAAGGCCATCCATTATGTCTGTGATGAACAATCGGACTGGTTTCCGGACATCAACGATATCAAAGCTAAAATCACCTCCCGAACCAAAGGGATTGTCGTCATCAACCCGAACAATCCGACCGGGGCCGTCTATCCTCGCGAACTGCTAACTCAAATCGTAGAACTGGCCCGCGAACATAACCTCGTGATTTTTGCCGATGAAATCTACTCCAAAATTATTTATGATGATGCCAAGCATGTCACCATGGCTACGTTATCAGATGATCTGTTAACGATTACCTTCAACGGGTTATCCAAAGCCTACCGGATCTGCGGATTCCGCTCGGGTTGGATGATGGTCAGTGGTGCCAAACATCTGGCTAAAGATTATATTGCCGGACTCGATATTCTCTCATCCATGCGGCTCTGTGCGAATGTGCCCGTTCAACATGCCATTCAAACAGCTTTAGGAGGATATCAAACCATTAACGATCTAGTCGCACCCGGTGGACGACTATATGAACAACGTGAACTCGCCTGGAGAATGCTCAATGACATTCCAGGGATCAGTTGTGTCAAACCACATGGAGCGATGTATTTATTCCCCAAATTAGATGCCAAAAGATTTAATATCCGGGATGACCAACAATTTGCTCTGGATTTGTTAATGAAGGAAAAAATTCTGATTGTTCAAGGAACCGGGTTTAACTGGCACAATCCGGATCACTTCCGGGTGGTCTTTTTGCCGTCCAAACAAGATCTTCGGGATGCCCTTGGCCGCTTAGGACATTTTTTGGAGACCTATCGACAAGTCTAAGGAATATTAAATGAGTTATAAGGCAACTCAACAAAGTCATTTTATCGCTCAGCTGGCCCGCATGAAGTTAATCGAACGATGGCCTTTAATGCGCAGTCAGCAGCGTGAAAACATTGCTGAACATTCGTTGATGGTTGCTATGATTGCTCACTTGCTGGTCGTCATTGAGAATCACTATTTTGATGGCCAGTTAGATCCCGGTCAGGCGGTCATGCAAGCCCTTTACCACGATAGTAGTGAAGTGCTCACCGGTGATCTTCCCACCCCGGTCAAATATGCCAATCACGAACTGCGGGATGCGTATCATGCCTTGGAAGCCCAAGCGGAACAGCGATTACTGTCACTGCTCCCAGCAGAACTTCAGCCCGATTATCAATCGTTACTGGTTCACCACAACACGTCCCATTATGCAACGATTGTCAAAGATGCCGATGTTCTTTCAGCTTACATCAAATGCAAAGAAGAGATGTCCAGTGGCAACTTGGAATTTGCTAGTGCAGAACGCAAACTGCAACAAACATTACAGGAACGTTCTCGTCCGGCCTTAGATTACTTTATCCATGTATTCGTCGATAGTACCAGCTTGACACTGGATGATTTAAGTCAATGGGATTAGGCAAACATCGACCACTGCAGTAATGCTCCCCGAGCAATACTCTGCAAAGCAGTTTTATTCAGAATCTGCGGCAAATGACGAGGAGCAATCCCCCCGCCTGGCCGCAAGCTTTTCACATTATCCGGGCTTAACTGTTCCCCTTCGGCAATATCTCTAATCGCATACAATGCTCGTTGCTCGCGGGTCTGTGCAGGGTAAATAACCTGACCAATTGCCTGCTCCGTTTGACGAATCGCTTCAACCATCTGCGTGAATTGCGCAGGATCCAGTGAAAATGCCTGATCCGCGGTGGGATCTGCTTTATCCAGCATAAAATGTTTTTCAACAAAACAAGCACCTAAGGCTACCGAAGCCACAGGAACCGCGATGCCCAATGTGTGATCCGATAACCCCACTGGCGCTTGAACCCACTGTTCAAGATGAGCGATTGTAGCCAAGTTCATGCGATCATAAGGGGCCGGATATTCACTGGTACATTTCAGCAAACATAAATTAGGATTCTGCTGCTGTTCCATCACCCGGATCGCACGTTGGATATCCGCCAGCGATGCTCCTCCGGTTGAAATAATCACCGGCTTACCCGTTGCGGCTACTTTTTCAATCAATGCCACATCGATCAATTCTGCGGAAGCAATTTTATAGGCCGGATAGTCGAGCTCTTCCAGCAGGGCTACGGCACTGGCATCAAATGGAGATGAAAATAACGTAATTCCACAACGTTGTGCTTCTTCCGCTAACGGCTGATGCCACGACCACGGCATCGCCACCTGCTGATAAAGCTCATAGAAACTTTGCCCACCCCATAATCCACCTTGGATCTGAAAATGGGGTAAATCACTGTCGAGTGTTAAGGTATCCGCTGTATAGGTCTGCAATTTTACCGCATCGGCTCCCGCTTCTTTCGCTGCGTGGATAATCTCTTTGGCTTTAGTCAGTGATCCCCCATGATTGGTCGACATCTCGGCCACGATATACACAGGATGACCTTTGCCAATCCATTTTCCATCCAACTCAAAAGCGTGGTTTAACGCAAACATATCCCTACCTTATGACCCACAACAGATTTATCACTCTATAAACGAAAACGTTTCATCCCAATTTATCGTCCGGGGAAGGATTTACATGAACCATTTCCATCCAATAAATACCACTAAAAAACCGAACAGGTAGATAAGTCCTATACGACTCAGCCATGATAAATAGCGATTGGGACGAACGCCTTGAGATTTTGGCATTGAGTGTACCAACCGATGATTCAACCAGGCAAACAACGGCGTGGTTATAAATGCCAGCGTCATCGCAAACCCCAGCATGGCCAGTAAAGCACTTTTAAAAAACAACGCTAGTACAAATCCAAGCAAGGTGACAAACAACACCCAATAACTAAAATGACGGGGGTTATCATTTTCAGTTTGCCGAAACAATAGTCGTGCCGATTCGTTTAACACCCTGGCATAACCATCCACAACGGTAATGACCGAACCAAAAATACACAAAAACGCGATCATAGCGATCAGATAACGAGCCCAATTGCCAATGGTCGAAGCATAAATACTGATCAACTGATGGGTAAAATTAACGCCTCCGGCGGCCAAACTATCAGCCCGGCCATTAAGAACCAACGCGCCCAGCGCCAAAAAAGCCACCGCTAAAACAGCGCTAATACAGTACCCCAGATTAAAATCAAACAGCGCACTGGATGTCGTCACCTCCTGCTGCTGACGCTGTCGCATCAACCAGAGTGATGTGATACAAGAAACTTCAATCGGTGCCGGCATCCAGCCCATTGTAATCACTAAAAAACCTACCGAAGCTAAATGCCAAGGTGATGGAGCACTATATCCGGCGGGAGCCATGCTGCCATTATGCCAGGCCATGCCTACCGCAATAATGGTAGCGATAGCCAACGTGACCACAATCACTTTAGAGATACGATTTAAAAATGAAAAATGCCCGGCCAAAATAATTAACAATGAAAGCACCACGATGATTAAACTAAGCATCGACAACGGGAGCTGAATCGGTAGAAAGTAACTGAGAAGGCTGGCTGAAAACATCACCAACGCCGCACAACTCACCACCGATGCAAATAGATTCAATAAAAAACTTAACGCCAGATAACGCCGCCCCATCAGCAAATAACCATGCAACAAACTTTGCCCGGTGGCCATCGGATAGGTAAAACCACTACGATAAAAAGGATATTTAAGCAGATTAACCAGAATAATTAGACCCACTAAATGCCAACCATACCGAGCACCTGCCTGAGTTGAAGCTACTAAATGACTACCTCCAATGGCGGCGGCAGCCATCAGCATCCCCGGACCTAAGACTTTAATTTTGGATAAAACAGATGAAATAATACCGGAGGGTTGCGAAGTCAGCATCTTCTCCATAAACACTCGTCCTTGAAATAGTGAATACCAAAAGCCCTGCCCTCGTTATAACACAGAGCCGTTTTTCATCGCTATGACCGTCCCAATACTTTAAAACAAACCACCGTAATTGCAGTGATGGGAGCATCTTTATCTAACGATTTCATTTGAATCAGCATAAAAAAAGCCAGTCAATCCTGGCTAAACTTAAATATCGGGCGAGCATACTTTATGATATTCCAACAGACGCAACGCCAGAACGAACTTACGGCATAATGAACCTCAACACGATCTGAGATCCATGCGGATGTTTATATTATGAAGACTATGTTCAGGGTCTGTGCCTGAAGGCTCAAACACAGATCCATTGATTTAAGCTGGAAGTTGAATACCTTCTTCACGCATGCGTGCTAATTTATAACGCAGGGTTCTCGGACTAATCCCTAATCGTTCAGCTACTTCTTTACGTTTACCGCGACAGTTTTTCAGCATCTCTAAAATAATCTGATTTTCCTGTTGTTTCAGCTCATTCCCTAATGCAGGTGCAGCTGCTTCAACTTCAAACTCATCCCCCCTTGGCATCACATAAGTTTCAGCGACGGGCTGCAAAATATCGCCCTCGATCAATAGATGAGCCGCATCCACTTGATCCGAAGCGAGAATAATCGCCCGCTGGATCACATTGTCTAACTCACGCACATTCCCCGGCCATCCATATCCCAGTAATTTTTGCTGTGCAGCCAAGGTAAACTGTAAATCGGCCCGACCCGCTGCAACACCGTGTTTTTGCAACAGATGGTAGGCTAAAGGTAGAATATCTCCCGGTCGCTGCGCCAATGGTTTCCAGGTCAGCGGAAACACGTTTAACCGGTAATATAAGTCCTCACGAAATTTCCCCTGCGCGACATACTCACGCAAGTTTCGGTTACTGGTAGCCAATACCCGAACATTTAACTGAATGACTTTTCGACTTCCCAGACGCTCCACTTCTCGCTCTTGTAATACGCGCAGCAGCTTCGCCTGTAACGCTAAGTCCATTTCACTGATTTCATCCAGTAAAATCGTACCATCTTGGGCCTGCTCAAATTTACCGGGACACCCCTGAACCGCACCGGTAAAGGCACCTTTTTCATATCCAAACAGCGTGGCTTCCAGCATATTTTCGGGGATCGCAGCACAGTTAATGGCAATAAAAGGCTGGGCACTCCGCTCGGAGTTATCATGAATATAACGCGCCAACACCTCTTTACCAGCCCCACTAGGTCCACAAATCATAACGGAAGCATCCGTCTTAGCCACTTTATCAGCTAACCCTAATAAAGCTTCGGTTGAAGGATCACCAAAAATAGGCTGACAAGTTTCAACCTTTTGCGCCGGGGCATAACGCCCGACCTGATTGAGCAGTACTTCCGGTGAAAATGGCTTGGCAATATAATCAATCGCCCCTTGGCGCATGGCTTCGACAGCTGCATCAATTCGAGCATAAGCTGTCATCAATAATACGGGGAGTTTCGGATATTTCACCTTAATACTCTGCAGCAGATCAAGACCACTGATCCCATCCATTTGCACATCACTTACCACCAGATCGATCGCCTGATCGCCCAGCAGTAATAATGCTTCTTCACCACTTTCGGCTTCAATGCATTCATAGCCGGCAATGAGCAGTGTATCGACCAGCGCCTCGCGCAGGCCTGAATCATCTTCGACAACTAAAATTCTTGATTGACTCATGAGCTTAGCCTCCTACGACTTGAGATTGAGCACAAACCTGATAAACCGGGAAATTCACAGTAAAACAACAGCCCTCTCCGGCACGTGATTCGACTGCAATCGTTCCTTTATGAGCTTGAACCACTGACTTCACAACGGATAAACCTAATCCGGTTCCATTCTGTTTGGTTGTGACAAACGGTTCGAAAAGTTGACTACGAACCTGTTCATCGAGTCCGGGTCCACTATCGACCACTGAAATTTGAACATGCTGGCCATCGGTTCGGGCATATAAGCCAATTAAACCGTCTTTATGACTCACATGAATGGCATTATCGATTAAATTCGATAGTGCAGAGACCAAGCTGTTCGAGTTCGCCATAATCAACACATCCGGATCGCAGTATTCCAGATCAATCCGCAATCGTTTCTGTTGCAGCTTCGCATCCATCGCCTGAGAAAGCTGAGTCATTAAGGTCACGACAGAAACCTGTTCCGCTAACGGTTGTTCACCATTACGCGCAAATAACAACATATCATTGACCTGATTTTCTAAATCGGCCAACCGAGCCATCATCTTGGTCTGAAAGTTTTTACGTGCGGTTTCCGGAAGGTGATTATTCGCTAAATTAGAACCATAAAGCATGGCCGCTGATAATGGCGTCCGAATTTGATGAGCCAACGAAGCCACCATCCGGCCTAATGCTGATAATTTTTCAAGACGGGATATATTCGCCTGAAGCTGGCGAGTAGCAGTGACATCAGTCAGCATAATCAACTGACTTTCAGAATCCAACAACGTGGCGAGCGTCAGTTGGATCCGGCGGCCATTATGTAGAGACAGTTCATGTCCATCATCAGCCTGCGGGACAAAGACCTGCAAGGCAATATTCGACCAACGCTGACCTTCCAATTCGCAATTGAATAGCGTTCGGGCAGCAGGATTCGCCTTGGCAATATAGCCATATTGATCTAATAAAATGAGTCCCGATGGCAGGACATCAAAAACTTGCGCCAGCTGCTGCTGTGAAAATGACTGCTGATGATTCGATACAGGCACGAGGACTGTCCTATGTCAAAAATATGTTCTTGAACAGGATAGAGTCAATTTCTGTGCCAATTTAATCGTAAAGTTTTTGACTAATCTAAAAAATCTTTATATTTCAATGAATAAAGTATAACTAATCCTTAGTTAACTGATACTTTTTCATTTTTTCAACCAAGGTTGTCCGTCGCATTTGCAATTGTTCTGCGGCTCTGGCAACGATGCCCTCTTGTTGCTCCAAGGCCTGTCTTATCAAATCAACTTCAATTTCACTGAGAAGTTCTTTTAGATTCAAACCATCTTCAGGTAAACGGGTTGAAAGTAAGCTAGCATCCACCACCTGTGGCTCATTTGCAGCAGGTGCCATCGGTTCTGGCTCATCGGCAAAAATCGCCATTAAAGCATCTCGTTCAGTCAGCTCATCCTGATATTCCGGGACAAAATCATCCCCTTCAATATGCTGATATTTAGGAGGCAAATCTCGAACATCCACGATCTTATTAGGATGCAAAATAATTAACCGTTCAACCAGATTCGATAATTCCCGGATATTCCCAGCCCAGGGATGTAACATAAGCGATTCAATACTACGCTGCGTAAACCGCACCACCGCACCATGCTGCTGCTCATGACGAGACACCAGCTCCTGAAGTAACAATGGAATATCGTCACTCCGTTCCCGAAGTGCCGGAACTTCAATTGGAAAAACATTGAGTCGGTAATAGAGATCTTCCCGGAATTGACCTTCCCCGATCATTGTTTCCAGATTGCGATGAGTCGCGGCAATAATTCGCACGTCGGCTTCCATGATTTTGCTGCCACCGACCCGTTCAAAAACACGTTCCTGCAAAACCCGCAGCAGTTTTACCTGCATCGGCATTGGCATATCACCGATTTCATCTAAAAAGAGCGTTCCACCACAGGCCAATTCAAAACGCCCTTTACGGCAGGTAAATGCACCGGTAAATGCGCCTTTTTCATGCCCAAACAATTCACTTTCCAAGAGTTCTGCAGGAATTGCGCCACAGTTAATCGGAACAAAAGGACCATCTTTACGGATCGACTGTTCATGAATGGTCCGGGCGACCACTTCTTTTCCCGTTCCTGATTCACCCAAAATCAACACATTCGCACGAGTCTGAGCCACCTGTTCGATCAGATGCCGAATCTCCTGCATCGCAATTCCTTTACCGACCAAATCACTGGTCACGGTTGGAATATGATCTGAAGATGTTGCCGGAAGTTGAGAGAGATAAGTTTGAGCTCGGTGGAGAACCCGAGTTAATTCGTCATAATTAAACGGTTCATGTAATTCCCCCAGAATATTGCTCTGCAACAATATTTCTTGATCAGAACCGATCACAATCAAAGGCATCCCTGGATAATTCCGGGATAATGCCTCAATATCACAAAATGCCGAATTAATCATCAAAACAGGATTTTCCGACTGGCTAATCACCGCAGGCAATGTATCAAACGAACATTGCTCTCCCTGTTCACCAATAAACCCTAAAATTGTCAGTAATGTATCGACGCGTTCACCTCGATCATCACACACTAAAATGGTCGTACTAAAATCCATTTTTAGCCCCTAGACACAGTATTAGTTATTAATTGCTAACCCGATAGCAGCTTGATTCTAGTTACCCGTCAAAATATAGCAAGATAAAAGCGTCAGATGTGCCAGAAAAGTGACACTTTGCTTTTTTTATAGGCAATAAAGAACTAAAACTAATCAAATCATATTTTAATTTAGTTATTGGCACATATAATGCCTTGTTATCATGACGGTACCCTTTGCCTATCATCTATCGAGCAATTTATCAAGGAATACGCTAAGATAGGACACAATCGCGGCAACAGGGCTCAATTAAGTTTAGGACAGCTACATGTTTAATGGAAAGCAGATCTTAATCACCGGGGGAACAGGTTCTTTTGGCAATAAGTTTGTCAAAAATTTGCTGCAAAACTATTCTCCCAAACGGGTGGTCATTTATTCACGGGATGAACTGAAACAATATGAAATGCAGCAAGTCTACAATCAGAGTTGTATGCGTTATTTCATCGGTGATGTACGGGACAAAGAACGGATCACGATGGCGATGCAAGGGATCGATTATGTCGTGCATGCCGCCGCGCTTAAGCAAGTTCCAGCAGCTGAATACAATCCCATGGAATGTATTAAAACCAATATTAACGGCGCTGAAAATATTATTCACGCAGCCGTTGCCAATAATGTGGACAAAGTAATCGCCCTTTCAACAGATAAAGCCGCTAACCCCATTAATCTCTATGGTGCAACCAAGCTAGCTAGCGATAAATTGTTCGTTGCAGCCAATAACATGGTCGGCAGTTGTAAAACCTGTTTTAGTGTCGTGCGTTATGGGAACGTCGTAGGTTCCCGGGGCTCCGTGGTCCCCTTTTTTAAAAAATTAATCGAGCGGGGTGAAACATCACTGCCGATCACCCATCCGGATATGACCCGCTTTTGGATTACTCTAGATCAAGGTGTTCAGTTCGTGATTCAAAACTTTCAACGGATGCATGGGGGTGAAATATTCATTCCTAAAATTCCATCGGTACGGATTATGGATTTGGCCCACGCATTGGCCCCTGATTTAGCCACTCACATTGTTGGTATTCGCCCAGGCGAAAAACTGCATGAAGTGATGGTCCCGGCAGATGACTCCTACCATACCTATGAATTTGACGATCATTTCGTGATTGCACCGAGTATTTCATTTAACAGTCGCCGTAATGATTTTCATATTAATGCTCTGCATCAGCAAGGCCAACAGGTTGAGATCGGATTTTCCTATAACTCTCTAGATAATCCAGTCTTTTTAACCCTTGAACAAATCCGTGATTATTAGTTATGACACATGCGCTGTATTATGGAAAACAGACGATTGAGCAGGCGGATATAGAAGCCGTCACGCGCGTATTACGCTCTGATTTTTTAACCCAAGGCCCTATTGTCAGCCAATTTGAAAATCAATTAGCTGAGACGTTAAATGTCGCTCATGTGATTGCCTGTAGTAATGGGACGGCAGCGCTACATCTGGCCTGTTTAGGACTGAACATCACCGCAGACGATGAAGTCTGGGTCTCTGCGGTCAGCTTTGTAGCGACCGCCAATTGTGCCCGCTACTGTGGTGCCCGAGTGCGTTTTATCGACATTGACCCTCTCACGGCTAATGTCAGTATTCAGGCCCTCTCGGATATGCTTCAACAAGCTCAGCAGCAGGGGAGCCGTCTTCCAAAAGCGGTGATCGTTGTACATCTGGGTGGCTCCAGTTGTGACATGCAGGCGATTCATCAGCTTTGTCATCCGCGTGGAATCGCCATTATTGAAGATGCCTGTCATGCGTTAGGCGGACACTATCAGCAACAACCTATTGGCAACTGCCACTATAGTGATTGTTGTGTATTCAGTTTTCATCCGGTCAAATCCATCACCACAGCCGAGGGGGGAGCCGTCAGTTGTCAGGATCCCCAATTCGCACAACGGATACGGTTACTAGCCAGCCACGGGATCACCAAAGACCCACAGCACTGGTGTGGCGATACCGCCGGAATATCCCCTGGGTATTCAGAACAACAATTACTAGGCTATAACTTCCGGTTGTCGGATCTTCAGGCCGCACTGGGAGTAGCCCAATTAACCCGATTAGAACCATGGATTGAACGTCGCCATCAAATTATCCATCGTTACCGACAGGCCTTTAATTCAATACTGGACATGCAACATATTTTACCGGATAGCTACAGTGCTTATCACTTGGCTATTATTCTGTGTCAGGATCAGCAACAGCGGGATCAGTTATATCAGTCACTCGCTCAGCAGCATATTTTTGCCCAATTGCACTATATGCCAATTTATCGACATCCGTATTATCAACAGCAATCTCCGGAAGATTTTGCGGCATATCCAGGTGCCGAAAGCTATTATCAACGCGCACTGTCGCTACCGATATATCCCCAATTAAGTGATATTGAACAACAACAGGTTATTGATGGTACACTAAGCAGCATAATCGCCTGTAGAAGGCCCAAATTCGCCACCAGCAACCGATAGAGGATACTATGGAATCTGTGAACATTACTGAACTCATGCAAGGATCAGCTAAAGATGCGATGGCGTTTGCTCAGGAACAGAATATCAATTTAGATCTCAGCCTGGACAGCGTTCCTCTTGTTCAGCAGTTACTTGAATTACTGCAAGAACAACCGATGGATGACAAAACCAACTTTACACTTTCTTATATGCTTGGGGCCTATCTGGGTGAACTATTTATTCGCCAATATGGCGGCCACTGGCTCTACGAAGCCGAACAGGGCAACGAACCGCCTCAGACCTTTGTTGTACATGAACCTTACAAATATGCGTTTCCCAGTTTGGTCTATCACTATCTGCAGGGGCGACAAGAACAACCTCTGACCCTTTATTTCGAACAGATAGCCCAGCAACATTCATCCTTTAAAAATTAAGACCGGGAGTCTGATCAAAAACACTCTCGGGAGACTGATAGTGTTTTTGAATCGCTTTAATATAATCGATCCAAATCGCCTGCCCTTGCTGATAACGTTGCATACAAAGCGGTTCATCATCACAGGAAAAAGCGAGCCTTGTCAGATAAGTCAGTGAAAAATTAATCGTGCCTCGCATCAGCACAAAAAACAGTGAACGCGTATTCTGAGCCGAAGCCGCCAGCAACGCCATTTGCTGATTCTGTAATCGCAATGCTTCACTCCAGTTTTGACAAGGTTGTTCGGCTAATTCTAATAATTTATCCAGAAACATCAGCATATGACCATCACCGAACCAATCGGCTAAATGCGCAGCTAACACGGAACTCTGATTATCATAGGCTTCTGACAATAACCATTTGCGAAAGGCCGACTTATCAATGGGATCATTCGTGATCAGCAGATAATCGAGCGGCAGCGGGATGGTCCCTTGAATAAAAGCACCGTGACTAGTGTTATAGCAATCGACCCCACGATATTCCGCCAAGGTTTTTTCAATAATCTCCGCCGAATAACGAAACTCGTATTTGGTAAACACATAATCATCAAAATTACCGGGGACCTGCAACCCAACACCGTGCTTGGTGTAATCATAGATTTCCTTTCCGTCTTGTTCCTTAAAATAAGCCGACTGCTGACTATGATGATAACGAGGATCGGTAAATCCTAAATCCACACCAAATAAATATAACTGTTTAAATCCCAAGGCTAAAACATAGGCCACGGCACAATTAGAAACCGTAGGGTAGGAATATAAAATATCCTGATAACGTCCAGCATCTGGATCCGCTAACAAAGCTGCTAATGTGGCTGCTTCACCGCGTTTAAAACAGAGAAACGTCTGCCGGAATAATGACGAAACATCGGGATGAACCCCATTAACAGTCAGTAAATCAATTTGTTTCAGCCACGCTTTATCCGGTACCTGACAAATCCAGTGATATGTAGAACGGGTCTGTTCGACCTCGGCATGAAAATCCGGCTTGATCCCATATTTATATAATGCTTTTAAACTAGTCCCACAGGAAATGATAATCGCCCGATCCTGATAGGCTTTCAGCACTTCAACCGATTGATCCAATGAAGGTCCATTCCCAACAATAAATACCGGAAGATCAGCCATCTGCTGCCGATAGACCGGCGATAATTGCTTGAGCAAATAGGGACAATTCTGTGTTAATGACTCCCGGGTATGCGTCCAGTTATAAAAGGCATGATCATAATACTCACTAATATTCAGCAACACCTTCATATGTTCACGGGTGTGACGAATATGCTGATCAAAATCGCGCTGATAATAACTAATGTAAAAAAAGGTATAGGAGAGGATATGCATCCCACTGTAATTCAGGCGGCTTAAAATATCATCCACCATATGCTCGCCATTATCCCCGATATTCAAGTATAAATTGCTCTGCAGCGAATCTAGCCGCTGTAAAACATCACACCAATTCATCGTAAATAAAGATGCATAAAAATAGTCGGCATTAGGCTCATACAGAATGAAATTATCAATCTCATAATGCATCACTAACTGTTCCAATTGATATCCCAAGCCACAACCGTACATTAAAAACGAAGGTAATTTATGCGGCAGGCTATGAAATCCATCTTCCGGCAGTTCCTGAACTAGAGTCTTCAGTTGATCGGAATAGCGATAATGCAAATAGGGACTGGCTTTACGAGCGCCGATCCGAGCATCCATTTTTTCCAGTTTAGGATGGGCTTGATAGTGCGCCAGATAATCAAGGCTTGCTTGCTGTCCATCATCCAGATATAGCGTTGTCCCCTGCTCTAAATCCAGTACATTCGGCTGTTGATGAGCATCTGCGAACAGGATCCAGCGCTGCGGCTGATATTGACGAAAGGAGGCTGCAATATCCGGCAAAAATTGTTCAAACGACTCGGCATTGCGTTTAAATAGCGACTGATCCGCCACCGAATGGGATGACTCTGACAAGTAATGAGCCAGTGAAAAACCGAACTCATAATGACGCATTTCCATCGATTCCGATACCGCTAGCTCATCCAAACGAGACCAGTGGATCCGTCCCAATGCCAAATCCAGTTCCAGCCGATTAAACAGAGGATATTGATAGTGACGATACAGATAAAAACCAACCACATCCTGCTGCGTCAACCATTGCGTCACCGAGTGAAGTAATTCATGTCCCTGTTGCTGCGTCTGAATTTCCAATGCAATATGATGAGAATTGCAATAATCTAAAAACGCAGCCCAATCCGCGGATAACAGAGAAACTTTAAGCAGATCAAATTCCGGTTCAACCAGTAATATCGAAGACCAACAGCCCGCTTTAACCAACTCCAATAAGTGCAGTCCCAGTCCACATCCTAAAATCACCAGCGATGCCGAACGCGTCGAATCAACCGCCTGATATCGCGCCTCAATCCCCGGATAAATTGTATTTAAAGAAGCGCCTGGACAAATCTGCGGTTCGATGACCGAATAAGTCTGCTGTTTATCAACATACAAAGCTGCCTGATAAAAATCGGCAAGTTGTTGCTGAACTTGCTGCAAAGGCGTAATACCGTAGAGCGCCCGAGCCCGCATCACATACATAATGTTAAGCTGCTGTTCACGAGTCACAAATGGGGAAAAACGAGTAGGCTGGTATTGCTCCAACTGTTGTCCGAGCTGCGGGAAATACTGCCCTAAAGCCAGAAGATTGGTTCTGTTATTTTGTAGCATAACAGGAGCTAGTTGAGTTTCATTCGCCTGCTGACGAACTTCATCATGACAAAGTTGGTAATCAATCGCATTCAGCATAAAAAATGATCTTAGCGTTGTGCATCATAAGTTTTTGCGAGCCGACGAGTCTGATGAATCGCATTCAACCCTTTTTCCGCATTCTGCTGAATATGCTGGATGGTTTCGACCAGTTGTCGAAGTTTATTTAACCGTTCCTGAAGGCAGACTTCTCCGACATCTAACTCGACCAGCCGAGTTAATACTTGCTGGTGTTCGACTAAGAAATGTTCGACCTGTTCAGGTAAAATATCACCTTCCAATGCCTGGGCCATCAGCTCTAAAATTTGATCAGACTGGGCAACCAGTCTGATTCGTTCACTCTCATTATCCATCAAGAGGCCGCACTATTCCGCATCCGATACGCCGCCTGTTTATCCGCCTCCGGGATCTGATCCCAGGCTGACTTAATCGGAAGCATAATTTCGATCACATCGGCAATAATTGCCGGATTATTGGTCAGTGAAGCTTCGGAAAGTTGCTCTAACATGAAGGTGTATAAACTATCTAAATTCTGGGTAATCTCCCCGCCGACCTCATGATCCAGAGTATTTCTGAGTGAAGAAATAATAGAAGTTGCTTTGGCAATAGGTTTTGCCTTATTCACCAGATCATGGCGCTCCATACACCCTTTGGCAATCGCCAAATTTTCTAGCACAGCCTGCATTAACAGCTGAGTAATCTTATGTGGATCAGCGGTTGCTATTTGATCTTTGATACCAACCTGCCGGTATTGATTGATCCCTTTTTTATACATAATCCTATCTCTCAACAGACATTAACTGAGATGGCTCTGAACATAATTCATCTGTTCATTTAACCCGCCCATCATTTGGTCGAATGATGCAAAGCGAGAACGCAATGTTTTCTCGTACTGATCCATTCGATCATTGAGTGCAGCTTCATCATTTCGGTTATCCGTTAACTGAGCCTGAACATTCCGCTGACGATGATCCAAAATACCGCCAGTCTGTTCATAACTCTTCACAAAATGAGAAAACCGATCAGCCACACCCCCTTCTGATGCAAAAAACTGGCCAACACTATTTAAATTATTATTCAGCTCTCGTCTCAATACCTGATCATCAACCGACAATTTGCCATCTCGATCCATTGAGATCCCAACGCCATATAACGTTCGGGTACGATCAGGATTATCCGTATTTGTAAACCCACCACTGGCTAACCGCCCCATCGCAAAGCGCATGGTCCGCAGCATCCCGTCACCGCTTAACGGTTTTCGGTTACTATTATCGTCACCCCGTTGGACCGGATCGGATTTACTATATTGATCAACCTGAGTGATCACTTTATTGTACGCATCCACAAATTGATGCACATTTTTTACAGCCCCCTCCACATCGGGTTGGATCTGTAAATGAGCCGGTTCAGTCGTCAAATGATTGGCAGTTAAACTAATCCCTGAAATCACATTATTAAATTGATTGGTATCACTGGTCGCACTCAGGCCATTAATCTCAATCGCAGCACCAGATGAACTCCGCGTGGTATCCAAATTAGAGACAAAATCCACCAATTCACTATTATCGAGGAAAACAGGTTGCTGAGTGGTAGGATCGATGACCTGCTGTCTTTCAGTAGTAACCACCAGATCATTAGGATTACCGTTATCGGGGTTATTATCATCGTCAACACCTGATTTAGAGCTATCTAATACCAGATGCGTCCCTTCCTGCGAATTAATTAAATTAGCCGTCACGCCAAAATTACCCGATGCCGAATTAATTGAGCGGCGTAATTGCTCAAGGGTCATCCCAGCATTAACATCCACACTAAACGACTGTTCTTTATCACCTTCACCGGCCCGAAACGTTAATTTGCCATCTTGATGGCTGATCACTTGATCAGATGAATCATAAAGTTCTTGGGATGTCAGTCGGGAACCCGATGCCAACTGCCGGATCTGCACATCATAAATCCCGTTGACGGCCCGATTGGACAATGAAACGGCGAAAGGCTGATCGCCACTGGCAGCGGTATTATTTGATGAGGTAGAAGAATCCGATGAATTATTATCATTACGGCTATCAGAATCCGTTGATGAGCTGCCACTAATGACCTGACCATTTAACAGGGCTTGTCTTGGCAAAAACTGTTGCTCATTACCGGCTTTATCAAGCTGAGTTTGAAAGTCACTTAACGCAGACCTTATACTGCCAACAGCAGACAAGGTCACGTTAAGTGTATTCTGTCGTTGATTGATCCGAGTCTCTTGAGGCTGACGCTCAGCAGAAATATAAGCCCTCATGAGTGATTCAAGATCAAGTCCACTACCGACACCTGCCGCAGTCATTCCGGGCATTTACATTCTCCTAATCGTTTCGCCTAAACGAGCTGATCAACTAATAGCCCCGCCTGATCAGTCGCATCCTGATACTCTTTAAGTCTAGCGGATATCTCCCGAAGTTCCTGAGATGGAATTTCACGAATGAGTTCATTAGTACTCGAATTATAAATCGAAGTCACCATTTCCCCATCTGATTTATCCACTTTAAACCGAACCGCTGTCGGCTGAGCTTCAAGGATTTGATTAGCAGCAGCAACTATATGACCAACATCCTCGTCAGACAGCTGAGGTTGCGTTGATTGCTGATCAACTGCCTGCAAGTTTCGCGCCTCATTTGTTGCATTGGCGGCGCGATTCTTGCTATCGCCTGCCGTCTGATGAGAAACCGATGCCATGCCATTTGTTATGACTGAATCAATATCATTTGACATATTTCAGCCTCCCAATCAGTCCCCGGGAGTCATGGACTCACCGGAGTCATGCCCATTAAATCAGGGCAAGTGCAGCTTGTGGTCGCTGATTCGCCTGACCCAGAATTGAGGTACTGGTCTGCTGCAAAATCCGAGCTTTTGTCAAATGCGCAGTTTCTTTAGCAAAGTCAGTATCCCGGATCCGCGAACGAGCTGATGTCACATTTTGTGAAACGTTGGATAAGTTTCGAATTGTGGAATCAAACCGGTTCTGAATCGCACCTAATTTTGCCCGTTGGCTATCCACGGTTTTAATGGCTGTATCCAGAGAACCAATCGCGGCACTTGCATCGGCAACAGAACCGACCGTCAAACCACCAAGACCTAATCCCTGCGCACCCCAACCATTCGTACGACTAATATTGACACTGATGTTTTGGTTTGCACCCGCATTCGCACCAACTAAGAATTTGGCGGAGAAATTACCATCCAGCAAATTCACACCACCAAACTGAGTGGTCTGGGCGACACGGCTCATTTCTGATTTCAGAGATGAGACTTCAGCCTGCAAAGCCGCACGGTCATCCGAGTTGTTGACACCATCCTGAGATTGAACGGCCAATGAGCGCATCCGCTGCATCATGGTTGTCAATTCATCCATTGCACCTTCAGCGGTTTGAGCCACTGAAATGCCATCCTGACCATTCATTGTTGCACGATCGAGGCCCTGGATCTGAGAGGTCATTCGGTTTGAGATCTGCAGACCTGCTGCATCATCTTTAGCCGAGTTAATCCGGAAACCAGAGCTTAATCTTTGGTATGCCGTGTCGAGTGAATTACCAGAACTATAAAGTTGTCTCTGAGCATTCAATGACGACACATTCGTATTGACAACTACTGCCATAATTTGAGCCTCCTAAGAAATAAACTAACCCGATTGAACCGGTCGGATTAGCCCTAAAACCAGGATGGTTGTTGAACCTCTTAGCGCCTGAACCTGGCAACCAAGACAACCTTATCCTTGAGTGAAGTCTTAATCTTCAATCTCTATAACGGCCCTAAAACGGCAACCTTTAGGATTATTTATTAAAAATTCGGAAATTTATTGCCGCTCACTGCCATCACAACAGTCTAACGAAATATCACGAGGAAAGAAAAGAGGGACTAAAACCACTTAATCATGGTGATCCAGTGCGTCAAAAAAATATTACTTACATGTGGCATATATCATGCAAATAAATCAGCGAGCAGTTTGAACCACTGCAAAAAAGGCCAGGGAAACCTGGCCAATCGCTCAATATGATAGGAGATTGAGAGCGAACCTTTGCGCTTTGTCTTATTCTAGGAAATGAGCCTCCTAAGAGTCTTTCAGCGCGAAACCTCCCAAGGACGGTGGACTGAACCCCCACCGTCCTTTTCTTATTATCCGAGCAGTGATAACGCGGCTTGCGGCCGTTGGTTAGCCTGCGCCAAAATTGTGGTCGCAGTCTGCTGAATAATACGATTCTTGGTTAAGGTAGCTGTTTCTTTTGCATAATCAGTATCCTTAATACGTGAACGAGCTTCTGTCACGTTATTCGAAATATTAGTCAGGTTTCGAATGGTTGACTGGAATCGGTTTTGAACCGCCCCCATTTTAGCCCGCTGTGAATCTACTTTTTTAATCGCATCATCAACCTGGTTGATAGCTGCTGAAGCTAAAGGCACGGAGAGCACGCTTAAAGCGTTTAAGTTCAAGCCACTAGTTCCCCATCCACCGGCATTTTCGATGTTGACGCTAATGTTCTGCTGTTCACCTGCGTTTGCACCGACCAGGAATTTAGCTGAAAATGTTCCATCCAGAATATTGACCCCACCAAACTGGGTGGTCTGGGCGACACGGCTCATTTCAGTTTTAAGCTGAGAAACTTCCGCCTGCAATGCATTGCGGTCATCAGCATTATTCACACCATCCTGAGACTGAATCGCTAAGGTACGAATCCGTTGCAGTGATGTGGTAATTTCATCCATTGCCCCTTCAGCCGTCTGGGAAATCGAAATCCCATCCTGAGCATTCAGAGTAGCCCGGTCCAACCCCTGAATTTGAGATGTCATTCGGTTTGAAATCTGCAGACCTGCTGCATCATCTTTTGCCGAATTAATTCGAAACCCAGAAGAAAGGCGTTGGAACGACGTATTCAACGCATTACTAGATTGGCTAAGCTGCCGCTGGGCATTTAACGACGATACGTTTGTATTGACATAAAGTGCCATAATGAATATCTCCTATCTACAATCTGACGCTATATTCGGTTTTTATTTGGACAGCTTATTATCTGCTGACTTACCTTATTTAGCGGCCGTTGTTCCAAATCCTTTAGACTTTTTTATATCTCTTAAAGAACCGGACAATAAAAAAAAGCATCTCACATGAGATACTTTATTTATCGAACCAAGACAGGAAAACTTTAGGCTTTTTTAAATATAATTAAATAAAGTCATTTTACTAATTTTGCTATAGGCAGAATAAGAGGTATTCAGCGCTAGTTCAGCCTTAGAAAGCTGCGTAACCGCTTGCGAAAAATCAACTTCTCCGACCGAGGCTCTCGCCTTTTTATTCAAAACATCAATGCTAGATGAGGCTTCACGCAACGAATCTAATCCATTTCCACGCGCCCCTAAAGACCCCATCGTCAAGTTTAATTTATCCGTCGCATGATCGATCCCAACTAGAAAATCTTCCTGCGCTTTATCAAAATCTTTACCAATCACATTCGGATCATTGAGCTTATTAATAAACTCACCCAGAATATTTAATATATTATCCTTGCGAGGTTTCTCTAATGTAAATGTTTCCGTCGTCCCCGGAGCTGAATCTAGTTTAATTTTAAGACCTTTGAATTCAAATGGCTCACTTTGCTGATATTGACCGCTTGCTAATTGTTCTCCAGCATTATTAAAAATGGTATATTGAGGGGGTTCAGAAGCAGTTGTCGTAATCGTATAATTATTATTACTAGTATTTACATCATCATAATTATTTTGAAAGAAGGTATCAAAAGTTCGCTGCTCTTTAACAGCGACATAAATACCCGAAGAATTACCATTAGCTTTACGCCGCAATTCAACATCTTCAAATGCATCTTTTCCAGTCGTATTATTTTGAATATAGACTGAAGAGCTGACTTTCAGTTTCGTCTTGCCGTTATCCCCTACATAGTGATATTGATTTCCATCAAAGACATAAGGTTGGATCTGAGTTTGAAAGCCCGCAAAAATATAATTGCCGTTGGCATCGCGGGTATTGACCAAGTCGGCCATCTGACTGCGTACTTGGCTCAGTTCTTTTGCCATCGACTGCCGCTCACTCATCCCATTAAGGCCATCTCCCGCCTGAACCCCAAGCACCCGAGCGCGCAGCGCACTCCCATGCATACTATTGAGGATACTTTCCTGATAGCTTAGAGCGTTTTCCAGAGAAACCCCATTTTTCTGGTACTGAGCATTCTGATCAATATCTGTATCGTAGGACATTTTTTTCGACATATCCGACGGACCATCCCCCGCCACCAGCAGTCGTTTATTGGTCACTAACCGGTGATTGGACTCTTCCACCTTCTGTTGGGCATTTAATATCCCATTCATCGAGGTATTATATAAATTTGCTGTTGCAACCCGCATCTTAGATTACCTCACTGCATTCAAAAGCGTTTCGAAGGTTCGCTGGGCCGTTCCTATCACCTGTGCTGAAGCGGCATAGGCCTGCTGGAAACGGATCATGTTGGAGGCTTCTTCGTCCATATTGACCCCCGAAACGGAGTTCTGCCAATCTTCACTCTGCGTTAATAACGATTTAGCCGCATCCAAATCCAAGTGACTTTCCGCCGCGGTTCCGCCCACAAAACTGACCAAGTTGTTATAGGCATCGTTAAACGTCATTTTATCGTCACCACCGGCGGTCGTTAATCCTTTACGAACAAGTGACTTTTGCTGTAAATCAGCTAGTTGCAGACCATTAAAGTTATCTGCATAGCCATCGGTGTTATAGCTAATCGTAAACACATCCCCAGGTTTCGGTTGCCCCTCAATCGAGACATCGTACCCGGGAGACAAGTTCGCTCGGCTTAAAATATTTCGACCATCATCGGTTGCAGCCAACTGACCGACCCGATGGCCATCTTCATCATAAATGTCATAGCCACCATCCGCAGTGACCTCAATTCGCTGCGGAGAATGGATCATCAATCCACCGGGTTGCGTGAATCCAGATGTAGCGGGATCGGTATCCGTCACGGAAGATAAAACAATCTTCGCATTACTGGTGTTATCCAACTGTGAATCGACTCGAACCGGTGCGGCTAATGCCAGTTTTTCCGGCTGAGTCATGGTCAGTGAAACCTGCTCAGCCGCATCTTTAGTCGGCCGTAATAAAAATTTATCGCCACTCGAAAAACTACCGGAAGAAAAATCTAAACTCATCCCATCAATCTGATAATCATTGGATGTGGTTCCCGCTATCGCTTCACCAACCGACTGTTCTCCGTCATAGCGCTGGATGGTAAAACTGTTTCCTCCGGTAAAACGGATGTGGTAATCATAAGGCGTAAGCTCCTGAGCTTCACCTTGACGAACCGTTGCAAACACCTCTCCAGAGCCCTGATTTTCCTTAAAATCCATCGCCCGAACCCGCGGAAGCGAAAAAATATCCCCCCCTAGTTTTCCCTCCAGATCCATCCCGAGATGGTTCTGACGGTTAAAGGCATCGGCCATCGACAATGCAACCTGACCTAATTTATTTTTACTAGGCTCAAAAATCTGTTCCCGATAATTAAGAATCCCATCAATCGACCCCCCAATTTTTCCAGGATCCAAACGGGCTTCTGTGGTATGCCAATCCAGATACACATCAAATTTCATAGGATCAGGATTCCCTGGACGCAGATCTAAAGAGGCACTACTTTTTTCAGTCACCAGAGCATGGCCATTACCCATAAACACCAATCGAGCCCCACTGGGCTGCTCAATCGAGTTAATTTTGATTAATTTTGATAACTGATGAATAGCTTCATCGCGTTTATCTTTGAGGGTATCTAGTCCCCCTTTATCCGGTGCTTCATTGAAACTCATGATCTGTTCATTCATCTTCCGAATCCCAACAATCAATTTATTCGCGGAAGAAACTTTCTCTTTTAAATCACCATTAATATTTTTCTGTTGATGCTCGAACTGCGAGGAAAGCAGACGGAAACGCCGGGTCAGTGCTTGAAATCGATCGAGAGTCAAAGCTCGGGTAGAAGTCGACATCGGCGTGTCGTTCATGGCATGAATATTTTCGAATGTTTTATCAATGCTCGGGCCTAGTGATAACGAATCGTCACTTAAAAAACGATCGATTTCGTCGACCGAATTAACATAAGACTGTTGCTGATCATGTTCCGAAGTATTTCGCCAGACAGCGGCTTGTGCAAACTGATCGATCACCCGTTCAGTCCGTCCACGACCGACCCCCCCAGTCACTTCGGGTTGATATTCGGTCCGCTGCATTGAATAGCCTTTAGAATTGACGTTGGAGACGTTATTCCCGGTGGTGACCAATAAACGCTGATGCGCCATGACGCCAGAGCCACCGACATTTAATAAATCTTGCATAATTCATTACTCCATCATCAATCTTGATATTCAGCCATTACCCCGCTATTTAAGATGCGTTTGATCTTAGTGGCGTAATTCGGGTCCGTCGCATAACCGGCCTGCTGAAGTTGGTCGGCAAATGCATGAGGATTCGAGCCTGACTGCAACGCTTTTTGATAACGCGGGGTTTGCATCAGGGCCACATAATCTTTCAGGCTGTCTTCATATGACGCATAGGCCTTAAATTTTTCCCGTTTAGGTTTGGCGACCCCATCTTCAAATTCCAAGGTCTGTACCTGTGTGGTAGCACCATCCCAATTTCGGTTTGCTTTGATCCCGAACAGATTATGACTGCTTTGTTCCGGACCTTGATCCATCACCCGCTGACCCCATCCGGTTTCCAGAGCCGCTTGGGCGACAACGGCCAAGGGTGAAATTCCCGCTGGAGCCGCAATTTTTTGAGCCAGCGGCATCAGTTGTTTCACAAATTCTTGATCAGAGGCAAACTGCTGCCGTTTACTTGCCGTAGCCGTTGCTGCTGAAGCTTGAGCGACCGGCGATTCACCATAAAAACGACGAATCTGAAAATCTGTTATCGGTGAATGAGCAATATTCTTGCCATTTTCTTTAGAAATCGTAGAGTCAGCCGATAAAGTGGAATTAGGCATTTTAAAATGCTCGGCTCGATTCCCGCCGCGCAGCTGACTGGCTGGGGTAATATGGGCACTGTCCGGATCCAACTGTTGAACCATTAAATCCGCCAACCCCAGAGAACCATTTTTCGATAAATTCAGCGCTAACTGTTTGTCATACATCTGCTGATAATTTTTGACATAACGGTTATTCATGGGAGAATCACTGCTTTCAAAAGCCGTATTTGACTGACGCATCTCTTTGAGCAACATCTGCATAAAAATTGCTTCAAACTGATGGGCCACCTGACTCAAAGCTTTGTGGGGATCTTTCTGTGCCTGACGGCGCAGTTCATCCAGCTGATTCAGATCACTGTATGTTTCCGGAACCTGTGATGTCCCGATGGATTGCATTTTTAAATCCATGACATCCCCACTTTAAATAACGATTAAATCACCCTGAATCGCCCCGGCTTGTTTCAGAGCTTCCAGGATCGAGACTAAATCTCCCGGTGCGACACCGACCCGATTAACCGCCTGCACGAGGTCATCCAAAGAGGCTCCAGCATCAAACTTGAACATCCGACCATCCCCCTTATCGACCTGAATATTCGAATTTGGCGTCACGGTCGTATTTCCCTGTCCCAAGGCATTAGGCTGTGAAACCTGTGGATTTTCAGATATTTTAACCGTCAATCCCCCATGCGTAATCGCTGCAGGCAACAACCGCACATCTTTACCGATTACAATCGTTCCAGTCCGAGAATTCACAATAATTTTGGCCGATTCCGAAGCCGGATTAAATTCAATATTCTCCAGCGTGGCTAGATAATTTACCCGCTGCCCGGGATTTCGGGGCGCATAAACTCTCACGGATGAAGCATCTAAGGGCTCAGCAGTCCTCGGCCCCACCATGGCATTAATCGCATCGGCCAATCGTTTCGCTGATGTAAAATCCGGCTGTTTTAGGTTAAAGGTAATAAAATCACCCTGATCGAAAGGCGAACGAATAGACTGTTCCACAATCGCGCCATTCGGGATCCGTCCGACAGTCGGCGTATTAGCGATAATTTTTGAGCCATCGGCCCCTTCAGCACCAAATCCACCCACAACCAAACTTCCCTGAGCTAACGCATACACCTTTCCATCAGCCCCTTTCAAAAAAGTCTGGAGCAAGCTTCCACCACGTAAACTTTTTGCCTGACCAATAGCAGACACCGTGATATCTAGTCGCTGGCCCGGCTTAGCAAATGCAGGAAGTGTTGCCTGAACCGCTACGGCTGCCGTATTTCGGATCCGTAACCGTGAACCTGAAGGAACCTGGATCCCAAAATTACGCAACATACTTTCAAATGATTGATCGACGAAGTCATTGCCGGATTCACCGGTCCCGGCTAACCCCACAACGAGCCCATAACCGATGAGTTGGTTATCTCGAACCCCAGCGACATCAGCGACATCTTTAATTCGGGTGGCCTGACAACTTAGTGTCAGAAACCACACGCCTAACCACAACCATTTGAATTGCTTATTCATGCTTTAACCTCACCACTCATGCTACTTCAAAACTACAATTGTTGAGTCGCAAAATTGAGCATCTGATCCACACTGGAAATGACTTTAGAATTCATTTCATAGACGCGCTGTGCTTCGATCAAATCCACCAGTTCTTCTGTCACATTCACATTAGATGTTTCCAAGGCGCCTTGCTGGATCGACCCCAATCCATCTTCCGTGGCAACCCCTTCCTGAGCGGCACCACTAGCAGCCGTTTCAACGAACAGGTTCTGCCCCCGAGGTTCCAGACCTGCCGGATTGACGAAATCAGCGACGGTAATTTGTCCAACGACCTGCGGCTGAGCCTGACCGGGAACAACTACACTGACCTGACCATCTTCAGACACCGTCATACTTTGCGCATTCTGAGGGATCTGAATAGCAGGTTGTACCGGATAACCCGCCCCCGGAGTTACTAAAGTACCATCCTGATTCAATGAAAACTGACCATTACGGGTATAAGCCATGGTGCCATCCGGCATCTGAACCTCAAAAAAACCCTTCCCGTTGATCATCAAATCAAACGAATTATTGGTGGTTTTGACATTCCCCTGAGAGAAATTTTTCTGCGTCGCAACCACTTTTGCCCCAGCCCCCAGCATCAAACCGGTTGGGGTCAACGTATTTTGTGAAGAGCGGCCACCGGGCTGATTGACAGTTTGATAGAGCAAATCTTCAAACACCCCCCGACCTTTTTTATAGCCGACGGTACTCGCGTTCGCCAAGTTGTTCGAGATGACCGAGACATTGGTTTGCTGAGCATCAAGCCCAGTTTTACTAATCCATAATGCGGGGTTCATGAGTTACCTCCGGTATTAACTACGTAAATTCAGCAATCGTGTGACACTGCGATCATTGTCCTCAGCCGCTCGCATCATCTTCACTTGCATATCATAATTTCGTTGTAAATTGATTAACTGCGTCATTTCCAGAATCGGGTTCACATTACTCGATTCCAGCGCCCCTTTAATCACTTCGACATTCGCATCCGCTGTAATCGGTGCATTATTATTTAAACGGAATAATCCATCAGTCCCCTTGCGAAGATCCTGAAACGCCGGATTGGCCAATTTGATCCGGTTTGCCACTTCAACTCCATCGGCCGGAGCTCCCTGTGGCCGAACTTCCACGGTTCCATCACGATTAATATTGACCTTTTCGACCGGGAGTGGAATCACAATCGGCTGATTGTTATTTCCTAATACCGGATGCCCCGTCATCGTCTGTAATACACCTGCCGCGGAAATAGTCAAATTACCGTCGCGAGTTAATGCTTCTTGCCCATTCTCGTCTTGAATAGAAATCCAACCCCGATTGGCAACGGCGATGTCCAGATCTCGACCGGTCGTTTTCAACGCTCCGGGCACAAAATTTTGTCCGGGATTTTCCCGCATGGCAAAGACCCGACTGGGAAGACCATCCCCATAGGCCTGCATCGCCCGGGCCTGTTCGAAATCACTTTTAAACCCGGTGGTATTGGCATTGGCGAGGTTATTCCCATGCACGGCCAGTGCATCCATCCCCTGAGCCGCTCCGGTCATCGATATGTAAAGAAATTTATCCATCTGGCTAATCCTGCGTCAAATCACTGACTTTCAGCAATGTTGCAAAAGCAATGCCAAGAAACGAAAAAAGCCCGCTTTGCGGGCTTTTTATACCAATGAATATGCAGCTATTAACGGATCTGAATAATCGTTTGTTGCAGTGTACTGTCCACTTCCAACGCCCTTGAGTTGGCCTGGAAGTTTCGCTGCGCTGAAATCAAATTCACCAACTGATTGGTCAAATTCACGTTAGATTGCTCCAGTGCCGATGAATTAATCTTCCCAAAAGTACCTTTATCGGGTTCCCCGGCAATCGCTTCACCAGAACCTTGAGACTGCTGCCAAGCTGTATCCCCAGTCTGACTCAGTCCCTGAGGGTTATTGAATTTAGCCAATGCCACTTTGGAAACGAAGCGGGTTACACCATTACTATAAGAGGCTTTCACCAACCCATCGGTTCCGATATCAATACCGGTCAATTTCCCGACGGTTGACCCATCCTGAGACAGATCCGTAACTTCAAATGCAGAAGAGAACTGGGTTGAACCATCGACTCGGAAGTTCAACGTTTGAGTCGGATCGACCGCACCATTCGCCGAATCCCATACCCCGCCTAAAGTACTCAATGGAGCGGTAGTCACACCGGCTGGCGGTACAGGATTGGTCAGTGCCCCGGCATTATCAAATTGCAGCGTTTGAGCCGCGACCCCATCCACACCAATCGCAGAACCACCGACCACATTCAAAGGACGACCATCGACATAGATCGCCTGATGCCAGGTATTCGGTACGGCACGGTCTTTAATAAAGTAAGATTGAGCAACATGCGATCCACCCAACGAATCATAAATAGTCGCTGAGGTCGATGAGGTATACGTCGAGGTATCGTTCGGATCAAATGTCGTTGGATCCAAGCCCTGTTCCCCACTGGGCAAGTTAAAAGACATATCCACATTTGTTGTCATGGTCGGTGAACCGACTTCACTATTGATCTGGATCGGAGAAGTTCCCGCCATACTGACCGATGAAGGTGTTCCCTGAGCATTAACGCCATACCCCTGCAAGAAATCGCCCTCTGAATTCACAATAAAGTTATCAGAATCTAGCTTAAAGGCACCCGCTCGGGTAAATTTATGGTTGAGGCTGTCGCGATCTTCTGAGGTCACAAAAAAGCCTTCACCACTCACCGCTAAATCCAGTGAGTTTTGAGTGAATTTCATAGACCCTTGGTCAAATTGCTGTGCGACTGCAACGGTTTTCGTCCCGTTCCCAGTAGCTGTTTTCGCGTTGGAAAACAATGAATTTGCATACACATCTGCAAATTCGGCGCGAGAACGTTTAAAGCCGGTAGTATCAACGTTGGCGATGTTATTCGACGTTGTATCCAGGTCCTTTTGTGATGCGTTAATGCCGCTAAGGGCGATACCAAATGCCATCTCTCAATCTCCTATCGTTCGCTTAACGTACTAGCCTTCACCGACTTCAAGCACGTCCTTCATGTTAAATCCGCCCAGTCCTGCCAGGTTCAGTTTGACACCTTTTGATCCCTGACCAGAAAGACTGACACTGCTAACATGACCATAAGTCGCCGCAGGTAATTCAATATTTTTATCGCCCTGCTTCGCACTAATTTTTACGTGGTACTCACCGGCTGGTGCCGCCTTACCCGTGGCATCTGTTCCATCCCATGAATACTTCATATTTCCTTTACCATCCCCCAGGTTGATCGACTTAACGAGTTCCCCTGCAGAATTCTCAATTTGGACCGTTACCCCGGTTGCCCCTTTATCGGCAATCGCAACCCCAGAAAATCCCTGTCCGTCACTCATTCCTTTCGTCGCTGGAACTAACACGGAACGTCCTACCAGAGTTGAAGCCTGCAATGCTGCGGATGAGTTCATGACATTGTTTAAATTCGCAAACTGATCAGTCAATTTCGAAATACCATCGGATGTCTGAAACGATGACATCTGTGAAATCATCTGAGCATTGTCCACCGGCTTAGACGGATCCTGATAAGCCAACTGTTGGGTCAGCAAAGAGAAGAAATCTTTTTGATCTAATCTCTTATTATCACTGGGAGCAGACTCTGGCTTAGGCTCCGGCTGTTTCGCCTTCTCCGGCCAATAGATACTGCTATCTAAACCTTTAATACCTGCCATTTACCCACACTCCTGACTAACTCTTACCTAAATTTAATGTTGAGTTAAGCATTTGCTTCGCAGCATCGGCGACCTGAACGTTCGTTTGGTAAGAACGAGAAGCACTGATCATATCCGCCATCTCTTCCATCACATTTACATTCGGTTTGTAAATGTACCCATCCTGATCGGCTAAAGGATGATTCGGATTATATTCACGACGCAAAGGTGCATCACTTTCAACAATCCCTTTCACTTCAACCCGAACCGCGGGACTCTGAGCGTCCATCGCCTGATTAAGTTCTGCTGCAAATACAGGCTTACGAGCTCGATAAGTATCTTCAAAATTAGAAGACACACTATCGGCGTTTGCCAAATTACTCGCGGTTGTATTCAGACGGACAGACTGTGCTTTCAATCCGGAACCTGAGACATCAAATACATTAAATAAACTCATTATTATTGTCCTGTAATCGATTTTCTAAGCCCACTAATCTTACTATTCAAAAAATCCACACTGGCTTCATAGCGCATGCCATTTTCCATATAGCGTGTCTTTTCCGTCTGCATATCAACCGTATTGCCATCACCGGTATCAGGTTGGTCCGGAATTCGGTATCCAACAGCGGGGTCAAACGCCCCAGTACCGGCAATATGTCTTTCGTTAGTTCTTAGTAAGCGAAAATCGTGCCCATTCATCGCAGATGCTAAAGCTTTTTTAAAATCGAGATCTTTAGCTTTGTAATTTGGCGTATCGGCATTAGCGATATTACTAGCTAAAAGTTCAGCCCGACGCGAGCGGACTCCTAGCGTGTACTGGTGTACACCGAATGCTTTATCAAATGTAATCGACATACCTACCTCCTGAAATACCTGAGAGGGAAACTGCAACTAATATGCCATTACAAATTTTTGACGATTAAAAATGGGGAAGAAAACGGCAGAAACAAGATGAAGAAGCGGCAACAAAGCGGCAAATCTTTCCGCTTTGCCACGTCTGTTTATTTTAAACGATAAATAATTCCGGGGTTACAACGAATCATCTCAAAGCGATCCGTTAATCCGGTCAGAGATTCAGAAGCCCCTAATATCAGATAGCCGCCGGGATTCAACGAGCCAGCAAACTGATTGAGGATCTTAGATTTCACATCTGCGGAGAAATAAATCAATACATTGCGGCAGAAAATAATATCGAATTTTCCCAGCAACGCATAACTATCCAAAAGATTCAATGGTCTAAAACTCACACTCTTTTGAACCTGTGCGCTCACCTTAAAACGACCATTTCCGATATCTTCAAAAAATTGGCGCTTACGTTCCGGTGACAACCCTCGCGCCAAAGCCAAGGCATCATATTCGCCTCGTTTACAATGCTCCAGCATCGAAGGTGAAATATCCGTCCCAATAATCTGCACACTCGATAACGCACCAGGACGTTTTTTCTGAAATTCCTGAATGATCATCGAGATCGAATAGGGTTCCTGTCCGGAAGAACAAGCAGCTGACCAGATTTTTACACCTCGACGCTGCTTGGATAATTCTGGGAGCAACCGATCTGTTAACAACTGAAAAGGATATGAATCACGAAACCATAATGTTTCATTGGTGGTCATCGCATCCACAACAGAAGCCCGCAGATCCCGCTGTCGTAAACTCATTGCCTGTTTGATTAATTCATGCAATGTTCCCGTCTGATATTTTTGTACCAATGGCGACAGCCGGCTTTTGACTAAATACTGCTTGTTCGTTCCCAGGACGATACCGCATTGCTGTTCTAAAAAACTACTAAACTGAGAATACAGCTCATCCGAAAGCTCTTTCACGCTATAGCTACCTATTTATATGTATTATGATTCTATTGATTCTCGTACTGCAGACGCCAATTCATCAGGATTAAATTTAGCAATAAAGGCGTTCGCACCCACTTTATCAACCATAGCCTGATTAAAAACACCGCTCAGAGATGTATGAAGTATCACTTTGAGATCCCGTAATGCCGGATCAGAGCGAATTTCAGCAGTAAGGGTATAACCATCCATTTCAGGCATTTCAATATCAGAGATGACCAAAGCATAATAATCGGTAATTTTATCGCTTTCTTTAGCCTGTGCTTTCAGTACGTTTAATGCTTCACGCCCATCTTTGCAAAGATCAACTTCAATCCCTAATGATGATACGGCTCGTTTCACCTGATTTCGAGCCACAGATGAATCATCAGCCACTAAAATCTTACGATCGCCCAACGCAGCGCTTGTTTCAGCTTCATCGATAATGGACTCACTGACCTCAGTGGGTGCCGGAGAAATTTCATCTAGGATTTTTTCAACATCCAAGATAGAAACCAACTCTTTTTCTACTTCCGTCACAGCGGTTAGATAGTTGAATTTCCCGGCTCCTTTAGGGGGTGGAAGGATATCTTCCCAGTTCATATTGATGATTCGTTCTACAGAACCGACCAAAAACCCCTGAACCGAACGGTTATATTCTGCGATGATAATAAAAGCCTTGCTTAAATCAGCGATAGGACGACCACCAGTCGCACGACTTAAATCAATGACCGAAATCGTTTGCCCACGAATATGAGCGATCCCACGAATCACCGAGTTTAACTTAGGCAGCGCGGTTAATGGAGGACACTGCAAGACCTCTTTGACCTTAAATACGTTAATCCCATAACGCTGTGAACCATTCAGCCGAAATAGCAACAACTCCAGCCGGTTCTGCCCAACCAATTGAGTTCTCTGGTTTACTGAATCAAGAATTCCCGCCATGCTATCTTCTCTCCTTGAGCAAAAGGCATAACTTTTGCGTGCTATCATCGTATATGGGTTACGGGGCCAAACGTCAGAAAATTGACAATCACGCCTTAAACCAAATACATTTTTACTCTATATAAGCATAGACAAAAGCTTAAACATTCACTGCTTTATCGACCAAAAACAAAAAATGATTAAACTGATTTATTTCGCTATTTTACTCTGTATGCTGAGTTTTCATACTGTTGCACAACCCACTGTCGCACAAAAAGTCCGCGCAGCCGCAGAAAAATTTGTCCAAGACAATATAACTCCTAAAAAAAATCAACGTATCTCAGTTGAAGCAGTTAATATTGATCCTAGAACCAATTTTGAACAATGCCAGAATTTTAGCTATTACCTGCCGGCAGGGGAAGTAAAACCCACTACCACGGTCCGCGTCACCTGCCGGGAATCCGCAAAATTCCGACTTTATATTCCCGTCAGGGTCACATGGCTTATTCCCGTCGTAACCATGAAAAGAGCAGCCGATCAGGGAACGACCCTCGATCAAAATACGTTAAAAATGGGTTATGTCGATAAAAATAAAATTTATGGGGGTCACTATACCCAAATTAATCAGTTAATTGGAGCTAAACTAAAAAAACGGGCTCAACGCGACGAGATAGTTAATAGGCATGATGTATGCATGGTTTGTCGTGGAGATTCTGTTACGATTATCGCAAAAGGAAAAGGAATTTATCTAAGTACAACCGGTACTGCATTGTCAGATGGTCGAATTCGAGATACCATCCGCGTGAAAAACACGCAGTCCCAACGGATTATAAGAGCAACCGTAACAGATGTAGGAAAAGTTAGCGTAGAGATGTAAAAAAGAGTTAAAGCTCTTTGGCTGACAGCCGATAAAATGGTCAGCTTCATTAATACATGTTGAACGAAACAGTGACAAGGTGCCAATCATGGCTATGAATATCAACAACATCAATAGTAATCGTAACAATGCGATTGATAACAGCCGCCAACAGGATCGCAGCCGGGTTTCAACATCCGACCAAAGTGCTCAGACCGCTTCTACTTCTGCACCTCAGGATTCTGTTATGTTAACTGATCAGGCTCGCCAGCTCAGTCAGATTGAGCAAGGCTTAAAACAAAGCAGTGGTACAGATAATAGCCAGAGGATTGCAGCACTAAGACAAGCTGTCTCTGATGGAAGCTATCAAGTCGATGCACCTCGCGTGGCCCAGAAGATGGGAAGTATGGAAGAACAAATGAATACATTGTATCGCTAGAATTAAGATACGATGTTATCTCTCGAAACACTTCTCACCCACCAACAGCAATATCTCCAGGATTTGCTGGCTTTACTCGTCGACGAACATCAGTCCTTGGCAAAACGGGATGTGGACGCGATTCATCAAGTCGCGACGGATAAAAATGCATTACTGCAAAAATTGATCAAAACCGATCAGTTATTAGCAGCCCACCCGCAACGCGAATCACTAAAAACCGATCCTGCATTAAATAAAAAACGGCAACAGCTTGAGCAGCTTTTAAATGACTGCCATCAGGCTAATGCAATCAATGGCCGGATTATTGAAGCCAGTAGTGCTGAGATCGAACGTTTAGCTCACGACTTAAATAAATTACTGCAACAGCAATCCATGACCTATGACAAATTAGGCAAGCGCCACTCCGCCAGTCATCATGGCAAAAGTTTTAAAGTTTAATCAGACTCACTCGATCAGCGATAACCTAAATTATTTCCTTCGATCATCGTTAATCACATTAGGATAGATCACATAATCCTAATAAAGTTGGATGCGTCTCGGTAAAATGCCTTAGAACAGCTTTTGCTCTATATCTCTCTATATTAACTTCCGTATTTTCGAGCTGTTCATGATCTATCACGGCCTTTATTTTCTCTGAGGCAATCCGACAAAAGCTTCATATATATGCGCGTGTATGCTTGATGTGTGGCTAAGGTTTTTACATAGACGATGCTGATGGATCAATGCAGAAAGTGCTAGCTTGTTGTTTGTTTAAACAAAATCGGCTCTCAATACTTCAACCATTTTTAGCCATAAAAATGCCCGGTAAAATTCATGACCGGGCATTTTCATCAATATTCGTTATTCAGCTGATATCGGTATCACGTCCTTAATTGGAACGAATCAATACCACACCATCTTTCACTTTAGGCTTAGCGCGTGATGGATCAATATCCATCGCATTATTATAAACCTGTGTCGGGATCAGCTGCTGGGCTGAAGCCACCACTACTTTAGATTCAGCCCCAACAATGCGAGCATTCACCATATAACCATAAGAGGTGCGCGTATAAGTCCCAACCAACAAATATTGAATCGGCTGTTCTTTAGCTAATTCTTTGACGTTTCGGCTATAAACAAAGTCACCACTGGGCGTGATCCGGATAAAACCAGTCGCTTTATAATCGATAACCGACATTCCATGTTGCTGCATTTCATACACAAAACTTTCCGCCAGTTGCATCCCAAAAACATTCGTCTGACGTAGGTCATTTAAAGCAACAAACGATGCGACCCCTATTGGTGTGGATGGATTCACATAACGAGCACTGTTAAGCATTTGCTGCGCCATACCCGCTACATAATCCGCCAGATTATGCTTCATCAACGGCTGCACTTTTTCATCATCAACTGTTTTCACAACCGGTCTGGGAGCGGGTTTCGGCTGTTCCTTTTTCTTGTCAGAACCAAAAAACAGCTGGCTCCAGAAACCTGGTTCCTCTTTTTTTTCCGCTGTGGTGGTAGATACCGGCTGATAATAACCCGGTTGTTCCGGTTGTTGATTACTTTGATCGGATGACGAATCGCCCCACCCTAGCATCGAACAGCCAGATAGCATAGACGTCAAAACAAGACCCAGCATAATCGATTTCATTGCTTATTCCTTTTCGGGATATTCTCTACATGGCTACAGACCTATTATCGGCTATAGCAGGCATAACTTTAACAACCGCGCTTGGCTTAGTCTGTCGATCCTAAATAATCGGTATCATCTTCAATCGTCGGCGACATCGACATGGCTACGCGATAAACCTCACGGAAATCCAGCTCCATTTCTGTCACATAGGTATCATCCATTCGGTACGACTTAATCACTCTGGCCCCGCGGATAATCCCATAGACAGAAGCTTCCAATGCTTCATTACCTAAAACTAAATCATTCACAGTGACATTACTGGCCACTTTTTGCCCATAAACCCTCTCAGAAAGTTCCCGATAAGCATCGAGCTTAGACGCACGCATGGCCTTTAACTGCTTCATCGCATCACTGGATCCCATCTGATCACTGATCGGGGCATAACCCACAGCTCGAATCACAGCAAATTCTTGCGGCGGTTTTTTGGTAAACGTATCCTCTTTATGTATTTTGGGCAGTTTAATATCTGAAAACGTATTTTTGATCGTGCTGCAACCAGACAGTAACCCGATCATCAAACCTATCACCCACCATTTATGGCCGAATATCATCTCGAATTAACCCTCCGTTAACAGCTCGAACCGCAGGGACTAAGGGTGCGATATCAGCTGGAAAAAATTCATAAGCTGCACTAACGACAGCTCGATCACTCAAGCGAATCATCCGCACATTCACATGTAATCCGGAGCGACTCGATTGATAACTACCGACCAACATATAGGTAATATGCATTCGGTTGGCCAATTTTGAAGCCTCACGACTCAGAGCAAATTCTCCAGCCCCAGGGACGGTATGTAGATTCCCGGTCAACCGAGGTTCCACTAAATGAACGCCCTGAGATTCAAAAGCGGCAAACATGGACTCTGACAGTTGCCGCCCGAAGCCATCCGTCGCATCTAATTTATCCAAATTTACAATGGTCGTAATTGCCACCGTCTGTGACGAGCGAACCTTCGGCATATTTGCTAAAATACGATCAGACAAACGTAACACGACGCTATAAAACTGATTATCCTTACTTTCTTTCGGTGGAATGTAAGTATATTCAATGCGATGATCGGTTATCATTTCACAGCCACTTAATAAGGCTATGATTAATCCAATAAGGCAATAACGCATCTTTGACTCCTTTCGTTATGGCCTTAAGGAAGCAATATTCATTCCAATTTAAATTATTTAGCTGTGTTAAACACTCTACGCCGAAGGCTAAACCCATTCGTCGAATAAATAAGGTATGGTAGAATGCGCGGGTTACAGGGATAGATGGGCATATGAGCACACAATTTAGTTTTGTTGGAAAACAAGTTTTGATCGTTGATGACCAACGCGCTTTCCAGATTATGCTGCGATCTATGCTCCAAAATTTTGGCGCTACAGACTTTCATTTCGCGGCGTCGGGCGAAGCGGCCATTAGAACTTGTCAAAAATACAGTTTTGATATTCTGCTCGTCGATTACAATCTTGGTACCGGGAAAAACGGAGCGCAACTGCTCGAAGAGCTGCGTCTGACTAAGGCGATTTCGCCTTCGGCGCTATATATTATCATCAGTGGCGATAATAATCGCAGCATGGTACTTAATGCTCTGGAAATGGAACCCGATGATTTTTTAACGAAGCCATTTTCGCAGTATCAGCTGATTAACCGGATCGCTCGTGCGTATCAAAAACGGCAGGAATTACTTCCCATCTATACTCATTTGGATGAACATCAATACCAATCGGCTGTCGAGACCTGCAAAAGCTATATCCGTGACCAAGGGCGTTATCAGTCCTATTGTCATAACCTAATGATCGAATCTTTTATTCACCTTCAAGATTATGAAAATGCACATATCCATCTGTGCCAACAACTAAAAGAACACCCCCAAACATGGGCTCTGGCCACATTAGGACAAGTCCAGTTTTTAATGGGTGACTACGCTAAATCCATTCATACTCTGGAACTAGTCATTGAAGAGCACCCATTGATCTTATTGGCTTATGATCATCTGGCCAAGGCTTACCGGGCCAATAACCAACTTCCTGAAGCATTGAGCATCATCCAAAAAGCTAATCAGATATCGCCTTATTCAATATCCAGACAACAGTTGATGGCCGAATTGGCACTAGATAGCCACAATTTAAGTTTGGCTAAAGAAACGTTTGGCCGCATTTTACAACTCGCCAGACGTTCTATTCATCGTGGCCCACAACACCTGTGTAATTTCATTAGGAGCCTCATTGATGAAGCTCAAAATGAAGAGGATTTATATCGTAAAAATCGATTACTTCAGGAAGTCAACTCCGTCTTGCATAAGGCCCGTTATGAAGAGGGGAACTACGATGGTTTTGATTTTGAGGCCTTCGAAGGCCTGAGTCAGGCTCGGGTACATGCTACAAAAGGTGAAATGCATCGTGCTAAACAGATCTTATTTTCCAGTAACGAAGGCGCACTTGAATCCCCCGAGCAAATTGACGACATTCTACTTCCAGATACTTTTTTAACACTCAACTCCGTTGGCGAATATGAATATGCCGTCCCGCTGGCGGATGAACTGAAAAAACGGGACAAACTCGAGTATTTTTCCACACTGATAGCCAATAAATTGGCTGATAGTCCAGCTTTTGTAGAGCGATTAGATACCTTCCGAGCTCTAAACCATCAAGGGATCACGTCTTACAGCGAGGGTAATTACCTCAAAGCATGCCAGTATTTTCGTAAGGCCTTGAAAGAAGCACCGGGGAATACCGGGGCCATCTTAAATAAAATCCAAGCGATATTAAAATTCTTAGAAACATCAACAGGACGACATTTATCTGAATTAGAAGAGTGTAAACAAGCAATTAAATCATTAGATGGCTTACATCTGAGTGAATCCCATAAACAACGTTTACAATCTTTACGGGAAGAATTTGAAACGCTAGTCAATCTAAGAAATTCAGGCTCACGTTCATAAATCGATGGATCATCCGAAAATAAGTATACAATGATTTCAGCAATATTGATATTTTGTTAACATCTTGTCACCGTCGTTCAAATAAAACTTGCTATGAAAATTGTCTCTTTCAATATCAACGGCCTGCGGGCCAGACTTCATCAATTAGCGGCTCTGATTGAAAAACATCACCCCGATGTGATCGGGCTACAAGAAATTAAAGTACATGATGATGTTTTCCCTAAAGAGGCGGTAGAAGCGCTGGGATATCACGTTTACTACCACGGACAAAAAGCCCATCACGGTGTTGCAACGTTAACCAAACGACCTGCGATTGCTGTTGAAAAAGGACTGCCTTGGGATGAAGAAGATGCCCAGAGACGGATGATCATTACCACCGTTGAAGACGAAAATAATCAGCCCATCAAAATTTTTAACGGTTATTTCCCGCAAGGAGAAAATCGTAGCCATGAAACTAAGTTTCCGGCTAAACAAAAATTTTACGCCGATCTCACACGCTATTTAGAAGAATCACACTCCCCCGACCAAGCGATTGTCGTTTTGGGAGATATCAATATTTCACCCACAGATTTAGACATCGGGATTGGGGAAGCCAATGCCAAACGCTGGCTTAAAACCGGTAAATGTAGTTTCCTACCAGAAGAACGAGAATGGCTCCAAAAATTGCTGGATTGGGGACTTGTTGATACTTATCGACAATTAAATCCAGATATCAATGATCAATTTAGTTGGTTCGATTACCGTAGTCGAGGCTTTGATGATAACCGAGGCCTTCGAATCGATGCTATTTTAGCGACTACCAAACTCGCGCAGCGAGCCTCACAAAGCCATATTGATTACCCTTTACGAGGCATCGAAAAACCTTCGGATCATGCACCGCTCTGGACTGAATTTACTCCCGAGTAAACACGTCTACCCGGCAACATATTGCCGGGTTATTTCCGCATAGACAAATATCCGGCCCCATCGACTTCACTTGAAGAACCCATATTAAAAATCAGGACAAATCCGCTACCGACAGGTCCCTATCTAAACGGGGATAACCACCCATCCAATCCCAACATTTTTATCCAAATGATCCCCAAACAACCTAGGACTGATCACCGATCTCTTCCATAAGATATAACATCGTCGATTTATTAAACGATAACAATTCTTATTTTTATTTGGATTGATTTATATAAAAAGATCGCTAAGATGATAGGCTACTTTCATTCAACTGAATGAAGGGGTATGTTGTAAGAATATCCCTTTATTTTGTGCATATTTACAAAAAGTCAATCCAAGATGTGTCTTATGTTGAAATTTTTCTTTAAAAATATGACCGCACTCGCGATTTTTAGCTACTTGAGTGGGATCAATGCCAGTTATGCTGCCGAACTCTCCCAGAGTCAGCAACAAGTCGAGCAGGCCCACCAACAGGATGTCCAAACGCAGATCACCATTGATAAGCTGGACGAGCGCACCCGAAGCGACTTAGCCAACTATCAACAAAATCAGCGCCAAGCCGACCTTGTTGAAGCATATAACCAGCAATTGGAAAAAATGATTGTGTCGCAGCAACAGGAGCAGCAACGGGTTAATCAACAACTGGACTCATTGGATGAAACAGAGCAAACCGCACTTCCAATGTTGGTGACCCTATTTCAGCAACTCAAAGACTTTGTCGCTCAAGATCAACCCTTTTTAGCCAAAGAACGTCAGCAACGACTCGCGCGACTGCAACGCATTATTGATCGGGCTGATGTGTCATTAGCCGAAAAGTATCGTCAGGTTTTAGATGCTTATCAGGTTGAAATTGACTACGCCTCCAGTATTGGGAGTTATCAAGGAACTTTGTCCACAGCGCAAGGGACAACCCAAGTCCGTTATTTTCGTTTGGGGCGTACCGCTTTCTATTACCAAACATTGGACCGACAAAGTGGCGCTCTCTGGCAACCGGCCTCTCAAAGTTGGCAAACACTCACAGATACACAAAATCGGCAGCTGACCACCGCAATTGCCGTTGCTGAAAAACAAAAAGTACCTCAACTTCTCAATCTACCGTTACCTGCGCCACAGGAGCCCCGTTCATGAAAAAGTTCATTGTTTCACTCCTGATGGCGACGAGTTTTCAAGTTTTATCCGCACCGGTTTCTATCCAGAACAATGCGACGTCAATTCGTCAGCATGATCAGGCTCTCAATGCCAGACGTCAGGCTACATTTCTAGCCGACCAGCGTCACCAGCATCAATTATTAGAGCAAAGTGAAAATCGGCTTCAAACCGCAGAAAAACATCAACAGCAATTAAAAGCAACCTTTGCCAAAAATGAAAAAACACTGACGACCCTTTCTGAAACATTACGTCAGCGTAGTGGCGAATTAGGTCAGGTATTTGATGTACTCCGTGGCGAAGGTCAAAAATTTCAACAAGCCATCGACCTATCGCTGGTCAGTGCCCAAACACCACTACCGGCATCGGCCTTTCAGTGGGTTCATCAGGAACAAATTCCTTCCGCAGCAGATTTACGCTCACTTGCTACTATTTTACACCAACAACTCCAGGGGGCTGGTGCCATTACCCATTTCAAACGGGATGTGATTACGCCTCATGGCCAAAGCAGCCACCAGCAGGTGATTCGTATTGGTGAATTTGAACTATTCAATCAGCAGGGCGATTTTCTGAACTGGCAAAGTGACAACCAATCTTTACAGGTCATGGGTCAACAGCCGGGATCCGCCACCCATTACCTTCAAGATAAAACCCATTCAGTTTTAATCGATCCAACCCGTGGTCAATTATTAAAACTAGC
This sequence comes from Celerinatantimonas marina, assembly GCF_046054165.1. Taxonomy (NCBI): domain Bacteria; kingdom Pseudomonadati; phylum Pseudomonadota; class Gammaproteobacteria; family Celerinatantimonadaceae; genus Celerinatantimonas; species Celerinatantimonas marina. Next base: position 23,262 of record NZ_JBFNXK010000014.1, on the reverse strand, counting down.
GGGCCAACTCCCCTCAATTTGGCAACGCGTTCAGCAGGGGGGCGTCATCGGATATGTCATTATCGCTTTAGGATGCTTAGGCTTACTCATTGCCCTATATCGATTACATGACCTGATATTTACGGAACAAAAAGTTAATCGACAATTAAAAACCGAGACTCTGCGGGAAAATAATCCATTAGGTCGGGTGTTATCACGGATCCCTTCAGGTCAGCACCAACTGGATGAATTGGAACTACTCGTGGATGAAGCGGTGAGTCAAGAATTACCGCGACTGGAACGGAGCCATACACTGGTCAAATTATTTGCGGGGGTCACCCCTTTATTAGGGTTACTGGGAACGGTGACCGGAATGATTGCCACTTTCCAAAGCATTACATTATTCGGAACCGGTGATCCTAAAATGATGGCCAGTGGTATATCTCAGGCTTTGATGACAACCGTACTGGGATTAATCGCAGCCATTCCTCTGTTATTTGCACATAACTTACTCACAACCCGAGCCCGTCGAATCAGTCAAATATTGCAGCAACAGACGCTAGCCCTATTGGCCGACCGCCTCAAACAAGAGTCTGAAGAGTATGGGAATTAGTCATTATTGGGTATCGCTGACAGCCTTTTTAAATGCAGGAGGCTGGGTCCTTTATACCCTCTTAGGGCTATGCTGCATTTTGATGACACTCTTGCTTGAGCGTTACTGGTTTCGCAACATGCTATACCCAAAGCTGAAACAACAGACTCTGTACCAGATCCAAGGGCAACGCCAGTCACTGAGCTGGCTCAAGCCCTACTGTGAATTAGATTTAAAGCTTCAGCAACAACTCCCGTTAATCCGGGTACTGATTAGCCTCTGCCCTCTCATTGGTTTATTGGGAACGGTCACGGGGATGATCCAAGTATTTGACACGCTGGCACTTGATAACGGTGCCGATCCTCAACTCATGGCCGGAGGTATTGCCAAAGCGACGTTACCAACTATGGCAGGGATGGCTATCGCAGTGATGGCTTTGATTTTATATACCCATCTGCAGCGCTGGAGCATCCACCAACGACAGATGCTCAGCCAGCAGACAGGAGCGAGTGATTATTCATGAGACGCAACCGTTTATTTCAGCAACAAGATGCCGATGAAGCCCAGATTGATCTAACCCCCATGTTAGACATCGTCTTTATCATGTTAATTTTCTTCATTGTATCGACTTCATTTGTGCAGGAATCGGGAATTGAAGTAAACCGCCCGGTCGCCCAAACCGGTTCAGCCAAAAGCCAAAGCGCCCAATTGATTGGGATCTCTGCCAGTGGCGATATTTGGCTCAACCATCAGCAAATCGATAAACGACTCTTATCGGCTTCGTTAAATCAACTCAAAGCGACGAATCCGAAACTGGCCGTCGTGATCGAAGCTGACACCCAAACGTCAACCGGTCACCTCATCGATGTGATCGATATTATTCGGGAAGCTGGAATTACTTACAGTGTGGCAACCCAGAAAGGGGTGGCGAATTAAGATGCGCCAAGCTGTATTATTTTTAATTCCGGGATTGGCTTTAAGCCTCGCGTTCTTCCTGTTTCTAGGCCAACTTATCGGTGTCAACGGTCATCCCGACACCGAGCGAAGCGAAGCGATTCATCTAACACTTACCAATAATGGTACGCAGTCCCTGCAGACCCGGCAACGTCGAGAACCCCCTCCACCGCCGCCTAAAATGGCGCAGATGCCTAGCCTGCCCACCGTCAATGCAGGGACGAGTAACCCGGTGAATACCCCTCAGGTTAACGCCGTCAATATAGCATTGAATCAACAACTCAGCAGTAGTGACATTCAGCTCAGTGCCAGTGTCGGAAGTTTGACGAATGTTCAAGTGTCGAGCGCTATTGAAGATAACCCAGTTGCGGTCTCTCAGATCCCACCGCAATACCCGCAGCGAGCACTTCGACATCGAATCGAGGGGGATGTTACGATCGAATTCACAATTTTGCCGGATGGTCGAGTTAAGCCAGGGAGCATTCAGGTTGTTAAAGCGAATCCTGAACATATTTTTGATAATGCCGTGAAACGAGCCGTCTATGGCTGGCGATTCCAGCCGAAACAGTTTCAGGGAAAAGCCATTGCTTTTCAGGCTCGCCAGACCTTAGCGTTTAAGTTGGAGAAATAAACGATGCAACGGATCTTATGGGTTTTGTCACTCATTTGGCTCTTCATAAGCCTGAACCTTCAGGCCGCTGAATTATCAGCCTACGATTATCAACAACTACAACAGGCTGATAAACTGATTGAACAACAACTCTACCCTCAGGCCAAAATCTACCTAAACGATTATTTAAAACGTTTAGGCTCTAATGATCGTCCATCTTATCCTCAAGCGTTGGCTCAACTTGCTTTGGGGCGGATTGCGCTGGCAGAAGATCACTACTCGCAGGCCTATCCCTATTTTAATCAGGCCTATCAAGGCAAGGTCTTACCCGAAGCCCAGCAACTATCATTACTGTTGACGCTCGCTCAGCTGGATCTCAATCTTGAGCATTGGCAACAGGGAGTGATCCACTTGCAACAATGGTTTAAACAAGCGCCACCGGAGCAACAAAAAGCCCGTCATTATCAATTATTAGCTTTTGGTCAATATCAATTAAAACACTGGACTGATGGATTGGCGGCCATGCGACAAGCTTTCAGCATGCGCAACAATCCACCTCAAAATTGGTATAATCTCGGGGTCGCATTAGCTATTGCTAATCATTCTTGGCCACAGGCTATCCAATGGCAATCCCATTTAGTCGAACTAGATCCTCAATCCATGCAGCAATGGCAGCAATTGGCCGCCCTGCAAATGCGAAACCATCAATCTAAAGCGGCATTAGCAACGATGCGACTCGCATGGCAACGAGGGCTATTTAATCGTACAGATCATTATCAGCTGCTCGCACAACTAGCCAACACGGCTAAAATTCCATATCTTGCCGCTCAGGTTCTGGATGATGGAATTGATAAACATGTGGTCAAAGCCAATATCAGCCACGTACGTTGGTTAGCCGGACTTTGGATCCAAGCCAGACAATTTGATCAAGCCATCGACCGCTATCAACAACTTTGCCAGCTAGAACCTACCCGACAAAATTATCACCAATACTTGTCATTACTGGCGAACCAGCAACGCTGGAAAGAGCTGTTACAGAACGCCACTCTGGCTGAACGACATGTTCAGTCCCCTCGAATCGATCTTTTAAAAGGTATTGCCGCTACCCAGTTACAAAAATACACTCAGGCGGAACAATTTTTTAAACAAGCCAAACGATCAGAACAATATGCGTCATCCAGCCAATCTTGGATGAATTATATTCAGCAAATTCGATAATCTTCCCGGCCCATAGTCCCGAGAAAAATCTGAACCATTGGAATTGATGTAGTTTGGCGGAGCAACAATTGTTGCTCCGCCTACAAAACAAGCACCGATGAAAAAAGAATAGCGCCGAGTCATTGCTAAACCAAGCCATCCGCAATAGATCGCCTCATCGCCTTGATGTTGAAAGCCCTGTCCCACTAGAAATGAACCACGGACTATTTATCAATATTAGATTCAATGCAGGCTAAACTAATTCTGTCGAATCTGATCCCGTCCACTCTGTTTGGCTTGATACAGTGCTTCATCAGCCCGCTTTACGGCCTGGATCAATGGTTCTTCATCACGGATCAACGTGACGCCACCACTCAACGTGATAGAAATAGCCGAATCCTCAGTTACAATCGGTTGGCTTCGAATAGCCACTCGCATATTGTCTGCAATTTGACTGGCATGTTGCAACGTACAATCCGTTAATAATACCAGGAATTCTTCGCCTCCCCAGCGACAGATAATATCCTGTTTACGCACTTGCCGACCAAGACGTTGCGCTACGCATTTTAAGACATCATCACCAGCATTATGCCCATATTGATCATTGACCAACTTAAAATAATCGATATCAAAAATCAGTAATGAAACCGGGGCTTTACTCCGAGCTAGATATCCCATCAACTGTTTATAAAGGATCGGTAACATCTGCCGATTAATCACACCGGTCAACTTATCGGTCGATGCCATTTTTTCCAACTGGCGCTGATATTTTCCCATTGTCAATCGCAGCACAATCATAAAGATAATCGTCACTACAATACTAATGAATATGTTAATAATAAAGGTTCTTGAGATATCCTTAATCGCATGATGCTCGTGCTGTTCAACAATCAAATACCAGTCAAATTCAGGAATTAAACGCGCATTCAAATATACGGGAAGCCCATTTTTAAGATAGGAATAGGAGCCACTGGGTTCACTCAATAATTTCGGAGCCAGCGCCCTCATGCCCTCCCTGGAATTTAATGGTGCCAAGTCATTATGGCGTTCCCCATGAAGCACAACATTGCCCTGACGATCCACAAAATAAATATAACGCTGATAACGCTGCTGATAATGCTCAATTAACTCTTTTAATTTGGTAACGGATAAACCAACCCCGATAATACCTAGAAACCGATTCTCATAATCGTAAACTTTATGATCGATAAAAATATCCAAGTGTCCGGGACGTTCCGGATCGATCCCGGTGGTAATTCGATAACTTTGATTTTCAGGCAGATGCTTTGCCAGCTGATACCACTGATGTTCCGGCTGTTCCAATGGAAGGATCCGATCACTGCCCAGATAATCGTAATAACGTCCACTGCGATCGGAAACAAAGAAAGTTAATGTCGTTCCAAAACGATGTTGAATCGCAGTAAGATAACGTACCATCGCAGCTTGATCATGATGAGGCTGCAAAGCCCAATCTTTAACAAAAGTATCATGAGACATCAAAGATGCAATAAAGATAGGTCGCAGTAAATCCTGTTGGATTTGTGAATAAATATTATCACTAGTTAATGGCAGTGACTGCTCTTCAATTTGCTCATTTAAAGAATCATGCGCAACCTGATAAGCCAACCAGCTTACTGTAAAAAACGCGACAAATAACAGCGTGCACATCAACCATAATTTATACGAACGCAGCTGCCAAAATTGCATCGACCGAATAGGCAAAATCAATATCCTTATCAAATTTATTCACTGTGATAGATTATATCTCAATAAACTAACGCTCACAGAAGCTTGCCAGGTCTGATAGATATCCCTACCAACCTTTCAAAAGAAGGGGCTATGATATTCTTATTCTCACGGGAGTTGAATCCCACAACACAGATATTCTGCTGTTTTTTTAACCATCCATGACTTACTGATGATCTTCTGATCCCCATATATCCTTTAAAATACAAGCCATGGAATAAACTCTCAGGAGTTATCTATTTTGAACGTACCTGATTGAGCAACTTCTTGATATTATAGCCCCCTGTCGTTTGAGAAAATAAGATCAGGGGTAGCTGCATCAAGGGCTGTTGGTATTTTAGTGTTGCGTTTTTCGAAGTTAAAACAGACAAATAGCAATTTATTCAGAACAATCTGTATTACTAACATATCGTTAAATCAAACATTAGATACAATTCTTTCTAATTCAGTACCTCTGCCTTGTAGCGACCTAAACTCAATTAAAGCAACGATTGATCGATGCCTAATTCCAAGCATCTGATCCTAATCGGATTTAGATTATAAGTATTTGTCAATGTACGGCATGCTGGCAAACACTGAACGATGTTGACCTCAAGTCAACTAAGGAAATGCGATGCCAACACCAACAGAGCTGTTCCATCACCCGCTCAACTTTTCGGCTTTAGATAACGATTTTTATAAAATGAACATGTGGCAATGTTTCATGCATCAGTATCCATATGTTGAAGATGCCGAATACAAACTGGTGGTTCGCAACGATATCGATCTGCGTCCTTATCGGGATGAAATTGAACGCGAACTCGAAAATCTAAACGGTCTGGGATTCACAGCGGATGAAATCCAATGGCTGGAAACCATTCCCTGGTACACCAAAGACTTTATCGAATGGGTCCGGATGTGGTCCTATCAAACCCGTTTTTTGGATGTCAGTGAGGAAAATAATCAACTATCCATTCGGGCTCGTGGCCCGCTGATGCATATCAATAATTTTGAAATGCCAGTACTTTCAACTATTTCTGAAGTCTATAACCGCAATAATTTTCCAGATAAAACATTTGCGGATGTCGAACAACGGGTTGATGAAAAAGTAAGTTGGCTCAAGCAACAAATCAAGCTTGATGGAGCCTATCATCTGACGTTTGCTGATTTTGGAACGCGTCGTCGTTTCAGTTCAGCAGCACAATACCGTATGGTTGAAATGATGAAAGATCAGTTGCCGAATGTATTTACCGGCACCTCGAATATGTACCTTGCCAAAGAGTTAGGACTTACCCCCATTGGTACGATGGCTCATGAAATATTTATGCTATCCCAGCAAGTGGGGATCCAGCTGGCTAATTCCCAGAAACACACCTTGGAATGTTGGGTCAAAGAATTTAGAGGACGCCTTGGATGTGCATTAACAGATGTCATCGGGATGGATGCATTCGTCCGTGATTTCGACCTTTATTTTGCCAAATTATTTGATGGCATTCGCCATGATTCCGGTGACCCTAAAGTCTTCGGCGACAAAGCGATTAAAATGTATGAAAATCTAGGCATTGACCCAATGACTAAAACCATCGTCTTTAGTGATGGTTTGAATTTTGAACAGATGATGGACATCTATCGTTATTTTCAGGGACGGATCCGAGTCTCATTTGGCATCGGTACTTATTTATCGAATGATATTAAAGGCGTCCAAAGCCTCAACATCGTTATGAAACTGGTTCATGTCAATGGCCGCCCAGTCGCTAAGATTTCAGATGCACCAGGAAAAACTTTATGTGAAGATGAGCAGTTCGTTGATTACCTTAAAAAGGTTTATAACGTGACTTGGGCTTAATCATAGGAACGATCATGGCCGATTATTTAACCATAGCAACAGCTTCCCTGCGGCAACTTCCTTTCGATTTTGCAGGAAATACCCAGCGTATTATAAAAGCAATTGAAAAAGCCTATCAGGCAAATGCCAATATTTTGTTAATGCCGGAACTGGCATTAACCGGATATGGCTGTGAAGATAATTTCACATTTCAAGAATTTCATGAAGCGACGGCCAACGCACTCGAACAAGTGCTTCAGGCCACATCAATGCTGGGACAAAAGTATCAAACTCCGATGCTAATTGCATTAGGGCTGCCGCTATTGTATCCCGGTGGGCAAGTTTATAATGCATCCGCTATTTTCAGTGCAACAGGATTACACGGATTCACGTGTAAACAGTTTTTGGCTCGTAATGGGCTCCATTATGAACCCCGCTGGTTTGAAGCCTGGCCTCGTGATCAGGTAATCACCCATCCTCACTATCAGGTACCGATGGGAAATATTGTGATCGATAGTCTCGGTGTCCGGATCGGTTTTGAAACCTGTGAAGACTCCTGGATTAGTAATCGCCCCGGGCGCGATCTTTATCAGCGAAACGTCGACATCATTTTAAATCCAAGTGCTTCTCATTTTGCGGTCGGAAAATTTGATATTCGGGAACAATTTATTCTGGAAGGATCACGAGCCTTTGGGGTGACCTATGCTTACGCGAATCTGAATGGAACAGAAAACGGAACCAGCATTTTTGACGCAGGCTGTATGATTGCCTCCGAAGGCCGAATGGTTTCCTATGGTGACCGGTTTAACTGTCAAGATGTTTTACTCAACTATGTGGTCGTCAATCTAAGCGCTAACCGGGTGACCCGAATTATTAGTAGTGAGGCCATCAACAACCATCAACAACAATGGGATGTTAAACTCTCTCTCAAACTCACGACTCAAATCCCGAATTGGAACCATACCCCCTCCATAACGATCGCCGATAATAATTTACTACATGAGTTTTGGGACGATTTAAACGATGACGATCAGGATCATAGTGAAATCTGTTATGCATTAGCCAATGGACTCTGGGATTGGATGCAACGCACACACACTGAAGGATTCGTCGTCAGTATGTCAGGTGGCGCCGATTCAGGACTTGCAGCGACATTAGTTTATCTATCTCACTATTTGGCCTTACATCAGTTCGGTGCGACTGATTATCGGCAAAAACTACCAACAAAATGGTTAGAAGCCATCCCTGAGTACAGTGATGAATTAGGCGATTACGGCACCTGGCTACGCCGTTATGTCATGCCGAAAGTGTTAGTGTGTCTATATCAGGGAACCGATAATAGTTCAGCTGTAACCTTCAATGCCGCGCAGGCTGTTGCTGAAAATATCGGAGCCACTTTCCATCACTGGAATGTGCAACAATTAGTTGACGGTTATATTCACTTAGTCAATGCAGTCTACCCTGAGCATCCACTCAACTGGGAAGATGACGATATTGCCTTGCAGAATATTCAAGCCCGAACTCGGAGTCCCGGAGTTTGGATGCTGGCAAACCGAGAAAATAAATTACTGATAGCTACCTCCAACTTATCAGAATCCGCTCTCGGCTATGCCACCATGGATGGTGATACCTCCGGCGTATTATCGGTTGTTTCCGGGCTGTCTAAAACGCGGATCAGAAAGCTCAATAGTTGGCTGGAAAAACAAGGACTTCCGATCGATGGTAAGCATGGATTCCATCGTCTGACCATTCCGGCACTGTACCAAATCAATGTCCAGCAACCAACGGCTGAACTACGACCAACAGAGCAAACTGACGAAGAAGATTTAATGCCATATATTATCTGTGACAGTATTATGGATAGTTATCTGATTCGGCAGATGTGGCCTAAAAGTATTCTCATTGATTTACTAATGCAAGGATATGGCCAAACGTATACGCCGAAACAATTGGGATTTTTCATTGAACGCTGGTTTCGGTTATTCTGCCGCAATCCGTGGAAGCGTTATGGAACCCGTGCTGGATTTCATGTTGAGCAAATTTCGCTGGATCCCAAAACGTTCCATCGTTTTCCACTTCTCAACGCCAGTTTTAAAGAGCCACTCGAGCAAATGTGGCACTATATTGATACGCTTTAATCACGCCAACGCCTGCATTCTGCAGGCGTTTTTGTATTGTATGCCGGGATATTTTATAGTACCTACATACATTTTTTAACATGTAGATCAAGCTCATGAACGATACACGCTACCAGCAACGCCAACAAAAAATCAAAGATCAGGTCGATGCCAAAATCAACCAAGCTACCGAGGAACGAGGTCTACTCTTAGTCATTACTGGCAATGGAAAAGGTAAATCGACATCAGGCTTCGGGATGATTACCCGAGCTATCGGGCATGGGCAAAATGCGGGAGTTTGCCAGTTTATCAAAGGAAACTGGGCCTGTGGTGAACGAAATTTACTGCAACAACATGGCGTCGAATTTGCCGTCATGTCTACGGGATTTACCTGGGAAACACAGAATCGAGAGACCGATCAGATTGCTGCACAACAGGTCTGGCAACAGGGGAAAACCATGTTGACCAATCCTAATTTAGATGTCGTTTTACTCGATGAGCTGACCTACATGGTGAATTACGATTATATTGACTTAGACGAAGTCATCGATGTCATCCAAAAACGCCCTGAAAAAATGTCGGTCATTATTACTGGACGAGGGGCACACCGTCGATTGATCGAAATTGCCGATACCGTCAGTGAAGTACAATCTCGAAAACATGCTTTTGAATCTGGACTAAAGGCCCGACAAGGAATTGACTGGTAATGTCATCACAACTTACCAACGCGAAACGCCGGTTGAACTGATATCGACCACTTGCTGATGATACTTGAATGAGAAAACGGAGGCTAAATCAATAGCCTCCGTCATCGGGCTATCAACCTAACCCACAACCTCATCATCGCTAAAAAAATACGCGATTTCCCGAGATGCAGATTCCGGAGAATCAGAGCCATGAGTGGCATTGCTACCGACACTGGAACCAAAGCGAGCCCGCAACGTTCCATCTGCAGCCTGACTTGGATCAGTCGCGCCCATCAATTGGCGATACGCTTTAATCGCATTTTCCCCTTCCAGCACCTGAACCATAATCGGGCCACTCATCATAAAGTCAACCAATCCTTCAAAGAATGGTTTTCCTTCATGTTCAGCATAAAAGCCTTCAGCCTGTGCTTTCGTTAGATGCAGCATTTTAGCAGCGACGATTTTTAGATTCGATGCTTCGAGTTGTTGATAAATATCACCAATATGCTTCGCTTTTACTGCATCGGGTTTAACAATTGATAGTGTACGTTCTAATGCCATTCACATTCCTTAGTTATACTTGTTACTTTATTTACTACGAAACACCAATTATGGCAATTTCGTTAACAAATAGCTAATAGTTCGTATGCCATGACCTTTAGCCCCGGCGGCCCAAAGTTCGTTTGCACTCGCCTGATAAGAACCTGATAAATCAAAATGCACCCATCCCTGCTCCGGAGTTTCAACAAATTTGGATAAAAATGCAGCGGCAGTGCTCGCTCCCGGATGCCCATCCCCACTATGGACGTTTGCAATATCAGCAAAGGCAGAACTCAGAGCATCCACATGCCAGGATTCTAACGGTAACGCCCAAGCATATTCCTGTTCATTTCCTGCGGCATCGAGCGCCTGATGCACTAAACTCTGATCCAATCCCAATACCGAATTAAAATCGCGACCAACAGCTACTTTGGCCGCTCCAGTTAATGTAGCCGCATCAATAATGAGAGGGGCGTTCGTTTCGCTGGCACAAATCAGACCATCGGCTAAAACTAATCGACCTTCAGCGTCCGTATTTAAGATCTCGACACTCACCCCATTGCGATACTCAATCACATCCCCTAATTTGAAGGCATTTCCCGATACCAGATTTTCGGCACTACAAATAAATAATTTCACCCGTTTATGCAGGCCCCGACAAATAGACAATGCCAGAGCAGCACTGACCGTGGCAGCCCCCCCCATATCGCTCTTCATCGTGACCATGCCACTGCTGGGTTTCAGACTATATCCCCCGGAATCAAACGTGATCCCTTTTCCCACCAACGCTGCGGCCACAGGTTCGTCAGCATTGCCGGTTGGATTATAGTCAAGCTGCAACATAGCCGGAACTTTCTGACTTCCTCGGCCGACCTCATAAATGCCATAAAACTGCTGTTCCAGTAACGACTCACCTTCAATCACTTGATAGGTCACATGTTCTGGAGCCAGTTCTTGAATAAAGGACGCTACAGTGTCACACAAGGTTCTCGGATATAATTTCGACGGCCCCATATTGATAAGTTTTCGGGCCCAATGAATGACACGGATACGATTTTCCAACTCTTGTTGATCATTTCCCGGTAGCGTCGGAAAATCGATCGCCGTATTTTCTTTCGGTGTGTAAAAACCCTGTTGAAACGCCCAACATAATTCTAAGTTCCAATCCCCACCGGCTAGTTGAACTTCACTAATCCCCTGTCCAACCAATTTACGGGCAGCTTTTTGAACCAATCGCAGTATGTCACTCTGCTGTTTTGCTTCACCAATATGGATAATCGCTCCATCACTGATAAAAGAAAGCATAGCATTATTTCCCCATTTTGATGGGGCCGGTTGCTGGGATAGTGACACGTACATTTGCGACATAACTCCTTCCTTTTCTCTTAAAACAAATAAAGCCACAGCAAGCTGTGGCTTTATTTTAACTAATCGGTTTCATCTATCCAGGCCTGCTGAATAGCTTCCAAAATCTGTTCATTACTCCGTTCAGGGTTATCATCGAATTCATCTAATTCAGTTATCCAACGGTGTAAATCCGTAAATCTTACTTGAAGTGGATCCTGATCAGGAAACTGCTCTGACAACTCGATAGCGATCTCTTGAATATCGCTCCACTTTAGTTGCATCTGTCTCTCCCGGAATTGATTGAATAATATTCAGCGTTAAATGAGTTGAACTAACCCGTCACACTCGCTCTATAACTTTCCTCTTCTGACCTAAAACAGGCCTAAACACTTGATACAAAATCTATCCGTATCAATGATTTTCTGAAACCATATTCACTGTATATTGAGGGATTTCCACTACTAAATCTTCGTCAGCGATCACAGCCTGACATCCCAACCGGGACTCAGATTCAAGTCCCCATGCTTTATCCAACATATCATCTTCAAGTTCATCACTTTCTTTGAGTGAGTCGAAACCTTCTCGAATAATGACATGACAGGTCGTGCATGCACATGATTTCTCACAAGCATGCTCAATCTCGATCCCATCGCGTAAAGCAACATCGAGGACCGTTTCACCTGGTTGCGCTTCGACTACAGCACCTTCAGGACATAGCTTTTCATTAGGAAGAAAAATAACTTTAGGCATATTAAATCCCATCAATATTCTGGCCTCTTAAGGCCTCTCGAATTGAATGATCCATTCGCTTAGCTGCAAAATCCGCTGAGACATGGTCGAGCTTTTCAATCGCTTGTTCAATCGCATGCACATCACTTTCTGATGATACAGCGACTAACTCATCCATGGCCTGCCGGATCAATTGCAACGCCTCAGCGCTAAGTAATGCCTGATCGGCATCCAGAGCTGAGCGCATATTTTCCAGTATGCGAGCGGCTTCAACCTGCTGCTCTTTTAACATTCGAGCTTCTATATCGACCTGAGCATTAGAGATCGAATCTTTCAACATATCCGCAATCTGGTGTTCTGCAAGTCCATAGGATGGTTTCACTTGGATCGAGGCATGCACTCCTGTCATTTTTTCCATCGCCGTAACCGACAACAAACCATCGGCATCAACTTGGAAAGTTACTCGAATATGGGCTGCACCTGCCGCCATCGGCGGAATATCGGTCAAAGTAAAACGCCCCAAAGAACGACAAGCTTCGACTAATTCACGCTCGCCTTGCAATACATGAATCGCCATTGCTGTTTGTCCATCTTTAAAGGTCGTGAACTCTTGAGCTCGAGCCACCGGGATCGTGGTATTCCGGGGAATAATTTTTTCGACAAGCCCCCCCATCGTTTCAATCCCCAAAGAAAGCGGGATCACATCCAACAAGAGTAAGTCGCTGTCTTTTTTGTTTCCAACTAAAATATCAGCCTGCAATGCTGCACCTAAGGCAACCACTCGATCCGGATCGATATCAGTCATTGGAGGCCGGCCAAAGTACTCCCCAACTCGTTGCCGCACTAACGGAACTCGAGTAGAACCACCCACCATCACCACATTGGTAATCTCATCCAGCTCAATATCTGCATCTCGAATCGCCCGACGACAGGCGGTTATCGTCCGTTTAATCCACGGCGCAATCAATGTTTCAAACGCACTTCGGGTTAACTCTCCCTGCCAGCTTAAATGCCCATATTGCAGAGTGATCACCGTTGAATCATTAGCTGATAAATCAATTTTAGCTTGAGTAGCCAAGCGCTGCAGTTCACGACGAACGCCAACCCCAGATAGATCTTCAATCCCCGATTGTTCCACAATCCAATCAACAATTGCGGCATCAAAGTCATCGCCTCCCAGCGCCGAATCGCCACCGGTCGCTAAGACTTCAAAAACACCACGACTTAAACGTAAGATAGAAATATCAAAGGTACCACCACCCAAATCATAAACGGCGATCACGCCTTCATCCTGACTATCCAGTCCATAGGCAATCGCCGCTGCGGTCGGTTCATTTAATAATCGCAATACATGCAATCCGGCTAATTGCGCCGCATCTTTGGTGCCTTGGCGCTGAGCATCATCAAAATAAGCAGGGACGGTAATCACCACGCCATCAAGATCGCCCCCCAAAGTGCTCTGCGCCCGCTCAGCCAAAGCCTTTAATATTTCGGATGAGACCTGCACCGGATTCACAATCCCGAATTCCGTACGCATGGCCGGAACATTCGATGTTAAATCAAATACGTAAGGAAACATCTGAGTATCTAACTCAGACATACTTTTCCCTAATAATCGTTTCACCGAGACAATCGTATTCGCCGCATCATCGACGGTATGTTGTTGTGCTTCAAAACCTGTCGTAATCAGTTCTTGTTGATAACGAACAATCGATGGGAAAATATGTCGCTGCTGTGAATCAGGCAGCGTATCCACTTTGCCACTGCGGACAGTTGCAACCAATGAATTAGTCGTTCCTAAATCGATTCCAACTGCAAGTTTATGTTGATGAGGCGCGGCAGCCTGACCCGGCTCCGCAATTTGAAGTAACGCCATAATGCCCTATAAGTCGAGAAGCTTATCTTCTAATTGTCTTAATTGCTCACGCAAGCGGATATAAAACTTCATTTTACGAACACAATCCGCTGCTTTCGTATAAGCCTGTTGCTGATAAGCCGTCACAAAATCAGCTTCCAGTTGCTGTTGTTGCTGCTTTAACTTTGCAGAAAACCGCTCCATCGCAGATTCCGGATCATCCAATTTTTCAATGGATTCCAGTTCTTCCCGCAGTGCCATTTGTGACATTAAAAAGTCCATATCCTGCAAGGTTTGCTGTTCTGCTGAAATATCGATACCCACCAGAGACAGCATATACTGAGCCCGGCTCTCCGGATGTAATAATGCCTGATAAGCCTCGTTAATTTCTGATGCTTTATGAAGGGCTAATGCTTGTTCCCGATCATCGCCACCGGCAAAATTATCGGGATGATATTGACTTTGTAACTGTCTAAAACGAGCGGATAAGGTATTTTTATCGATAGCGAAACCGGGCTCAATGGAAAATAATTCAAAATAGTTCATGCGACTCCCCGGTGAGTGATTTGATTCGACTAAACGTTAAAGCTTTCACCACAACCACATTGATCTTTGATATTCGGATTATTAAATTCAAAGCCTTCATTCAGCCCTTCTTTAACAAAATCCAATTCCGTCCCATCAAGATACACTAGACTTTTTTCATCCACGATGATCTGAACCCCATGACTTGGGAAAACTTGATCATCATTGGATAATTCATCAACAAATTCCAAAACATATGCCATACCAGAACACCCTGAAGTTTTAACTCCAAGGCGAATGCCGAGGCCTTTGCCCCGGTTTTCCAAATAATGGCTAATATGGTTGGCTGCAGCTTCAGTGACTGTAATCGCCATCACCACACTCCTTTAATTATCGCTTACTGAACATTTTTCTTTTTGTAATCTGCGATCGCTGCCTTAATGGCATCTTCAGCCAGAATAGAACAGTGAATTTTCACCGGTGGAAGTGCCAGCTCTTCTGCAATAGTGGTATTTTTAATCTCAGCCGCTTCATCCAGTGTTTTACCTTTTACCCATTCGGTCACCAGTGAGCTCGATGCAATTGCACTACCACATCCATAAGTTTTAAAACGGGCATCTTCAATGACCCCATTTCCGTTCACTTTAAGTTGCAAACGCATCACATCACCACAGGCAGGAGCGCCGACCATACCGGTACCTACAGATTGATCATCATCTGCAAATGTACCAACATTGCGTGGATTTTCATAATGATCAATGACTTTATCGCTATATGCCATAATTTTATCTCCTCAAATTCGCACGATTAGTGCTGCGCCCACGCAACCTGATTCAGGTCTACTCCAGATTTATACATATCCCATAACGGAGACATTTCCCGGAGACGACCAATGGCTTCGTGAATCACTTTAATTGCGTAATCCACTTCCTCTTCGGTGGTAAAACGACCAAATGAAAACCGAATCGAACTATGTGCCAATTCATCATTACGACCAATTGCACGCAATACATATGACGGTTCCAAACTTGCAGAAGTACAGGCAGAACCGGATGAAACCGCCAAATCTTTGAGTGCCATCATCAGTGATTCACCTTCAACATAGTTAAAGCTCACATTCAGATTGCCAGGAACGCGCTGTTCCATATTGCCGTTCACATACACTTCTTCGATATCTTTAATGCCGTTCCAAAAGTGATTACGCAATGCCAGTAATCGTGCTGACTCTGCCGCTAATTCTTCTTTAGCCAGATGGAAAGCTTCACCCATACCGACAATCTGATGAGTCGGCAACGTTCCACTACGCATCCCACGTTCATGACCGCCGCCATGCATCTGTGCTTCAATACGAACCCGAGGTTTACGGCGAACATAGAGCGCACCGATCCCTTTAGGTCCATACACTTTATGCGCCGACAACGACATTAAGTCGACATTCAAATTTGCTAAATCAATCGCCACTTTACCGGCACTTTGCGCCGCATCGACATGAAATACGATTTTACGTTCACGACACATTTCGCCAATTTTAGCGATATCCTGAATGACACCGATTTCATTATTCACGTGCATAATGCTCACCAAAACAGTGTCATCACGCATTGCGGCTGCAAGCTTGTCTAAATCAATCAAGCCATCTGATTCAGGTTCAAGATAAGTGACTTCATATCCTTCTCGTTCTAATTGACGACAAGTATCGAGTACCGCCTTATGTTCGGTTTTACAGGTAATAACATGTTTACCTTTTTTGCCATAAAAATGAGCAGCGCCTTTAATGGCTAAGTTATCTGATTCCGTTGCCCCTGATGTAAACACAATTTCACGCGGATCCGCACCAATCAGATCTGCAATTTGATTACGCGCAATATCAACCGCTTCTTCAGCTTGCCAGCCAAATCGATGTGAACGGGAGGCCGGATTGCCAAATACACCGTCTTGTGTCAAAAATCCCATCATTTTTTCAGCAACGCGCCGATCAACCGGTGTAGTTGCTGAGTAATCAAAATAAATCGGCAGATTCATCTCTTATTCTCCAAAGCACTCTGTCTGTCACATTAAAGGCGGACAGATCTTTATAATCTTACATCTATATTCATTGAACCATTTTGACCCGCATGGCTATTCATGCGTTGTTCCTGAGAGGCCATAACCTGTTCCACTTCATGCTCATTCATTAGCTCTCCTAAGGTAATACCATCTAGGAATGCAGAAATGCGATTACTTAAATTTTCCCATAATGAATGAGTCAAACAACGTTCACCATCCCGACAAGATCCGGCCCCTTTGCAATGAGTCGCATCAATAGATTCATCAACAGCGTGAATAACCATACTAACCGCAATTTTGTCAGCATCAAGGCCTAATCGGTAACCGCCACCGGGGCCACGAACACTACTGACTAAACCTTGTTTACGCAAACGCGAAAACAGCTGTTCCAAATAGGACAATGAAATCCCCTGTCGCTCAGAAATATCGGCCAGCGGTACCGGACTTTTATCAGAATGAAGAGCAACGTCTAACATGGCTGTAACTGCGTAGCGACCTTTAGATGTTAAGCGCATAATACCTTTCCCATAGCGTGAAATTACACTTATCGTCACATACCCGAGTATTTCAGTCAAGTATTTAACCGAGTAATTTAGTCAGGTTTTATCGTTTTCCCATGCGCCGTGCGGATAATAGCCGTTAAAATACCTCGCATCGTATTCAGCTCATTCTGCTCCATACGAATCCGATTAAACATTCGGCGCATTTTTTCCATCACTTTGCCCGGATGTTTGGGAACAATAAAGCCGATTTCATACAATGCTTCGTGAAGATGATCGTAGAAATTTTCCATATCAAGATTATCGGGGAAATGACGCGCTTCTGGTTCTGGATTACCCAGATAAGCCATCCGCACTTCATAACATAGGATTTGTACCGCCATCGCCAGATTCAGGGAGCTATATTCCGGATTGGTCGCTACATTCACATGATAATGACAATGCTGAAGTTCTTCATTGGTTAACCCGGTGCGCTCCCGACCAAACACAATCGCAACTTGTCCCGATGACTCTTTGATCACCATTTCGCCAGCTTGACGCGCATTAATGAGAGGCCACTCCAAAGTTCGACTTCTGGCACTAGTTCCAATCACTAATTCACAAAGAGCTATCGCCTCTTCTAAAGAGTCAAATATTTGTACATTGGCTAACACATCCGACGCACCGGCCGCTAACGCAACTGATTTTCCATCAACTTCGGTATCGGGGGTAACCAACACTAATTGTGATAGCCCCATTGTTTTCATCGCCCGAGCTGCAGAACCGATATTCCCGCTATGGCTGGTTCCGACTAACACGATGCGAATATTATCCAGCATGACAAACTCCAATAAAAAAAGCTGCCATATAATAGCACAGCTCTATCCAGAACTTTACATCCGAGATAAGCTGATAAAAACCAAACACGACAGGTTATATCGTTTACATCCAAGGAGCATTGAAACACACTCAATCTGAATAAAATTCAACCATTAAATATGTAAAGACACCGAGTCTATTACTTGCTCCACTATCCGCTTTATCCTATAATCGCGCCGTTTCAAACGTTCTTTTTCAAATTGGTGGTTAATTTATGCATCCTATGCTCAACATAGGCGTTCGTGCTGCACGTAATGCCGGTAATATCATTGCCAAAGCTTATGAAAATTTCGATAAAGTTGAAGTTCAAAGTAAAGGCTTGAATGACTATGTCACAAGTGTCGACAAAGCGGCCGAACAAGCCATTATCGATACCATTCAAAAATCATACCCTGAGCATGGCATCATTGCAGAAGAAAGTGGCATTATTGAGGGTCAAGAAAATGACTGTCAATGGGTCATTGATCCACTGGATGGCACCACCAATTTTATCAAAGGTATTCCCCATTTTGCAGTTTCGGTTGCGCTACGCGTCAAAGGTAAGACTGAACATGGGGTCATTTATGATCCTCTTCGAAATGAATTATTCACCGCCAGCCGTGGGAATGGCGCTCAATTAAATGGTTACCGGCTTCGAGTGTCTAACTCTCGGGATCTGACGGATACGGTGATTGGGACAGGCTTCCCTTTTAAACAAAAACACTTAACTGAAACTTATCTAGCCATGTTTGGAGCTATCTTTGCTGAATGTGGGGATCTGCGGCGTGCCGGTTCGGCAGCTTTAGATCTGGCTTATGTCGCAGCAGGACGCCAAGATGGTTTCTTTGAATTAGGCCTAAAACCTTGGGATATCGCGGCTGGTGAACTCATTGCTCGCGAAGCAGGTGCTTTAGTTTCCGATGTAGCCGGTGGTTATAACTACATGAAAACCGGAAATATTGTGGTGACTAATGCCAAAATGATGAAAATCATGTTAGGTCTGTTGCGCGAACATTTAACAGACTCGATGAAATAACCTTTCAAAATTAAATAGATTATATATAAAGGGGCTTGATGCCCCTTTAATATAGTAAAAATTTGACGCCCAATTATTGAGGGCCTGTTCCTCCATCAACAGCACTCCCTAAATTATGAGGATCATCCAACGTATAGGGATACATCGAAACGTCAGTGAAAACATTATCCCCGGTGGCTTTGTAAGTATCTGTTGCTGAGATTCCGGTATAGACATTTCCAGACGCTGAGAAATAACCATTTCCCTGATTCCATTGTACCCGAGCACTATTTTCGAAATAATTATTCTCGGCTAAGACTTCACCGCCATCTCGAGCACCAATAGCAAAATAAGTTATATCTTTCCAATAGTTATTATACAAATGAACACGACTATTACCTTCTACTAATGGATTTCGGCCTGCAGCCCGATCCCAAAAATTATGATGGAATGTCACCTGCGAATTATTCACCAAATTTGTATACCAGTGCTGATTGGCACACACATCCGAATTATATCCATAGAAACGATTCCAACTTAACGTCACATTATGACTATTAGAGATATCAACAAAGCCATCACTAATTCGATTGAAAGCTACATGATTAACAAACACATGGCTACTATCGTTCACCGTAATCCCATCTCCAGCTTCGACTAAGGCGGGGTTAATTTCATCTAACGTCAAATTATGAACAATCACATTTTGTACATGACTTAAATACAAAGTGGCTCCGGATACTTTTGAACCGCTGCCAAGCCCTTCCAGCGTTTTATTGGAGTGAACATAAATCGTAGTTGCATTCTGGTTCACATTGACAGTATGATTTGAAGAACTTCCCAAGCTCTCACACGTCTGACTACTATCCGTCGGGAGCCGATACCAGGTTTTTCCGGGATCATTCCAATTAGCACAATCCAACGGACAGGCAGCTACCAGCTGATTTCCTGGATGACAATCAATTGTCGTATTATCCGGGATCTGTATAACCGCTGCAGCAGAAGATGACAACGCGGTTCGAAGTGCAGAACAACTGGTTACTCTTATTGGGGTTGTATTTCCCCCTCCTGTTGTCGTCGAAAGGCCATCACTACCCGATTGACTTGCAAACCCATCTACACCAGATGCACTTCCACAACTACCATTTACCGGATTAAAAAACCATCGCTGTGAACTTTCAGCAGCATCAGCATTCTGATACACATTAGCTACATTTTCAGCCCCAGCCACAGTGACTGATTTACCACTATGTCGAGCCCTGATGTTAAAGGCTCCAGTAGTTGACTGAACCAACTGCCACTGCTGATTTTCCCCACCCCAGTAGCCATAAGTGTCAATGTTAGCACCATCCGATGTCGATACATTCAACACTTCTAAATCCATATTGTTATAAGCAGACTGGATCCGCCAGTAACCATCACTTTGTTGATAAAGATAAAATTGCTGATTCGTCCCTCCCCAATATTCATAAGTAATGACATTAGGTGTTGCACTGGTATCTGAAGTATTCACATCCAGAGCCAACCCTGAACCTAAATTAACGATCGAATACAACTGACCTGACACTGGTGCCGCCGTACAATTTGCAGCATAAGTAGCGATTGAATAACAACTTACAATCAGGCCAAACAAAATACGACTGATAAACCGTAATAACAACCGAATGGATGTCATGGCATGCTCCTCATTTCCTTTGATAGCAATGACAGCTCATCACTGAACCGTATGATTTACCAAAAGTAAAAATAACCTGCGAATCTAGACTTATAAATTCAAATTATTACTAATAGGATGATCAATAATAAATGGAGAAAAATATCATTTTTGTGATGCCCTCATCTAAATTAATCATTTAGTCAATAATAAAATAAGATGCCCGAAAATCTGTCTAAACAGGCTAATAAACGCAGAGATACCGCGCTATCCGCGATAATTGAGGCTCAACTGATTTAAGATTTCTTAGTCATTAAAGAAATCTCATCAAAAAAATCCGTCTAATTTATAATCAATATAACGTAAGAGGAGGCACTTCTTCTGCCATGATAGCCGCAGAGGCTCTTCCACTATCGAATCTGAGAGCAACATGCAACACTTTATAATTACTGTAAAATCAGTACCACAATTACAAAGGGAGCTGAACGCTTTATGTTCAGTCAATCATGATGTTGTTACTCTATGCAACAGTACCTTAGTTCAGATCTACACGACTAATCCCAATCATCAATGGCTGAATGAGATTGAACAAACCGTTGCCAATCATCTACCTGAAGCTATTATTGTAGGATGCTCAGCTTTAGAAGTGATTAGTCCTGAAGAATTTCTACAGGCTCAAACTGTAATCTCATTCCTTTTCTTTAAACAATCTCAAGTACAGGCATTCAGCCAGTCTATTTCAGAGCATCAAGAGTTAGACACTGGACAATTGATAGGCGAACAATTAAGCCAAAATGATCATCTACAAGGCGTGCTATTACTCGCAACGCCACTATCC
The DNA here is from genome assembly GCF_046054165.1 of Celerinatantimonas marina. Classification (NCBI taxonomy): domain Bacteria; kingdom Pseudomonadati; phylum Pseudomonadota; class Gammaproteobacteria; family Celerinatantimonadaceae; genus Celerinatantimonas; species Celerinatantimonas marina. The sequence continues at coordinate 1,691 of NZ_JBFNXK010000014.1, read as the reverse complement.
ATCGACTGTCAGCCACTCTTACAAGGCATGCAGATCCATTTAAAAAATATCCCCATATTTGGAGGTGGGGCTGGAAATCAGAACATTGATAAATCAACCTTTGTATTTTATAAGCACCAAATCCTTGACCAAGGGATCGTAGCGGTTGCCTTGAGTGGTGAGCGGTTACGGATCCAAACCTTTAATTACCTAGGCTGGATCCCTTTTGGGAATAACATGACGATAACTTCAGCCGATTACAATATTGTACACTCGATTGATCACCAATCGGCTTACCAACTTTACCGTCACTTCATCGACATTGATAAAAATAATTTTTTTGATACTTCCGTCGAATTTCCTTTGATCCTACATCGCAACCAAAAAGTGATTGCCCGAGTTCCCTTGGAAATTATCGATGACCAATCATTGCGTTTCTTTGCCGAAGTAAAAACAGGCGATCAAGTTCAATTTGGTTATGGTGATATAAACGCTATTTTGAGTGATCTCAGTTATTCCTATCAGGCCCTAAAAGCATTTCAGCCTGAAGCAATCTTCGTGTATTCCTGTTGCTGTCGACTCTATTTTCTAAAAGAAGACGCTCGCCAAGAAATATCACCGTTTAAAAGTATCGCTCCTGCGGTTGGCTTTTTTACCTATGGCGAATTCGATAGCCACCATGCACAAGAAGAGATTTTAAATGCAACAATTGTTTCCGTAGCTATAAGTGAAACAGATAAAAAAGAATACAAAAATTATAATGATATCAACAATAGCCTAATCATCGCACCATCAAAACATTTAGTTCGATTAAAGCGACTCATGCATTTTATTTCCCGAATGACAGAACAACTTGATATTGCTAATCAGGAACTCAAAAATCTAGCCCAAAAAGATTCTTTAACAGGGATCTATAATCGTCGGAAATTTGCAGAAAAGCTAACAGAAGAGATCAATCGAAGTCATCGTTACCAAATCCCATTGTCACTGATTCTAATCGACATTGACCATTTTAAATTAGTAAATGATCAATATGGACACCTCATTGGGGACAAAGTCCTTATTCAGGTCACCCATACCATTAAAAATGAAATCCGTCAAACCGATCTACTAGCCCGATTTGGTGGCGAAGAATTTGTTATTATTCTTCCGGAAACCAAGCTTGAACAGGCGGCTCATCAAGCCGAAAGAATACGTAAAAAAGTTGCCTTTCAACCCGAACAGACCACATCCGAGAGATTACCGGCCATAACCTGTTCATTCGGTATTTCATCTTTAAGAAATACCCAAATGACATTTGAACAACTCTTGGATGAAGCCGATAAAGCCCTTTACCAAGCGAAATCACTTGGTCGAAATCAAGTCTGTCTTGCCAAGAGCATCGAGAAACATAAAAAATAATTAGAACAGATCTGTAGTTCTCTTTCATTATGCTTTGAGTCAGCTCCCGGATTTTACATTGCTCTATCCAAGCGACCAGAGATAGGACACCATCTGCATCCGGGCTACACCATTATCGGGATTGAACGAGACACACCGCTTTATTCGTAGCCCGGATGCAGCGGAGCGCAATCCGGGAGAGCCAGCATGGGATGGTTTGGGATACTCGGTAGATGGCGATAAATGACAGCCATAAAAAAAGCCCCGTCCGGATGGACAGGGCTCTCAATGGGTGCCTGGCAGTGACCTACTCTCACATGGGGAAACCCCAC